>JAJDNE010000076.1 GCA_022340825.1 Acidiferrobacterales bacterium | reverse complement strand
ATACATGCGCGACCTCACATTCGAGCGTGGTGACAAGGGGCAATATACCGGTTCGCCGTTTGATCATTTCTTGAAAAAAAACGGATTACCCGCACGAGCGAAAAAGGGAGAAACCAACCTGGCCTACAGTCAGCGACTGATCACCCTGGTCAATGAATTGAAAGCACCGGAATTCGTCTCGGCTAGCGAGGGGTCGTTCAAGTATCACCAGCAACCGTTCGTCTTTGGTATGAAAGAGCTGGAAGGAATGAAAATATTTTTTCGGCAGTCGGGCAAACATGCAGGGAACTGTATTGCCTGTCATACGGCCCCGGCTTTTAGCGACTTTGGCTTTCACAATACCGGTGTCGCGCAAAAGGAATACGACGCTATCCACGGTAGCGGTACGTTTGCTGAACTTCATATCCCCGGACTGAAAGCGCGAAATCGCCAATATGATCAGTATCTACCGGCGACGCCCCAGCATGTAACTGCCTCAGATCGCTTCCGGAGTCCGGCGAACAAGCTAAAGGCAGGCTACACAGACCTGGGGATGTGGAACGTGTTTGGCAATCCCGACATACCGAAACCACAGGAGCGTCTCACGGCGTTTATGTGTGCACAGCGTTCAACGAAGCAAGGGCAGGAAAAAACTGACTGCACGCAGGAATCGCTACTCCCGGAAACGGTTGCCCGGTTTAGAACACCATTGTTGCGTGACCTGGGGCACTCAAACCCATACATGCACAATGGTGCCTTTGATTCACTGGAAAGCGTCATGACGTTTTATGTGGAGATGGTGCAGCTGGCCAGTCGCAATCAGTTGCGCAACGCGGCGCCGGAATATAAAAACATGACGATTGAGTCTTCCGACATACCGGCATTGACGGCCTTCTTAAGGTCGCTGAATGAAGACTATGATTGAACGTTGTTCAAGTAAGCAGGTGTTCATCGCTCAGGTGCTGTTTCCATTCATGTACAAATCCCGCGTTTATAGTCTATAAACATATAATAATCTCTTGTCATCGAGGCTATCTCCGGACTTCTGAATATGAAATTGCGGATCGAATATCAATTAAAAGAAAAATACCTCGATGTCGTGATCGAAGGGATCTATGACCTGCCAGAAGCCAAGACACTACTCATCGAGACAATCGATTACGCAATTCAGCATAACCAGGATCGAATTTTAGTCGATTATCGCAATATAGAAGGTGGCGCAACGCTTACGCAGAGTTTCGATTATGTGACTTTCCTGGTTACGCAATTTCGTAAAAAAATAAACGAAAATGGAATATCAGGAATGCGGATGGCATACGTAGGTCGCGATCCAATGGGTAAATTTGGTGAGATGGTGGCGACTAACAGGGGGGTCGCCGGGAAGTATACGACTGATGTTAATGAAGCGATTGAATGGCTATCTGCAGAAGAATCCTGAGAAAAAACGCTCATTTCCGTAATGTTAAACGGGTATTACATTTAACGCTTACCATCCCCACCGGCCGCAGCAAGTATGGCATCCAGCCAACGGAACGGTAGAATTCGTTTAAATAGTCCGAACACGTGCGTTGGCACGGTGACGCCATAACGAATTTTCGGCCGCTTTGCTTCCAGTGCCTTGATCGTTTTTACCAGCACGGCCTCCGGGGGCAGCGTAAACGGCGTTTTCCCGGCCTCTCCCTTGAAACGTTTGACCATATTGCGATAGCGATCGCGATGGCTGCTATGTTCGGCATCGATATTGGCCTTGAATGCAGCATAGGCGTTGTTTCGAAAATTACTAACAATTGGGCCGGGCTCGATTAGCACGACGTGAATATTGGTATCTCGCAATTCAAGTCGCATGGTGTCAGAGAGACCTTCCAAAGCAAATTTACTGGCGTTGTATGCGCCGCGATAGGCCATGGCGGTAATGCCGAGGATGGAACTGATCTGGACAATGCGACCGAAGCCTTGCTTGCGCATTGCGGGTAACACGAGGTTGGTAAGTTCCTGGGTACCGAAGAGATTGGTCTCAAACTGTTTGCGCAACAGATCGCGACCCAGGTCTTCGACGGCACCCGGTTGGCCCCAGGCGCCGTTGTTTATCAGCGCGTACAATTCACCACCCGTGCGTTCCAGGATCGTCTCCACCGCCTGCTGAATCGAGTGGCTGTCATCCAGGTCCAGTTGAAGACTCTCCAGTCCGATACGATTCAGTTCGTCTACATCGCCAGGCTTGCGTGCGGTGGCGAAGACTCTATAGCCGAGCGCGTGCAGACCCTCGGCGAGACAACGACCGATGCCGGTAGAGCAGCCAGTAATCAGTGCGGATCTTGTCGCCATGAATTAAACCCGGTAAACATGAGCGGGCGTAGCTTATTGCATTAGCGTACAATGCCTCAAGCACCGGGGTACGGAAAGCAGCCACTTAATAAGGAAGACAATAGCCGCGTGAATTCGTCGACATCAGCCGTCGTTTGGGCATCCAGCGAGTCCCAATTCAGTCCGGAACTGCGCGCCGCGTTTCCGGCGGTAACGTTTCGCGCCTTTGACCGAGTCGATCAACTCGCCAATGAATGTCGCGATGTTGCCTTGCTCTCGCCCGATGATGCCCGGGTATTGTTGTCGGGCGTACATTGCCCGGAAGTGCGCGTCGTGCTCTTACTCGCACAAGATCAGATTGTCGAAAAATCCCTGCTTACCCATCCCGGTGTCTGCGCGGCAGTCGGAATAGATTCTAGCCCTGAAACCATTATTACGGCATTTAAAACTGCGCTGGATTTGTCTCGACGCGATCGTCGACACATTCGTACTGCCGAGACACTGGAGAAAATTCTCGAGATAGGGCGCGCTCTGGCATCGGAGAAAAATCTCGATACACTGCTGGATCTGGTGCTGACTCAGGCGCGGCACTTGACTGGTGCGGACGGTTCTTCCATCTATACCCGCGACAAGGAGGGCAATCTCTATTTCCGCTTGTTACAAAATGCCTCGACCCAGTCCACTTCAAACGCACAAATGGCGCTGGTCGGCGAATACAGCATTGCCGGTTATGTCGCGCGCACCGGTGAGATCATCAACGTCGACGACGCCTACGAAATCCCGAAAGACGCACCATACAAATTTAATCCGGCGCCAGACCGCAGTCTGAAATACCGCACGCGTTCGATGTTGACACTGCCACTTACAAACAAGGCCAACGAAGTAGTGGGTGTATTGCAGTTGATCAATCGCAAGGCAGATTCTGAAATGCTGCTGGCGTCGAAAGCAGATTTTGAAAACAACGTACTGCCATTCGATGAGGCTAGTGTCGCTGTTGCCGAGGCGCTGGCGGGGCAGGCGGGTGTGGCATTGGAAAACAGTATTCTTTACGAAGATATTGAGAAGCTGTTCGAGGGGTTTATTCGCGCGTCGGTGCAAGCCATTGAGGCACGCGACCCGACCACCGCCGGTCACTCATTCCGTGTTGCCGAATTTACCGAACGTTTGAGCAAGGCAACCGATAGCAGCGACTTGCAAAGCGTGCGCGGTGTTCGCTTCAGCAAGGATCAGCTGCAAGAGATTCGCTATGCCGCTCTTCTACACGATTTCGGCAAGGTCGGTGTGCGAGAGAACGTGCTGGTCAAGGCCGACAAGCTGTACCCGCATCAACTCGAGTTGATCGAGCAGCGTTTTCAGTATGCGCGTACCAGTCTTGGCCGCAATGCTTTTCGCGAAATCCTGGACCTGTACGAAGCAGGTGAGATGGCGACAGAAGAACTCAGGGCGCGTCGTCGCGATATTGAAGCCATGCTCGCCGAGGAAGACGATCGCCTGAAGCAGTTTTACCAGACGATCATCGAGGCCAATCGACCAACCGTACTGCACGAGGAGGCGTCGGCAGGTCTCAACGCTATTCGCGAATACTCTTTTCCCGATCAGGAAGGACATCGGTTGCCGCTACTCCAGGAGTTTGAATTTGCCAGCCTGTCGCTGTCCAAGGGCAGCCTCTCGCCGGAGGAGCGAGAACAGATAGAATCGCACGTCAGCCACACCTACGAATTTCTTAGCCTGATTCCCTGGACCCGCAACCTGGCCAAGCTGCCCGATATCGCCTTTGCCCACCACGAAAAGCTGGATGGCAGCGGTTACCCGCGGCGTCTGTCCGGACAGGAAATCCCGGTGCAATCGCGGATTATGACCATCGCTGATATCTATGATGCCCTGACTGCACCAGATCGCCCCTACAAAAAGGCGGTGCCCAGCGAGCGAGCGCTGGATATCCTCGGAGAGGAGGCCAAGGCGGGCAAAATCGACCGGGATCTATACCGAATTTTCGTTGAATCCAGTTCGTATACGCTGATCGACGTCTGAGGCACCTGTTTGTTGGGGGCTGGCGTCTATGTATAATCCGCAGCAACCCTAGTGGCTTTTTCCTCTTCTCAGCAGGTATCGATGACATCTCCCGAGACACCATCTGCCAAAGCAGGTGCAGAAAGATTACGCGTAGGGGTAGTCGGTACCGGCTATCTCGGCAAGTTCCACGCCCGTATTTATAACGACATGCCAGACGTCGATCTGGTCGGCATTGTTGATGTGAATGAAGCGGCGGCCAAGGCCGTGGCCGATGAATGCGGCTGCCCGGCCTATACCACCAGTCAGGACCTGATCGACAAGATTGATGCGGTCAGCATCGTCGTGCCCACCGAGCTACACCTGGAAGTCGCTCGCCCGTTCCTGGAAAAAAATATCCACATGCTGCTGGAAAAGCCGATCGCACCAAGCTACGAAGAGTCGCTGGAGCTGGTGGAGCTGGCGGAAAAGAGCGGCGTAATTTTTCAAGTCGGACATCTGGAGCGTTATAACGCCGGTGTCATGGCTTTGGCAGAACGGGTCACTGCGCCACGCTTTATTGAAGTGCACCGCCTTGGTCCATTTGTTGCCCGTGCCACTGATGTCGACGTTGTGACCGATTTGATGATTCACGATATCGATATCGTGATGGAGCTGGTGGGATCCCCGATCAAAACGTTGTCCGCCATGGGATCACCGGTGATCACCAGTCATGTTGACATCGCCAACGCGCGTATCGAATTTGAAAATGGTGCTGTTGCTAACGTTACCGCCAGCCGAGTGTCGAATAAAAAATTCCGTCGCATTCGTGTGTTTGAGCATGAGCATTATTATGGTCTCGACTACACCGACCAGTGCCTCGACATCGCAACGGCAAAACGCAAGAGTGCAGATGACGAATGGCCGGAAATTGTGACTGAGCGCCTGCAAGTTGAACCCAAACTTCCACTCAATGCCGAACTGCAAGATTTTATTAACAACATCCGTACCGGCAGCACGCCATTGGTAACAGGCCGTGTCGGACTCGAGGCGCTTCGTGTCGCCTTGCTTGTAAAGGAGAAAATGGCCGAATGTCTTCCGCTGTAACGTCAGTACCCTATCTGGATCTAACAACAGAGTTTTCCCAGCTGCAGGAAGAATGGCTTGAGGCCATTCGTGCCACCGGGCAGAGCGGGGCGTTTATCCTTGGTCCCAACGTCAAGGCCTTTGAGGCGGAGATCGCGAGCTACGTCGGCGTAAAACATGCGGTCTCGGTTGCTAACGGTACTGACGCGCTGGTGTTATCCCTGCGTGCACTGGGCATTGGTCCCGGTGATGAAGTGATTACGTCACCCTATACCTTTTACGCAACCTCGGAAGCAGTGAATGTCGTGGGCGCGACCCCGGTATTTGCGGATATTTTTCCTGACAACTACACGCTTGATCCGGCCAGTGTGAAATCATTGGTTACCAACAAGACCAAGGCGATTATTCCTGTGCACATTTTTGGTTGCCCGACCAATATGACCGAGATTCAGAAAATAGCCGATGATCACAACCTGGCAATCGTCGAAGACTGCGCCCAGGCGTTCGCTGCCTCGGTAGGTGATAAAAAAGTTGGCAGCCTCGGTGATGCCGGTTGCTTCAGTTTTTACCCGACCAAGGTTCTCGGTTGCTATGGCGATGGCGGTATTATTACCACGGATCGTGATGATGTTGCCGAGCACCTGTTGCGCCTGCGCAACCATGGCGCGACCGCCCCGTTCATGCATTCGGAAGTCGGCTATAACAGTAGGCTGGACGAGATCCAGGCGGCAGTGTTGCGGATCAAGCTCCGTACCATCGATGATGCGGTGGCCGGACGCCAGGCGGTTGCCTCGGCCTATGCTGAGCGACTGGCCGGCAAGGTGCTTGCGTTGCCGGAGCAGCCGGGATGGGGAGGGCACGCCTATAACCTGTACACGGTGCGCTTGAAAGACCGTGATGCCTGTCGCCAGCGTCTTGCAGACAACCAGATCGGTTCTTCCCTGTGCTACCCGAAGCCGCTTCATCTGCAGGAAGTCTATAGTGGTCTGAATTACCAACCTGGCAGCCTGCCGGTCGCCGAACACGCCTCGACCGAGGCACTTTCACTGCCGATTTACCCAGGAATGCCTGAATCCCACATCGATCGCGTGTGCGAAGTTCTGTTCCAGGGCTAGATAAATAGCCAGTTCCAGTGCCCCGGGCTGCGCACGGGGCAGTTTTTCTACTACACTATATAAAAAGTGATGTGGCGGAAATTCAGTCTCGCCACGCACAATAATTAGCAGAATCGGTAAGGGCAGGGATCCACTATTCAAGGAGGGGGGTAGTATGTTGGCCTTAAGAATCGCGCTGGCCAGCGCGATTTTCTTGATCGTAACGAATTCAGTCGGCGCCGCCGACTCGCAGGTGATTGGCGCTGACAAGCCAACGATCACCGGCGCCGGTGCGCATTTCTCCTGGGTAATATTTAACGATCTCAGGCCCGCTTTGGAGCACAAGTCTGGTCGGACGATTCATCTTTTCGGCAAGGAATCGATGCTCGGCATGGGTTGTAATGCCGGCATCAAGACAGCGAAACTGAATCGTGACGACCACGAGACGTTTGGTTTTGTTTGCTGTGATCTTGCCCGGGAAGAACAGAGCAAGGAAGGCATCGTGCTATATCCAATCGCCAACGAACCGATCCTTATCCTGGTACATCGGTCCAATCCGATCACCAATCTCTCGGTCAAGCAATTGCGCGCCCTGTTTAGCGGTGAAATCACCAACTGGAAACAGGTAGGGGGCGCCGACAAACCGGTGGTTGTAGTAACTCGCTTACACTGTAAGCATCGGCCGGGTCACTGGAAGACCATCTTGCCAGACGCCAAACAGTTTCGGCAGGATCGCCTGAACGTAAAGAGCGCAGCCGAGATGGTCAAAACCGTGTCGGATTTTGCCGGCGGGCTGGGCCACACTGGTGCGACCTGGATTTTTGATCATCAGAGCCAGGTGAAGGCGATTCGTGTCGGAGGCGTTGCACCGACCGCCGCCAACCTCGCAGCAGGCAGATATCCTTTTTATCGTCAGCTTGGCGCGGTCGCCAGTAAAACGGCCTCGGCGACTGTCAAATCCATTATCAGCCAGGTACAAACCGGACCGGAATTCAGAGACATCGCCAGAAAATACGAACTGGTTCCGCTTAACTAGACTGTTATGGCTCCCCCTCAGACATATCGAAACAGATTGATCCTCTATATCGTTTTGCTGGAGGTGTTTCTGATCGGCGTGTTGTTCTATTTTTACAGCCAGAGCCGGGACGCCATTCTCGATAGTGCCAATCGTAATATCGGCCTGTTCGTTGCGGAGGTCGAAGGAAAAATAAAACTGGAAGAGCACGAACTGCAGCAGAGTGCGCGGATGATCAGTAATAATATCCAGTTACAGGAATATATGTTCGTCGTCGTCAATGTCGGCACCGAGAGCAAACCATTGGCTAACCTGTTTCAGCGCCAGTTTGGCTGGCTGCCTTATCACCAGGCGGCCATTATTTCACAGAAAGGACGGGTGCTGATTGGCAATCCTGACCCTCAACTGATCGCGCACGCAAGCAAGCGCCACAAGGATTCACAGCCGCTGGACGAGCTGTTTTATTTCAACTCACCAACCGGCGTTGAGATGGCGATGATGGTGCCAGTAATTTACCAGGATCGTTTCCTGGGCAGCGTCGTATTAACGCAAGTGCTGGACGCACGATTGATTGCAGCATCGCGAAAGGCAGGCTATGGCCAGATTTTCGTTGTCGAAGATGGTTTGATTCAACGTTCATCTCTGGAAGAAGGTCTTGCCGGTCGTGGATTTTCTCCTGCACGGGATGAGGTGCATCTGGGTCACGATCACTACCTGGTACGCCGTATCGAATATGCCGGTCGCAACGTCAGCGTACCTGACATCTGGTTTGGCTTTTCCAGTCCCGAGCTTACCGGTCGACTCGACAAAATAAGGATGCAGATGCTTCTGCTCGCGCTTGGTGGCAGCGTCGCTATTCTTGTCCTCGGTATTGCCATGATTCGCAACTTCAGCGGACCGATTGGCCGCCTGGTGGCGGTGATGCGACATGTCGGCGAAGGCAGGTTTCCCGATATTCGGCCCAGCCAGGCAAAAGACGAGATCGGTTACCTGATCAACCAGTTTCAGGCCATGGTTACACGTCTGCGCGAAAAGCAGGATGAGGTAGAACGCGTCCACTCTCAGCTGGAAGAGCAGGCCACCACAGATGCGCTGACCGGTTTGTATAATCGCCGCCATTTGTATGATCTCTATCCCAAGCTCGCCGCCGATGCCGAGCGACGTGGTAAAACCCTGACTGTAATCATCGCTGATCTTGATCACTTCAAGGAAATAAATGACAAATACGGCCACGTAAACGGCGACCAGGTATTGGCACATTTCTCGGGGATCATGAAAGAGTGCTCCCGGGTAAGTGATTTCGTATTTCGTATCGGTGGTGAGGAATTTCTGGTGTTGACGACCGGTGGCATTGCGGGCGGCGAGATTCTGGCGGAGAAAATGCGGAAGCATGCAGAGCAGAAACCCGTACTGGTTGAGGGTGAACTGCTCAACGTTACCGCGAGTTTCGGAGTTGCCCAGGCGGAACCGAGTGACGGTTCGGTTGGCTTAAGTGAGGTACTGACGCG
>JAJDNE010000102.1 GCA_022340825.1 Acidiferrobacterales bacterium | reverse complement strand
CGGGTCAGGTCATAACCGACCACGCCCTTGGTGGTGTAAACACCAGTGTGAATCTCATCACCGGTACCGGTGATGGCTTTTAGCCCGAGTACGTTGTCCCGCGTGGTGCCGTATTTCAATGCCCGCGGGCCGGCAGAATTGACTGCGACATTGCCGCCGACGGTGCAAAAGGCTGCGCTGGTTGGGTCGGGTGGCCAGAAGAAACCGTTTTCTGCAACCGTATCCTGTACCGTCTGGTTGAGCACACCGGCCTGCACCTGGGCAAAGCGGTTTGCCGGATCGAGGCGCAAAATCCTGTCCATGCGTTCCAGTGACAGGACGATGCCGTTGCTGGCGGGGATTGCGCCACCGGCCGTGCCGGTGCCGCGGCCGCGGACGGTCAAGGGGACCTCGTGCTCGTAGCACAGTTTGACCGTTGTTTTCGCCTGCTCAGGGTTGTCTGCCAGCACCACCGCCAATGGTTTGCTGTGCTTGCGTGAATTATCCTGACCGTAGGCCCAGACATCCGCGTCGTTGGTCAATACACTGTCTTGACCAACGCCATCTATCAAAGCTTTAACGAAGGCCTGATGGGGATCAGTGGTGCTCACGTATGCGCTTTAGCAGATCAGTGGTAGATCTTTCATATTTGAACGGAAGTGAATGCACTTGCCCGCCGTTGGCGATAACCAGGTCAGCGCCAACAATATTGTCGGTTGACCAGTCGCCACCCTTTACCAGGTGATCCGGCTGCACCATCCTGATGAGCTCGAGGGGAGTGTCTTCTTCAAACGGAATAACCAGGGACACGCAGCCAAGTGCGGCAACAATGGCCATTCGGTCTTCAAGCGGGTTGATCGGGCGATCCTTCCCTTTCTCCAGGCGGCGAACAGACTCGTCACTGTTGACACCGACTACGAGGCTGCGACCAAGGGCCGCGGCCTCCTCGAGATAGGCGACATGACCACGATGCAGAATATCGAAACAGCCATTGGTAAATACTACTGGATGCTCGAGGCTGGCAAGTCGACCGGACAGGGATCGATGGTCCGGTACAATCTTGGACTGGCTCGAACTCATGCGTGCCCTAGCAGACGATAGTCAATCAGGTCACACAGGCAGTGAATGGCGATGATATGCAGTTCCTGAATACGCGCAGTAGATGGCCCGTGTACGCAAATATTTACGTCATGTTCGCCAAGGGCGGTTGCAATTTGACCGCCATCACGACCGTTCAGCGCAACCACCGCCATGTCCCGCTCGTGCGCTGCTTCCACTGCGCGGACCACGTTGCGTGAATTTCCCGAGGTGCTGATGGCCAGCAATACATCGCCAGGCTTACCCAGTGCACGTACCTGTTTGGAAAAAATGTCATCGTAATTGTAATCATTGGCGATAGACGTCAGGGTAGAACTGTCCGTGGTCAGCGCGATCGCCGGCAAGCCTGGACGCTCCAGTTCAAAGCGGTTGAGTAACTCGGAGGAGAAGTGCTGCGAGTCGGCAGCCGAGCCGCCATTGCCACAGGCCAGCACCTTGCGGTCAGAAAGCAGTGCCTGAATCATGCATTCGGCGCCCTGAGTAATCAGTGGCGCCAGTTCATCGATGTGCGACTGGACCGTTTCCAGGTGCTGCTGGAAGTTGGTGTTCACGCGCGAAATCAATGCGGCGTTGTCCTGGTCGGGTCTGTTTTGGCTCATCAGTTCCAATCCTGTTCAGAAAGCATCGGGATACCAGTCTACGGTTCCCTTGACCGGGTTGCCTCCAAGGGTCACCACGTCAAATCGACAGGGCTGGTCGGAGGTACCTTTAATGTTCAAAAGATAGTGCTCGGCGGTCGCTCGCAGCCTGGCCTGTTTGCGGGCGTCGACTGTTTCCGCCGCCAGGCCGAACTTCGTGCTCCTTCGATAGCGCACTTCAACAAACACCAGCGTGCCCCGCTCATGCATGATGAGATCGATTTCCCCATGAGGCGAGCGATAGTTCCGGGTCAGCAGTTTCAGACCATGCCTGGTCAGATAACGCAGCGCGTGGTCTTCAGCTGCTTGACCGCTTTTCAGGTGTTTTGGCGGCGTCCTTGCCATCGCTGATATCCAGATGTTCCTTGTATTTGACAAACGTGTCCAGAATACGGGGTACGCCGCGGCGGAACCTGGCCCAGATTAGCTGCCGGTGCAAGCGACCGTGACGGTCGACAGAAAGTCCGCTGGTAACACCGTTGAACCTGACCGATTCGCTTGAGGCGATTCGGCCAAGATGCGGGATCACGGCGTAGCTATCGACGCCCAGTGCAAACAACCGATCATAGGGTGAATAGGCATACGGCCAGTTCTGTTGCAGCTTTTCACGCAGACTCTCCATGCGCGGGTTGCCCAGCAGCATCCACGGCATGTCGCCGAAGATGACACCATTCAGGTCGGCATCTTTGGCCGAATCCGGTTTTCCGAGATAAATGTGTGATGTGGCATAAACCGGGATTTTCGCTGCCTGGTGGTAATTCAGTTGTGGCTTTATCAGGCGCCCGCGAATCGGGTCGGCGGCAAGGAATATGAAATCGATATCGGCACGCGCACGCGGTTCCAGCTCCAGTTTCTGCTTCAATAGATTCTGCAACAACTGTTTTCGTTCCATGCTTTGCGAAATATTCAGCAAATCACGAATCGGCTGGGAGTAGTCGCCGGCCTTCGGATCGTATGGTTGGCTCTTGATAAGTATACCGCCGAGACGCTGCCAATGATCGGTAAAAGCTACCTGCATGCGCTTGCCCCAGTCATTTTCCGGGAACAATACAGCAGCCTGGCGATAGCCATCGAGATAGGCACGTTCTGCTGCCTGTTGCGCTTCCTGTTCTGGTGGCAAACCAAACTGGTAGACGTTGGGCGATTCGATGTCACTTTGTGTATGGCTTAGCAACAGTGTTGGTACCGACAGGTCGGTCCGTCGAGCGACGCGCTCAACCGCTTCAACGCCCAGCGGCCCGACAATTAATTGTGCTCCTTCTTTTACCGCCTGTTTGTAGTAGTCGTCGGCAGCATCGGGATTGTCACCGATATCGTAAATCTGTACTCGTGGTTTATCCGGGTCGTTATTGGCGCGATCCATTGCCATAAATCCATCGCGCACGGCTTGTGCCGCGCGACCATGGCGTGAAGTCAGGGGCAGTAACAATGCGATGCGATCGACTCGCCCAATGAGCGTTGGCCTCTGGCTGGTGATTGTTGCCAGAAGCGCAGGCGAAATCGGGTGCTCGGGATAGCGTTGCTTCCATTGTTCCACTGCCATCGCCAGTGACCTCGGTCGACCACTGTTTTCGATACTGATCAATGCCAGTTCTATCCACGAGGCCAGCATCGGATCGCGAGTCTGTTGTTGTTTGGTGCGCAACTCTGCACGCTGGAGCGAAGTGAGTATTTTCCACAACTGCAGCTGGTTTTGTTCAATCGCTTTCTTGTCGACCAGGTAACGCTCCCGCTGCATCAGGTCCCAGGATGCGGTAAAGGGTTTGCCCAGGGCCATGTGCGCCTGAGCGCGAATCCAGTGAATATCGGCCATCAATTCCGGGCTCAGATTCGGTACCCGCCGGGCGGCATTCAGCAGAATTACTGCACGGGCGTAATCCCCTTCGGAGGCAGCGAGCTGACCTTCCATCACGCGTTTGCGCGCGCGAAAACTGGGGTCCAGTCCATCTACATTTAGTGAGCCAATCTTCTTGCGCGCCTCGTTGGTCTGACCAGCTTTCAGGTACAGTTCGATCGCGCGAAGCTGGTAATGTTGCCTGGTTGGTGTGGTTGCTGTTTGTGCCAGTCGCTCAAACTCCTGGGCAGCGCGAACATATTCGCCGCTGGTGATAGCGCGCGCGGCGGCTTCAGCAGAGGCCGGTTCTTCAGCAGGGGCTTTTGGTGTTGTTTCGCAGCCGGCCAACAGCAATGCGCCGATGAACAACAGACTGAGGGCGAGCAGTGCTCTTTTGTTGGCTACCATAGTTATTTTGGTCAAACTCGCTGGATAAATGGGGTATAAACGGCATCAGAGTATCAAGCGAGGCAAGGACTGTGTCAAACGGTGCGGGCACCATCTATCTAGTAGCAACACCCATCGGTAATCTTGAAGACATGACGCCGCGGGCAACCCGTATCCTGTCGGAAGTGGACCTGATCGCTGCCGAGGATACACGCCACAGCGCGCCGCTACTCAAGCACCTGGGTGTACGCACACCTATGGTCGCCTATCACGAACACAATGAAGACCAGAAGGCGCCCGAGCTGATCAAAGAAGTGCTGGCTGGAAAAAGTATTGCATTAATTAGTGATGCCGGGACCCCGCTGCTGAGCGATCCCGGGTTTCGGTTGGTGACGGCGGCGCACAATGCCGATATTACGGTGTCGCCGATCCCGGGTCCGTGTGCTGCTATCGTGGCCCTGTCTGCGTCCGGTCTTGCTACCAATGAATTTCTGTTTGCCGGTTTCCCGCCACCCAAGCAGGGAGCGCGCCAGCATTTTTTTGAACGCTATGCTGCCTACGCACAGACGTTGATTTTCTACGAGAGTGCCCATCGGATTGTAGATTCCATCACGGATATGGCAGCGGTATTTGGCGATGACCGGATGGCAGTGGTCGCGCGGGAGTTGACCAAGAAATTTGAGACGATCCGGCAAGGTCCGCTAGCGGAGTTATGTCACTGGGTGGCGAATGATCCGAATCAACAAAAGGGCGAGTTCGTGGTCCTGGTACAGGGGAGGACCGCTCCCGCCGGGGAGGAGGCGATTAGTCCTGAAACGGAGCGGCTGCTGAGCTTACTCGCAGCCGAGTTGCCGCCGAAAAAGGCCGCGGCCATCGTTGCCGAGGTGTCAGGACTCGGTAAAAATCGGCTCTACCAGTGGTTGATCGAGCAAAAGTCGGAAAAAGGATAAAAAAACGCCCCGGGGAAGCGGGGCGTAAAAGCTCTGAAAATATAAGAGCACAGGAGGAGAACCTTAAATCTAAACTGGTGAATTTGATCCTGTTCGGTTGTCGGTCAGTTTCAAGTTCATGCTTCTGTATTTGCAACGCCTGTGCCAGTACTGAATTTTTCCTACTTACCTGTTTTAGTTGTATAAAAATCAATTGGTTATATAGAGAGGTCAGATTTACTCGGGTGCGGGATAGCTTGCTCAAGCCCGGGCTTTGCATCATTACGTTGCAGCATCTCGGTCTGGATGCCCCGGATTGGTGCATGCGCAAGAAGTGAGTGAGTACTTGCTACTTGGCCGATATATATCGTGTTCGGTGCTAATCGGCCCTATATAATAGTAAGCGGAGTCGGCCAGACAGTCGCTTCGCCGTTTATGCGGTGGGGAGGAAAGTCCGGGCTCCATAGGGCAGAGTGCCAGGTAACCCCTGGGGGGCGTGAGCCTACGGAAAGTGCAACAGAAAGCATACCGCCTACGTCCGTTTCGACGGGCCGGTAAGGGTGAAATGGTGCGGTAAGAGCGCACCGCGCCGGTGGTAACACTCGGTGGCATGGTAAACCCCGCTCGGAGCAAGGCCAAATAGGGGGACAATGGTGCGGCCCGCATCGTTCCCGGGTAGGCTGCTTGAGGCATACGGCGACGTGTGTCCCAGATGAATGACTGTTCTCGACAGAACCCGGCTTATCGGCCGACTCCTCTCTTTTTTACCCACCTTTATCCTTATATAATTCAATATATTATAATATTAAGTTAATCCTGATTATCTAGATCTGGGCCCCCCAATTGGCGTCAGTGCCATCGGTCTGTCTGCTCTAACCTTTTGTCCAACAAAGGAAAATTCTCTGCTCTCGGTGGGGAATTCGCTTGACACCTATCCAACATCATACATATAGTGTCAAATAGTGGGAAAATGTGGGTAATAGTGGGATAACACTGCGCAGGAGGATCGGGTGTACCGAGGCGTCAGCACAATCAATCTGGACAGCAAGGGCCGTATGGCGGTCCCGACCAAGTATCGGGATGCGCTCACTCGCCAGTGCGAGGGCCAGATGGTGGTGACCGTCGATCTCGATAGCTGTCTGCTGCTCTACCCGTTACCGGAGTGGGAAGAAATTGAGCGCAAGCTGGTGCGCCTGCCGAGCTTTAACAAGCAGGCACGTCGCCTGCAGCGCTTGCTGATCGGGCATGCAACCGAATGCGAACTTGATGGCAATGGCCGCATCCTGTTGCCCCAGCCGCTACGCGAGTTCGCGGCGATGGAAAAGAGCGTGGTGTTGATCGGGCAGGGCAACAAATTCGAGATCTGGGCTGAAGAGCGCTGGAACGATAGCCGCAGTGAGTGGCTGGAAGGAAGTGGTGAAGATGATGGCGAGCTCCCGCAGGAGCTTGGCTCGTTGTCGTTATAGGAAGGCCGTTGGAAGCGCTTGCACATAAGCCGGTTCTGTTGGAGCCGGCAGTTGAAGCGCTGAACGTGAGTCCAGAGGGTATTTATGTCGACGCGACCTTTGGGCGCGGCGGGCATGCAAGCGAGATCCTGAAGCGTCTTGGTAACAGTGGGCGCTTGCTGGCGATGGACCGGGATCCGGCGGCGGTCGCCGAGGCGGCACGCAAGTTCGCCGAAGATAAACGAATTGAAATAAGAAGAGGGCCGTTTTCAATGCTGGGCCACTATGTAGAGGAAAAGGGATTGACCGGGAAGATCCATGGCGTGCTACTGGATCTAGGGGTCTCCTCTCCCCAGCTGGATGACCCTGCCCGCGGTTTCAGTTTTCGCCAGGCCGGTCCGCTGGACATGCGCATGGATCCCGATAGTGGCGAATCCGCAGCTGACTGGCTGGATCGGGCGGACGAGGCCGATATCGCGCGTGTTATTAAGGAATACGGCGAAGAACGGTTTGCCAGACGTATCGCCCGACTGATTGTCGAAGAGCGTGCCATCAAACCCATCACCACCACCGGTCAGTTGGCCAGCATTTGTGCCCGTGCCGTGCGTACCCGTGAGCCCGGCAAAGACCCGGCCACGCGCACCTTCCAGGCAATACGTATCTACATCAATAGTGAGCTCGATGAAGTCGCTGCCGTGTTACCGCAGACCGTGTCTGTACTCAGGGCTGGCGGCCGACTTGCGGTGATCAGTTTTCATTCCCTGGAAGATCGTCTGGTTAAGCGCTTTATGCAGAAGGAAGCGCGCGGCGATGATTTTCCCCTGGACCTGCCGGTTCCGCAGTCGGCGCTCAAGCCGAGATTGCGTCAAATCGGTAAGCCGATTCGAGCCGATGCTGACGAAATCGAACATAACCCGCGCGCTCGCAGTGCCGTGTTGAGGGTTGCAGAACGTATTGGGGGTTCCGATGACTAGACGGTTGTGGATCGTCATCGCCCTGCTGGTCGCGTCTGCCGCCGGCGTCATCGAGCTGCGTCACGAAAACCGCGTGGCATTCGCCAAATTGCAGACGTTGCAACACCAGCGCGACGCACTGGATGTCGAGTGGGGCAAGCTGTTGCTCGAGGAAGGCGCATGGGCCCAGCATCAACGACTTGAATCAACCGCACGCGCCAAACTGGGTATGCAATTGCCGCAGGCGGATCAGATCGTCATGGTGGATTTGCGCGATACGGAGTCGCAACGATGAAGCGGGCGAACATTATTCCAGGTTTCCGTTTCATGCTGGTCGTGGCCATGCTGCTTCTGACCACGCTGGCCCTGTTGCTGCGTGCAGCGTACCTGCAGATATGGCATTCGGACTATCTGCAGAAACAGGGCAACGCACGGTATCTGCGTGTCGTCAGCGATGCACCCTATCGCGGAATGATTCTTGATCGAAACGGTGAACCGTTGGCGATCAGCACACCGGTCGAGTCGATCTGGGCACAGCCGGAAGTGTTGGCTGAGGCGCGCGACCAATGGCCGCGATTGGCGCGAAAGCTGGAGATCAGCCAGAGCGAGCTTGCCAAACAAATCCGGCATCACCAGGGCAAGGAGTTTATGTACCTGAAGCGACAGGTGTCACCGGAATTTGCCCGCAGCGTGTCGGCGCTGGATATACCCGGTGTTTCACTGCAGCGCGAGTATCGCCGCTATTACCCGGCGGGCGAAGCGGCTGGACATATTGTTGGGTTCACTAATGTCGATGATATTGGTCAGGAAGGTGTTGAGCTTGCATACAACGACTGGTTGTCGGGCAAACCGGGACGCAAGCGTGTACTCAAGGATCGTCTTGGGAATATTGTCGAAAGCGTTGAAAGCATTTCCCTGCCGGAGCCTGGCCGCGACCTGGTTTTAAGCATCGATCGGCGTATCCAGTATCTTGCCTACCGCGAGCTCAAGGAGGCCGTGGCGCAACACAAGGCAAAGGGCGGCACCGCTGTGGTGATGGATGTCCGTACCGGCGAAGTACTGGCGATGGTAAATCAGCCCGGTTTCAATCCCAATAACCGTAAAAATTTCCGAAGCCGGTATTTCCGCAATCGTGCGGTGACCGATTTGTTTGAGCCCGGTTCCACGCTGAAGCCCTTTACCATTGCCGCTGCGCTGGAAAGCGGAAACTTCTCGCCGCGTTCGCTGGTCAATACATCGCCCGGGGCAGTGCTGATTGGCAGCAAGAAAATCAGGGATGAGCGTAACTATGGCTGGCTAACCCTGACCCGTGTGATTGAAAAATCGAGCAACGTGGGTGCAGCCAAGATCGCATTGCAGCTCGGAAAGCAGTCGATTTGGGATATGTTGACGCGGGTAGGCTTTGGCGAAGAAACCCACAGTGGCTTGCCCGGTGAGGTAAGTGGCTTGATCAATCCACCGGATCAATGGGCAAAACTCGACCATGCCACAATCAGTTTTGGTTACGGTATTTCAGTTACGTCGTTGCAGTTGGCGCGTGCTTATGCGGCGATCGCCAACAACGGCTACATGGTTAACCCAACGCTCGTGCGGACTGATGCGGTAAAACTGGAGCACCGTGTGTTGCCCGTGGAAATCACACATCAGCTGCGCTACATGCTTGAGCGCGCGGCTGGCACCAAGGGTACCGGACAGGCGGCAGACATCGCGCATTATCGGGTAGCAGGTAAAACCGGCACTGTGCACAAACTTATCGACGGGCAGTATGCCGAAGAGCGCTATATGGGACTGTTCGCTGGCATGGTGCCGGCGAGCAATCCACGCCTGGTAATGGTTGTCACCATCGACGATCCCCATCGCGGCGGTTATTTCGGTGGACAGATTGCGGCACCGGTATTTCGCAAGGTCATGTCAGGCGCCCTGCGTCTACTGAACATTGCGCCGGATCAGCCAAACAAACCGGGGCAGCAGGTAGTCCAGGTGAACTTGAGGCCAGCGGTATGACAGGCCATCACCACAACCTGGCTGAATTGCTGAGAGATTTTGTATCGGAAGATGTCGCCGCAGAACTGGTAGTAACCGGGCTGGCTATCGACAGTCGCCGGGTCACACCGGGTGACCTGTTTCTGGCAATGCCCGGTGTCAGTGGTGATGGCCGGGACTATATTCGTCAAGCCGTCGACAAGGGCGCGGTGGCCGTTGTGTATGAAGGCGGCGGTGGTTACGCACCCAAGGAGATATCGATTCCCCAGTACGCCGTCAGCAACCTCAATGCGACAGCCGGCCTGATCGCTGATCGATTCTTCGATTCGCCCTCGCGCCGCGCGACGGTAATTGGCGTTACCGGCACCAATGGCAAAACCACCTGTACCCATTTGCTGGCCCAGTGCCTGAATCATGCGCCGCATCGCTGTGCCGTGATAGGCACGTTGGGCAATGGTTTTCCGGGTGAACTGGATACCACCTTGCATACAACTCCAGACCCGGTAACGGTTCACAAGTTGCTTGCGCGCTATATCGATTCCGGCGCCAGCCATGTTTGTATCGAGGTATCGTCCCATGCGCTGGAGCAGGGTCGGGTAAACGGCGTGGCATTTGATATTGCCGTGTTTACCAATCTTTCACGTGACCACCTGGATTACCACGGAGACATGGACAGTTACGGCGCGGCCAAGGCCGGGCTGTTCACCTCACCCGGTTTGAAAGTCGCTGTCATCAACCAGGAAGATGACTTCGGTCGCAAGCTGTTAGAGCAACTGAACAGCGAAATCCGCGCGATCAGTTTCGGCCTGGAAAGTGGAGATTTTCATACCAGTGAAATCAAAACCGGTCATGAGGGCCTCATCCTGATGCTGGCCACGCCCGATGGCAACGACAAGCTGACGAGCCACCTCTTTGGTCGCTTCAATGCGTCTAACTTGCTCGCAGCCGTGGCGGTGTTAATGGCTTGTGATATGCCGTTGTCACAGGCGATTGAAAATTTATCTAAGGCGCGACCCGTCGCCGGCCGGATGGAGCGATTTGGTGGTCAACAGGACATGCCACTCGTGGTCGTCGACTATGCACACACACCCGATGCGCTGGAGAAGGTATTGCTGGCGTTGCGCGAACACACCGAAGACTCGCTCTGGTGTGTCTTTGGCTGTGGCGGTGACCGTGATCGGGGTAAGCGCCCGCAGATGGGCGAGATCGCCGAGCGATTGGCCGATCACGTTATATTGACCGATGACAATCCACGCCACGAAGACCCGGAGAACATCGTTGCCGATATTCTCCGCGGTATGAAGCGGGAGCATCGGGTGGTGCACAGGCGGATCGAAGCCATTACCAATGCTATCGAGTCTGCGCGTCCCGGTGACATCATTCTGCTCGCCGGAAAGGGTCACGAAGACTATCAGCAAATTGGAGACGAGCGCATCGCCTACAGTGATCGCGATACCGTTCGGGAATTGCTGGGGGAGGCCGCGTGATGTCATTGTCATTGGCCGCCGACGCACTGCACAGCCGCTACCACGGACGTGATGTTGTGTTTAACGGCGTCAGTACCGATACGCGCACGCTGAAACAGGGTGATCTGTTTGTCGCGCTGACCGGTCCCCGCTTTGACGGTCATTTGTTCCTGGCTGAAGCGTTGGGTGCCGGAGCCGCAGGTGCCATGGTCAGTCGCCAGATTGAAACCACGTTACCCACGATCGAAGTCGAAGACACACGAATCGCCTTGGGATCATTGGCGAGCTTCTGGCGCGCCCAATTCAATATACCGCTGGTTGCGGTGACCGGCAGCAATGGCAAGACCACGGTAAAAAATATGATCGCCAGTATTTTCGGACAGTCTGCACCGGTTTGTGCGACGCAGGGGAACCTGAACAATGATATTGGCGTGCCGCTTACGCTGCTTACGTTGCGCAAGGAGCATCGTCATGCCGTGATCGAGATGGGCATGAATCATCGTGGTGAAATCGCTTACCTCAGCAACCTGGCGAAACCTACGGTTGCAGTGATTACCAATGCCGCGCATGCCCATCTTGAGGGCCTCGGTAGTGTGGAACAGGTGGCCCAGGCCAAGGGTGAAATATTCAGTGGCCTGGCCGATACCGGTATCGCGGTAATCAATGCCGACGATCCATTCAGCAAGCTCTGGCGCGATCTGGCAGCGCCGCGACAGGTGATGACGTTTGGCATGGAAAACCCGGCCGACGTATCTGCCGAATACCAACCGACCGATGGTGGAAGTCTGGTCTCCATGAAAACCACAGAGGGGGATATTGAAATGCAATTACCTTTGCTTGGAAAACACAATGTTATGAATGCGCTTACCGCAGCAACGGCATCAATCGCCGGTGGTGCCAGTCTGGCGGATATCCGAAATGGTCTTGAGAAATTGCAGGCCGTTTCCGGACGCCTGGAGATCAAGAAGGGAATAAACGGCGCTCGTATTCTTGACGATACCTACAACGCCAATCCTGATTCGGTCGGAGCAGGGCTGCAGGTCTTGCGTGAAGCCAACGGCGAACGCGTGCTGGTACTGGGGGATATGGCCGAGCTGGGCCAGGCGTCAGAAGAAATTCATCGTCGTGTCGGTGAACTGGCCAGGCGTGTCGGTGTTCATCGTCTGTTTGCGGTAGGTCCGTTGAGTCGACATGCGGCATCAGCGTTCGGCAAAGGCGGAAAACATTTTGCCAGTCAGGAGGAGGCGGCCGATGCCCTGCTCGATGTGTTGCACAGTGACATGACGGTGCTGGTGAAAGGCTCGCGCAGTATGCACATGGAGCGCGTGGTAGCCGGTATCACCAAGAGCGGCAAGTCAAAGAAGAAGTAACCAGAGGGAAACGAGTTGCTATATCACCTTTTCACTTCGCTGGCGCAAGACTACAGCTTCCTGAATGTCTTTCGTTATCTGACATTCCGGGCAATCGTCGGAATATTAACCGCGCTGGTGATTTCGTTCTGGATTGGTCCGGGCATGATCCGGCGACTCGGCTATCGGCAGATGGCGCAGACGATTCGACATGACGGTCCCGAATCTCATCTGGCCAAGGCCGGCACGCCGACCATGGGTGGAGCACTGTTACTGGTGGCAATCGGCATTTCCACGTTGCTTTGGGCAGACCTGACCAATCGTTTTGTCTGGGTGGTGTTGCTGACGACACTGGCTTTCGGTGCCATCGGTTGGGTTGATGATTACAAGAAAATTATTAACAAGGACCCAAAGGGTATCGGCGCCAAGAACAAATTTTTCTGGCAGTCAGTTGCGGGGCTCGCCGCAGCCGGCTTTCTTTACTACACCGCGCAGTCACCGATGGAGACACAATTGATCGTGCCGGTGTTCAAGAACGTTGTTATCGACCTTGGCCCCGCGTTTATTCTGCTGACCTACCTGGTCATTGTCGGCTCCAGCAATGCAGTTAACTTTACTGACGGACTCGATGGCCTGGCAATCATGCCAACGGTAATGGTCGCGGGCGCACTCGGTGTCTTCGCCTATCTCACTGGTAACGTCAATTTTTCCCAGTACCTCGGCATTCCTTACGTGAAGGGTGTCGGCGAGGTGCTGATTATATGCGCAGCGATGGTGGGTGCCGGTCTGGGCTTCCTCTGGTTTAACACCTACCCGGCGATGATATTCATGGGCGATATCGGTGCATTGGCCCTGGGCGCAGCGCTCGGTGTACTGGCGGTAGTGGTTCGGCAGGAAATTGTGCTGTTCATTATGGGCGGCCTGTTTGTGATGGAAACGGTCTCGGTCATCGTCCAGGTCGCATCGTTCAAACTGACCGGCAAGCGCATCTTCCGGATGGCGCCGTTACATCATCATTACGAATTAAAAGGCTGGCCAGAGCCGCGGGTAATTGTCCGCTTCTGGATCATTACAGTGATTCTGGTGTTGATCGGACTGGGAACCTTAAAGGTCCGTTAACAATGAGTGGGAATGTGATGGCAGAACAAGCAGATCAACTGGCGGTAGTT
This sequence comes from Acidiferrobacterales bacterium, assembly GCA_022340825.1. GTDB lineage: Bacteria > Pseudomonadota > Gammaproteobacteria > Acidiferrobacterales > JAJDNE01 > JAJDNE01. The sequence continues at coordinate 3,230 of JAJDNE010000102.1, read as the reverse complement.
GTCGGCCTCGGGCAAACCGGGTTGTCGGTGGTGCCGCATTTGATCGTGCAGGGTTATACGGTCGAAGTGGTTGATAGCCGGGCCCAACCGCCGCAGCTAGGCCTGTTGCAGGAGGCATATCCCAACGTGCCGGTTCACACGGGCGAGTTTGATGCCGGCCTGCTGAGTCGCGCCGATCTCCTGGTGGTAAGTCCCGGTGTCGCACTGGCCGAGCCTGCGATCGCACAGGCGCGCAACGCCGGTGTCGAGACCGTTGGTGATATTGAATTATTCGCGCGCATTGCGCACGCGCCCGTCATTGCAGTGACCGGTGCCAACGGGAAAAGCACGGTCAGCGTGCTGGTAGGCGAAATGTGCAGTGAGGCCGGACTGGAAACGCGTGTTGGCGGCAATATCGGTGTACCGGCGCTGGAGCTGATAAAAGATTCCGAACCCGATGTCTATGTACTGGAGCTATCAAGCTTTCAACTCGAGACTACCGAAAGCCTCAATGCCCGTGCTGCCGTGGTGTTGAATGTCAGCGAAGATCACATGGACCGCTATCAAAGCCTGCAGGATTACGCCGACACCAAGGCAAGGATCTTTAACGGAACCGGCACCATGGTATTGAACCGGGATGATGCAGTGGTGATGGCGATGGCAAGCAAGGATCGCGACCAGGTCAGTTTCGGCATGCAGCTACCCGAACGCGACAATGACTATGGCGTGAAGCAGATTGATGGCAAGACCTGGCTTATGCAGGGCAAGACGCCCTTGTTTTGCGCGGACGAGATACGAATCCCCGGCAAACACAATATCAGTAATGTGCTGGCGGCGATGGCCCTGGCCAATGTAATGGGTGTGAGCATCGATGCCGCCAAGCGTGCAGTACAAAAATTCACTGGATTGCCGCACCGCTGCCAACTGGTGGCAGAGGACAACGGTATCAAATGGATTAACGACTCCAAGGCGACCAATGTTGGCGCAACCACGGCCGCACTACAGGGAATCGATTCCCCGGTTATCTGGATTGCCGGCGGCGAAGGCAAGGATGCTGACTTTGCGCCGTTAAGGATTGCTGCGGAGCAAAGCGTGCGTGATGTCATTCTAATTGGCAGAGACGCGAAGCTGATTGAGCAGGCGTTGGCAGGCTGTGTGCCGGTACATCATGCAGACGATATGAAACAGGCAGTCGATCTGGCTTATCAACTGGCGAGCCCAGGTGATGTCGTACTGCTTTCCCCGGCCTGTGCCAGCTTCGACATGTTCAACAATTTTGTGCATCGCGGTGAAACCTTTGCGCAACTGGTGCGGGAGCGACTCCAGCGATGAGTGCAGTTGCAATCCATGCAGATAGCAAGCGCGAAGCAGCCCGCAGGTTGGCGAGTTGGGATCCGTGGTTGCTGGGTGCGGTACTGGTACTGATCCTGTTCGGTATGATTATGGTCTACTCTGCCTCGATCACACTGGCGGATCGTAATACCGGCAACGGTATGTATTTCCTGATTCGCCAGCTGGCGCACGTCACCCTGGGGCTGGGCATCATGTGGATCGCCGCGCACAGCCAGGTCCGCCTCTGGGAACAGTCCGGCCCGGTGCTACTGTTGGCGTCGATCGCGTTATTGATCGCTGTCCTGATTCCGGGAGTGGGGTCGCAAATCAATGGTAGTACCCGCTGGATTCGTCTGGGCGGATTCAATGTACAACCCTCCGAACTGGCCAAATTGTTTATGGTGATTTATGTCGCCGGCTACCTGGTACGCAAGCAGGAGACGTTGCGTAACTTTACCCAGGGCATCCTGATGGTCGGCATTGTGCTGGCAATTCTCGGCACGCTGCTTTTACAGGAGCCGGATCTCGGGACCGTAGTGGTGCTGGCGGCCACCACCATGACCATGTTGTTTCTCGGCGGTGTTCGTTTCTGGCACTTCTTCGCGTGCATCGGAGCCGGTGTAGGCGCTATTTCTGTGCTGACGTTGATCTCGCCCTATCGGATGGCGCGAGTCACCGGTTTCCTGAACCCATGGGCGGATCCGTTTGATACCGGGTTCCAGCTGGTGCAGGCGTTGATCGCCTTTGGTCGCGGTGAATGGTTCGGTGTAGGGCTCGGTGCCAGTGTGCAAAAACTGTTCTATCTTCCTGCCGCACACACCGATTTCATTGTCGCAGTCATTGCCGAAGAGCTAGGTCTGGTTGGCGTATTCATGGTGGTTGCCCTGTTCGTCATTCTTGTCGGTCGTGCATTCAAGCTCTCACGCATGGCGGAACAGGCCAACAAGATTTATCACGCGCGCCTGAGTCAGGGTATCGGGTTACTGCTGGGGTTCCAGGCAATGATCAACCTGGGTGTGAATCTTGGCATGCTGCCAACCAAGGGATTAACACTGCCTTTCGTCAGCTATGGCGGCAGCAGCATGCTGGCCAGTTGTTTTGCCGTCGGATTATTACTGGCGATTTCACGGGAGTTGCAACCTGCGCGAGGTAACTACCGTGACTAGTGTGTTGATCATGGCAGGCGGCACCGGCGGACACGTGTACCCCGGTCTGGCGGTCGCGCGAGTTTTACATCATCGGGGTGTCGACGTGGTGTGGTTGGGTACCCGACAGGGCCTGGAGGCGAAACTTGTTCCTCCTGCAGGTTTCCACATGGAGTGGATCAGCATCAAGGGATTACGCGGGCGCGGCGTAGCGGGATGGTTGTTGTTGCCATTTCGCATGATGATCGCCATGGGCCAGGCTCTGTCGGTGTTCCTCCGTCGTCGACCTTCGGTGGTGCTTTCCATGGGTGGGTTTGTCGCCGGACCAGGCGGCCTGATCGCCTGGCTGTTGCGCCGCCCGCTGGTAATCCATGAAGCCAATGCCATACCCGGATTTACCAATCGCTTTCTTGCACTGGTCGCCAGTCGTGTGCTCTGCGGGTTCCCCGGAACCTTCGGCAATCAACCCAAGGCAAAGCACGTGGGCAATCCGGTGCGTAAGGAAATATTTAATCTGCCGGCGCCGGAAGAGCGCATGTCCGGTGACCACGAGCACCTGCGTGTTCTGGTTATCGGCGGTAGTCAGGGTGCACGCGCATTGAATGCTGTGGTGGCCCGCACATTCAATCAAATGTCTCCCGACAGCCGTCCAGAGCTTTGGCACCAGTGTGGTGCCCGCTGGCTTAATGAAACCCGGGATGTCTATGGCGACAACCTGAATGCGGTGCGCCTTGTCGAATTTATTGATGACATGGCCGATGCCTATCGCTGGGC
>JAJDNE010000094.1 GCA_022340825.1 Acidiferrobacterales bacterium | reverse complement strand
GAGTGGAAGCGTGCTGATCTAAATATTGTTGACTGAGATAAGTAACAGAGAGAATGCCAGCCAGCCCTCCAAGAGCATACGTATACGTAAAGGCCTGGACGTGTTGGTCTCGGGAAGGAATCCAGATGGCAGAGAAAACTTCTGAAGGATTTTCTGAACATGGTATTTTTCATGGTATCGACCTTATGACAGAATATAAGTCCACGAAGTTACAGCCTTTATCAGGCTCATTTACAATCGAGTGGGAGTAGGGTGCTTTTCAACACGTTGATTACTAAAACAAAATACGCTAATTGAACGTTTCAAGGTACATTATCAACAGCGGAGGATCTTTGTGATCCGCCGGTGGACGGTGCAGCCCGCGCGCGAGCACTGACGCAGGCGGGTATCGAGGTGCGAGTTGCTGCGAGCGCGGAGTCGGCGCTGGCTATCATTAAGGAACTCGGCGACCGCGCGGCGCTGCTGGTGACCGACGTTGTGATGCCGCAATTAAGCGGAAGAGAACTCGCTGAAGGGGCCTCGGAAATCCGGCCGGACCTTGCGGTAATGTAAATGTCTGGGTATACGGACGATACTATTCTGATCCAGGGCGTTCAGGCAGACTGCGTGGAATTCCTGCGAAAACCTTTTCCACCGGAGGTCCTGGTGCATGCCGTGAAGCGAGGCCTTGTCAGGGCATCATCGAAACGGTGAGACATAGTAAGTACGTGCACCCGCTTTCCCGAGGACGGCGAGACGGAGCTGGCTTTATCCCATCTTCTGACAGTCGTTTGTCGAACCCGGGTAACGCATTTCACTATTAGGCCCTGCAGCTATGGTTGCCCTGGACGCTCCGGAAAGTGAGTTCCTCTGCTAAGTAACTGGTTCTACCGGCGTAGTGAATTATCGTGCGAACTCTGTAATTCTGCGCCCTTTATTTTTCCTCTAGTATGGGCGCGTCTCTAAAGCGAAAGGGTTCGTTCAGGCCCATCAGCACGGCCTCGTCGCGGTCGTAGATATCCTGTTTGAATATTAAGTTTCCATCACTTGTAGTACTTACAGTCCAGTACAGAAGAATCACCGTGACCGGCTCACTGAGATCGATCCGGGTGGTTTGTTTCGATGCCACGATTTCTTCTATACGCGAACTGGTCCACTGGGGATCATCCAGCAGTAACTCAGCAAATTTGAACGGGTCCTGAACACGGATGCAGCCGGAACTGAATGCCCGTTGATCGCGATCGAAAAGGCTACGACTCGGGGTGTCGTGCAGGTACACAGCATGTTTATTCGGAAACATAAACTTGATTCGGCCCAACGCGTTGTTCGGCCCTGGGTTCTGGCGCAGCAGGTAGGGAAACGGATTTTCCGGGTACTGCCCCCAGTCCACGGTATCAGGGTCAACGAGTTCCCCACCATGGGTCAACACAATCATATCCTTTTGTCGAAGATAATCGGGATCCGCAGCAATTTTTGGCAAGATGTCATTTTTCAGTATCGTTGGAGGAACCGTCCAGGTGGGATTTACTTCCAGATAACGGATCCGGTCCTTGAATACAGGTGTCTTGCGGTACGGTTTACCTACCTGTGCGCGTGTTGACCAGACCTTGGCACCACTGCGAAAGTAGCTGACCTTAAAACCGGCAATATCTGTAAGAACCACATCCTCCGGTAGATCATGTAACACCCAGCGGGCACGCTCGAGGTTGATCTTGATCTGATTAATGCGCGCCTGCACCGGGAAATTCATTGCCTCCAGCGTAGCGACACCCAATACCCCATCCGGGGTCAATGCATGATGTTCTTGAAACCGCTTTACCGCAGCCTCCAGTGTTGCGTCGTAGGTGTCAGTAGCTGTATATCCAGCCTTCAGTTCACCGGTGACAGCCAGACGCTGGCTTAGCACCGGTATGCGGGCATCTGTCATACCGGGTTTTAGAACTGGTCCCTGTGGCACAGGTGGCCAGCCACCCTGATCGCGAATAGCACGGTAGCGTGAAAGCTCTTTTCTGAGAACGGCATAATACCTGTGGTCGGGGCGCAGCGCGTCGACCATTTGCGGTATATGGGCAGTCTCGATCGCGTTACCCATCGCCAAAATCGTGTCGAGATCGCCAATAGTACGGGTCATGTTCCAGTTGGAGTCCAGAGTCTGAGCGTCCACCTTGCCCGCGAGCAGGTGGTACCCAAGTCTTATGAGCGCATCAGTCATCAACATGTCGCGCCGTGCCGTGACTTCAGGGCTTTCGTCGATAGTGTTTTCCTGCAGCATCAGAATCGATGCCAAATGATAGTCGTCGCTACGCAGACCATCTGCGTCAACCTGTTGGAGTGTCTGAATCAGTTGTTGTACAGACTGCGGGTTGGTCCAGGCAGGCCTGTAGGCACGCTGTTCGTAGAAAGCCGGCAGCACCACTGAGGAGGATATTGACTGATCTGTCCCGCCCTGATCAGCTCCTGCGAGAATCTGTTCTACTTTTTGCCTGATTTCACTTTGGACTGGCGATATGGGCACCGCTATGCCCGGCCGCGCCACCAAGAATATAAAAAGGGCAAATGTAATTCGCACTGGCAAAAAACTCCTTTCACTGAGCTAACATGATTCTTAAACCGAGCTAAGTTCGATTTTACAATTGGCTCACTTAGGTGAGAAAGGTCGTCATCTGAATCAGATTGGCTCGCAAATCATCCACCCCCGGAAAAGGATACGCAAGGGCATCCGCAGTGAACGAATATTCGCCCGGATTAAAGATTTTCCAAATTATCCATCAGCTGATAAAAGAACCCGATTGACTTTGCATATTCATCCACTTCGATTCGTTCATTGACGCCATGAAAACCGGCAAACTCCTTCATAGAATCAAGTTGAATCGCCGTAAAGGTGTAGACATCCGGGGCAAACGGACGCGCCTGAAAATGCTTCGAATCTGAGCCACCAATCACAAAGAACGGCGCCACAATCAGATTATTACCCCATGTCCGACGTATAGTTTCTTCCAGCGTCTTGTATCCTTCAAAAACTGGTGATAGTCTTCAAACACTTTGGCATCAAAGTCATTCCTATACTGGTTCGAGATGGTCGGAAACTTTACAGCCCGGGACAAACGCTTTGCGGCTGCATCGATATCCACCTTGACTGTTACCGGGTGAACGCCTTTCATCTGCATCGACGAAAAATCGTTATCCTCTACGGCACAGACCAAAAAGCTCATCGTTAGCGCCAACGTCAGGCCAGTACTCCACGCACTCAATGCTGTAATCTTTTTCATCAGATAAGCTCCGTTCGATAACCACCATATGTGCTGAGTAGATTTAAGAATTTATATAGCGCACTAACCAGTTTCCTGACTTGCCAGTCCCCAAGAAACCACCTGGGCCGAATATCGAAACGCAATACGGCCAGTCCGGGGTCTCAGGACGCGAAATGTCGCCAACGGGATAAAACCGGCGTTTTTGCAGGCTCAGCTTGAAATGTCTCGGTTTCAGACACGCCTGACTCAACAATGTCTGCTCGACTGGTATATTGGAATTTGTGAATTCACGTATTTCTACCACAGAAGTTGCTGGCGAATCATGATCGCAACGCCTTTCAACCTGCCTGTCATGCGTATTTTCCAGTCGCCGCCCACTTTATCAAAACTTGTCACTTCAACCACTTCCATTTTATGGCCCCCAAGCGAAATCCACTGGCGTACCAATACATGGGCTAAATCGCTTCGCTCTGTTATTTCACCAAGAATGTCCACCTTGTTATAGTTAAGCATCTGTGAAAAATTGTCCGACGTTAACATTCCATTCAGGAACGCGGCCATAAAGTCTGTATCTGACAGGTTCTTGGCTGACGCATCATTCAAATCTGGCTCAAAATATTCCTCGAAAAAAAACTGCTTCTGTGTCCGGGCAAGTTCATTCTCAAAATTCATTAATTGACGAAATTCTCGTAGTGCGCCTGGACTATAATACGTGGCAGCAGTACTGTAGTTTTCTTGCTTGAGCAAATCGTAAAATTCACGAGCTGTATCTGATGCGCTCTTTTCAATAGCCAGACAATTCATTGAGAGGAAAAATATGGCGATGAATTTAATGAAATGAATTTTCATGGATTAATCCGTTAAGTTTCCAATAAAAATGGGTTACGACGGATACTTTCTACCATACAAACACCACTTACTTTTTTCGCTTCTGACCGAGGGAGGCACAATACCTTCTATATATTGCTCAATGTCTGTTGTCCCTCCCCAGCAATCGCGTTAATTCCGGATTCTGGGTATGCTTATAGACGATATAGACGCCCCCCTTCCTAGCCGAGACGAGGGCTACCATCCAGGATGGATACCTCAAAGTGGTAATCTGCCACTGCAACCAAAGATAAAAAGGAGGCGTCTAAAGGAGGCGTCTATGAAACACACAATAATCCACGTCGGCCTTGATGTCGACGATACTAAATACCACGGCTCAGCGCTGGACAAAAGCACCGGCGAAGTCATTGATTTCAAATGCCGGCCGACCTTGAAGGGACTGCTTGACAAGCTCGGCCAGTATTTTCCGGACTGCATCCTCAAGTTATGCTACGAGGCCTCTTACATCGGCTTCACCCTGCAACGTGATTTAGCCTGCTGCCGCGCTGAAGGTATCGCCGCGCGTTTCGTCAGTGGCTACCAGAAGGGCAACCTCCAGAGTGAACGACGTGATCTACAT
>JAJDNE010000065.1 GCA_022340825.1 Acidiferrobacterales bacterium | reverse complement strand
ACCCGTAGAAACTATCCGGGGTGCTCGCTGAGGCTGTTTCACCGGTATCCATACCCGACCACGGCCATAACTCGTCGACCGGCGACCACTGCACGTAATACGCCAGTGCCAGCAGTAATCCCCCGACACCCGCCGCGATCAACGCGATACGCATGACTTTGGACATGATCCCTCCACGTCGTTATGCACGACATATATGTCTTCTGTAGCTCAATAGCTTGCAATAAAATAGATTTTCATGAACTAGATGCTCCTCCGCAAACGAAGGTGATAACTCAATGAAAGGGTGTAAAAACCTATAATGGGATCAAAAGTGGCTCAAAATACCTTGATGAGCCAGGCTATCACCATGCGGTCGGACCCTTGTATTGGAATGCCTTGATCGATCTGATTCGAGTACTCCCCGCATTCGTGGGGGAGTACCAGGAATTTATAAAACTGGACGAAATTGACGGGAAAGTTCTCTGGGGCTAAGGTTGCGTCGGAGATACTTTCTCGCTGCAACTCGCTGCTACACCAGGGTCCCCACAACGAGCCACCCACCCGCGATGGTGAACACAAATCCAGCCGCGCGGCTCACCCATTGACCGGCGGGCACGACCTTCTCAATGAGCACGAAGGCCGCAATGGCCGCTACCCAGAGCAGATTCATGACCCCGGCGACAAACAGCAAGGCCATGAGCAGCCAGCAGCATCCCACACAAAAAGTACCGTGTTGAATCCCCATCATGAGCGCACCCCGGTTGCCATCACGCCATTCGTTCATCAGAAACCCTAACGGGGTGCGACAATGGCTCAGACAAGCGTGTTTGAGCGGCGTCCACTGGAAAACTCCGGCGGTGATCAACAGCGTGCCCCCCAGTACTGAACTGGTCGCCTCCATCATCGGGGAGAGCTGCGCCGTCGAGTGAAGCACCCATTGCGCCAGGGCAGCTACCAGGCTGAAGGCTGTCCAAATAATCACATAGCCCAGCACAAACATGCTGATCGCCGCCATTGGATTGTCTTGTTTATGCTGCCGGCGATGCAGCGTGCTGTACATCAGAATCATCGGTGAGGCCGAAGGCACCATCATAGCGACCATCATGACGGCCCACATCACGAACGTCAGCGCAAAATCAACCAGTTTCCAGGTTTCCAATTGCGGTGAAGCCATCTCCATATCCATGTTTCCCATGTTGCCTGCCAGGTAAAACATGTATACCCAGGCGAGCAGAGTCACTCCCACCAGGCCGGACAGCACAATCGTGCGGTCACGACGGAATGCTGTTTGTAGCGATGGTGTCATCGGCTGCACTTCCCTAATTAATTCTGGTAACTGAAGGGCGAGTAGAAGCCGTTTTTATCGGACATTTCCCACTTAAACCCGTGATCGTGGTAGTTCAGCTGCTTGGATTTGGCCACAACTACCGGATACCCCGGTGCGATACAGAGCGGATGTCCCGCGACGGTGATGTCATCACTATTTTGCCCACTCATGGCCTCAATCTCAACGTCGAGAACGCCATCAATGTGCAAGCTGCGCCGTTTGCCCTCAGCCTGATAGTTAATGGCGGTGTTTGCTACACCCAGCACGGTGCCGATATGCTGCCCTAAACGAGCCGGATGCCCACCCGCTTGCCCGGAGAAGATTTGTGCTAACGCATTACTCTGTTCTTGGTTGGCGGCACCATCCAAATAGAGGGCGGCTTGCCACGGCACCTCTACCATGTGACCGGGGGAATACACTGCCAGTACGGCGTTGAGGCCGTCAAGGCTGACATCCCCAAAATTGCCCTGATCAATGTGCCACCCGACGACCGCGGTACACTCCCCTGTGCTGGGGGCGCTTAAGAAAACACACGGACAAGCTGCCTCACAATTGCAGGATTCGAAGTAAGTTCCCGATAGTTTCCATTCGTTTGCCATGATTGCTCCTTGTTTTCATACTTATGGACGGAATTGAACGGTTATTGACAATGGACGAGGGCATTTATTGCATGTGCGGCTTAGGCCCGTATCTCGCACTTGGAAACGATACAGACCGAAAAAAGATGGGAGCTAAGAAAAACTCCCCTGGTTTATTCCGCAATGTTGTAGAACTCGCAACGTCGAGTCTCGACCAATTCGGACATCCGGGCGAACCAGTTACCGAATTCTGGAAGAGCGAGAACTTCTGCCGAAAGCCCCTCCCACTCGGCCAGGCTTGCCACTTCTGTCTCTGTCACGACCGTGAAAAACGAGCCGCTGGCATCGGTCAAGATGCGAGTACCATACTCAGGCATCCAATGCTGGTTTGCCTCTTTGAAGATCCCCACTCCTACCATACTTGGCCTGAAAAATGTCACACACAACGATCAGTATGATCTCCTTTTGGATTAGCCAGGTTTTGCAGTTGAGTGTTGGTTCCACGTTTCACACTTGTTTGAACAGGGATACTTTTTTCAAGGGGCTGCGCCCAAGAGGTGTTATGAGTGCCGTTCGGAAGTCACGTGCCCACCAAACGCGGGACCGTGTGAGGTCTATCACCAACCCTCACAATCCGCTGGAATATTCACACGGAAATATGCACATGTGATTCGGGGGAAATTCACCATAGGATGCAACTATGGAGATAATTGACTTTTCCTTCTCGCCAGAACCGAGCCGGAAGAATGAGGATTTTCCTCTGATGCTTGCTGCTGTTCTTTTTGGTCTATGTTAGTCGCGAGGTCGATGTCTTTTCAATTCATCAGTTCCATTTGGTACCACGCATCAATTATTAAATATATTTTGCGACTATAAACAATTATAGGTACAAAAACATATTTTGCCAAATATTATTCACGATTATTTGATTTATATCTGATTTTTCTTGAGAGACCGCATCCCGGTTGGAAATCTGCGACCTTCGTTGCTCGTAGGTCCATTTCCGTCGCACAATCGCCCAGTACCAGCCGACAACAGTAGCCGGCTTGAACAATCGCACACTAGTCTTCCAGGGTTGCCTTTTCGTTCCTGGCTTGCTCTTTTAGTCGAACGGCTAGCATTGCCAACGGTACCTTCTGCCACCGTGGGATTTGTGGTCCACGCTCTTGTTTCTGCTTCACGATCTGCAACTGCTGTCGCAACAACAGGATCTCGAGGTCTCTCTCCCCTCACCCTCCCGTCTTCAGGCCAGACAAAACCCCACAAGCTTAGCGCACTTGCGGGGTTTTTCCAGTAGTTCTGTCGTTTGTCGGGGAAGGCGGTTTCTCGCGTAGACTAATTTACGCACCATACGGGATACCTTCCGCGAAAGTCTCTGGCCCGCTCATCTGATCCGGTCGCCCTTGCGCCATTTTCTGGTGATCTAGGAATTTGTGATATTGGGAGTACCAGCGACGAAGTGGTTGGCTGTGTCGCAAGCACTGTCTTGTCGTGGAACGGCCTAGCTCGCGTTGAGCATTGTAACCGTGGGCCGACCGAGAACGCCAGCCTTTTGCATCGCGGACTTCAATTCTGGCGTATTGAAGAAATAGGTTTCGGCGTTTTCAATTGTATCCCATTCAAAGACAGCGGTGATCCTATTGGGATTATCCGTATTGGTAAACACTTGCGCCGACTTTTCACCGTATTGGGTTCGTAACTCGCTGACCGAGTCAAAACCGACTCTCCAGGCATCGTAGTCTTTTACTTCGTGTTGAACTAGGACGTAAGCCATTTTGGAACTCGTTTTCGATAAGTGTTCGATAAATCGATTCTAGCAGGTTCTCTTGTGACATGGCAATTTATGATTGCTGTTTCGCCTTTTGCATAGCGATGATTTGTCGCTTGCACGAAGTTCGTTTCCTCGCCCGACCCTTCAGTCGGACCGCTGGCATCGCCAGTGGCACCTTCTGCCGCCGCGGGATGTGTGGTCCACGCTCTTGTTTCCGCTCCACGATCCGCAACTACTGTCACAACAACAAGATCTCGAAGTCTCTCTCCCCTCACCCTCCCGTCTTCAGGCTAGACAAAACCCCACAAGCTTAGCGCACTTGCGGGGCTTTTCCAGTAGTTCTGTCGTTTGTCGGGGAAGGCGGTTTCTCGCATAGACTAATTTACGCACCATACGGAGTCCGTTGTCTTACGGAGGCCAGGGCATGTTGATGTACGCCTGACCTCATCGGGCAGAGAGAATCTGCTTAGTTCCTGACGGACAGCGATTCTGCTGCCGTTTCGATCAAGTTGGTAACTGCGTCCGGTTGGGAAACCAGCGGCACGTGACTGGATTCGATTTCCACGACGGTTGCACCCATGCGTTGAGCGAAGAAGCGTTCAGCATCAGGAGGAAGTGCCTCATCGTTGGTAGCGACCATGTACCACGAGGGCACCGATTTCCACGTAGGGACGCCCATTACGTACGTGAACAGCGACATTGACACGGGTTGCTGCGCTGCGAACAACGCCTTCGCCTGCGCTGGGTCAACGTCGCTTGTGATGTGATCGACCCAATCATCCAGAGGTAACCAGGCGAAACCCTGCGCATCGATTTCCATATTTGCCAGTGCTGGCATTGGGGGTCCGTTCTGTAACAGCTCGCCAATCGTTTCCCCTTCGTCGAGACCGAAGGCGGCAATATACACGAGGCCAACCACATTGGGGTTAGTTGGACCGAGCGCCGTTATGATCTCCCCACCATACGAGTGACCAACGAGGATGATCGGACCGGTCAACCGTGCCAGGTACTGTTCCAGGCGGGCAACGTCCGCTTCAACGGAGGTCAGCGAGAACTGTGGGGCGATCACATTGTAACCATCGCCCTGAAGACGCTCAGTCACAGCGCTCCAGATCGAGCCGTCTGACCACGCGCCGTGCACCAGCACGATATTCGGCAGCATTTCACTATTTCCTTCCTGCGCCATTACGGGTACGACTACGACTACGCTTGTCAAGACAAATAGGGTGACGAGGATGGCGCGCAGAAACGAGCGCCCCGACTGAATTGCAGTCAACTTGTTTTGCTTCATGATCGACATTTCCTCATAATCGGACTGCTGATTGACCGCAGTTGACCAGATAGTTCCAGGCTTCCACATCAACCAGCATTAATCACATAATAGCAAGGTTAAGGGTGTATTTTCATGACCCCAAGGGGTGATTCCAGGAGTATTTTCTGATGCGGTCAGGGGAGTATATTCAACTGGCGCGTCTTGGCAATCGCCTGAGTGCGATTCTTGACGTCGAGTTTGCCGAAGATATGATTGATGTGTTTCTTGACAGTATTGACACTGATATACAAGCGTTGCGCAATCTCACGA
>JAJDNE010000061.1 GCA_022340825.1 Acidiferrobacterales bacterium | reverse complement strand
GCAATGTATGCTGCCAAGCAACAGGGGCGGAATAACTACCAGAGTTACTCAAGCGAGTTACTTCACGTCTACAACCTCTTTAACCAGACCGGGCACATGCACAGCTAGCCAGCCTCTCTTCTTCGGTTTTCATGTGGTATGCGCAGGTTTCCAGTTACAATATCGCCATGCACCTGGTTGATACACACTGCCACCTCGATGACACAGCGTTTGATGCTGATCGCGATGAAGTACTCCGGCATTGTCGAGAGCTCGGCGTCGACCGCATTGTAATACCCGCAGTGACCCGCAGCGGCTGGGATGCCCTGCTCAATTTGTGTGCACATCACCCGGAACTCGCCCCGGCGCTGGGGCTGCACCCGGTCTATATCGAGCAGCACCAGCAAGCTGATCTGGACCGGCTGGCGCAATACCTGGAGAACCCGGCGGTGGTCGCGGTCGGTGAAATCGGCCTCGACTTCCTGATCGACAATCCGGACAAGGAAAAGCAGGAGCAATTCTTCGACGCCCAACTGGACCTGGCCAAACAGGCGGACCTGCCGGTAATCCTGCACGTGCGCAAGGCTCACGACCAGGTGCTTGGTTACCTGCGCAAAAAGCAGCTTAAGGGTGGTATTGCCCATGCCTTCAATGGCAGCCTGGAACAGGCCCGACACTATATTAATCTTGGATTCAAACTTGGCTTTGGCGGCATGCTCACCTATGAGCGCTCCAGCAAACTACGGCGGCTTGCCAGGGAACTGCCGCTGGATTCCATCGTACTCGAGACTGATTCACCTGATCTAACCGTCAGCCAGCACCGGGGTGAACGCAACAGCCCCGAGTACTTGCCCTTTTGCCTGCAGGCCCTGTCCGAGGTGCGCGAAATGGACCCCGCCGAGGCGGCGAAACGGACTACCGGAAACGCCCTTTCGGTCTTGAATCTGCACCTGCCAGGCACAAACTAATCGGCATGACAAAACATGACGACGGCGAGCGTTTCGCCAGTATCGAGCGCCTTTACGGTAGCGAAGCCTATCAGCACTTGCGTGAACTGCATTTTGCCGTCGTCGGCCTGGGCGGTGTCGGTTCATGGGCAGTCGAGGCACTGGCCCGCAGCGGCATCGGCAAACTTACCCTGATCGACTTCGACGAGGTCGCGCCGAGCAACGTCAATCGCCAGCTCCATGCACTGACCAGCACCGTTGGCAGGAAAAAGCTGGACGTGATGATCGAGCGCGTCACAGAAATACATCCTGCCTGTGAAGTCACCGGCATCGATGATTTCATCACTGCTGACAACCTGTTCGACCTGTTGCCGGCCGAGCGTAATTTTGACTATGTCATCGACGCCATTGATTCTATCAAGTTCAAGGCGGCGCTGATTTACTACTGCAAGCGCAACAAGATACCCATTATTACCACTGGCGGTGCCGGCGGTTCGAATGATCCGGGTCATATCAAAATCGCCGATCTGAGCCGTACACACAACGATGCGCTGGCCGCCAAGGTTCGCCAGCGTCTGCGCAGCGACTATGGTTTCTCGAAAAATCCAAAACGCACTTTTGGTATCGAGTGCGTCTATTCCACCCAGCACAAGGTCTACCCCAAGGAAGACGGCACCGTCTGCCATCGCAAGCCCGGGGTACACGGTGTGCACCTGGATTGCCGCTTTGGCTACGGTTCCGCCAGTTTTGTCACCGCCACTTTCGGCTTCATGGCCGTTGGTCACGCGGTCAACAAGGCATTACGGCGAAAAATGAGGAAATAAGGCCCTTTTTTCGTTATAGTGCACCCGTACCCGCCTGCAACTAATGCTCGCCATTGCGACGTAGGCCGTTATTTACCCCAATTCAAGAGGCAGAATATGCAGATTACCAAGCACGCGGTGGTTTCCATCGACTACGAACTGAAAGACGATGAAGGCACTACCATTGATACCTCCGCAGGCGGTGAGCCATTAACCTACCTGCACGGCGCCAAGAATATTATCGAGGGCCTGGAAAAGGCACTTGAAGGCAAAAAGGCCGGTGATTCCGTATCCGTGAAGATTCCACCGCAAGAAGGCTATGGCATGCCGGACGAGAGCCGCGTGCAACAGGTCCCTAAAGAGATGTTCCAGGACGAGAGCCAGATCAAAGTTGGCGAGCAATTTTACGCCCAGGGCCCTGAAGGCGAGCACCTTACTGTTACTATCAAGGAAGTTGCGGATGACCATGTCGTCATTGATGCCAACCACCCGCTGGCTGGTAAAAATCTGAACTTCGAGGTCACCATCAAGGAAGTGCGAGAGGCGAGCGAAGAAGAAATCTCCCACGGCCATGTGCACGGGCCCGGTGGACACCACCACGAGTAACAAAAAAGCCGTCCTTGAAGACGGCTTTTTTATGGAGACCTCGATCGCAGTGTCTAGAAATACGTGCTACTGATACTGGCGTTAATTTTAATCAGGCCAAGCTGCATGTCATCGATAAAATCATGCAGCTTTTCCTGCTTCAGTTTTTCGGGTTTGGCACGCAGCAATCGCTGCTGCAGCTTTTTGACCAGTTTCATCGATTTCTCGTTGTGCGGCAAACTGTCCAGACAACTCTCTACCTCACGCAACGTGTGATAAAAAGCTCGTGGAAAGCGTTCCTCCTGCAATAGAAATCTCAGCACATCCGGCCGGCTTATGCGCAGACGCATCTCACGACGATACATCTGATAGGCTGTCATCGACTTCAGCACGCTCATCCACTGCAGGTTTTCGAACGGAGTAAGGTCTTCTGCCATTTCCGGCAGCAGAGTCGCAGAGCGAACATCGACAATACGCGTAGTCATGTCTGCGCGCTCCAGGTTTCGCCCCATGCGCAGAAAGCTATAGCCCTCGTCGTGCGTCATTGTACCGGCAAGCATGCCGGTAATGGTCTGGGCACCTAGAATGACTGATCGTAGAAAATCATATCGATGCCGGTGGGTTAATACGCTTGGTGCATCGTGCTTGGTTTTCAAATAGAGAGCATTTACCTGCTCCCACGCCTCGCGTGGAATGATGTCCCGTACGGTTCGCGCATTTTCACGCGCCATGGCAAGCGAACTGAGTATCGAACCGGGGTTCCTGGTATCCGCAACCATAAACCTGATGACGCTACGCTCATCGGCTTCCTCATACAGGGTATAAAAGTATTCCGGCGTGCTGGTGATATCGACAATCGGTTCCCAGCCTAGACGCGCACGCCTGGGAAGATCAAGCAGCAAATGCGTATTGACGTTAATCAGACGTGCCGTGTTTTCAGCACGCTCGATATAACGCGCCATCCAGTAGACATTATTAGCCACTCGGGAAAGCATCATGACTTATGCCTCCATATCCACGATCCAGGTGTCCTTGCTACCACCGCCCTGGGAAGAGTTGACCACCGTAGAGCCCTTGCGCAGTGCCACACGGGTCAAACCACCCGTGGTCACCGTCGTTTTTTGACCACTGAGAATGAAGGGACGTAAATCCAGGTGACGCGGCTCCACACGAGTGCCTATGAGTGTCGGCGCCGTAGACAAGGTCAGCATGGGCTGGGCGACATAGTTGCGCGGATCTCGCCGAATCAGGCGCACAAATTTTTCCCGCTCGTCCTTACCCGCATGCGGTCCGATAAGCATTCCATAACCGCCAGACTCATTGGCCGGCTTGACCACCATTTTATCGATGTGATCGATAACGTATTGGCGTTCCGTCTTATCAATGCATTTATAGGTCGGCACATTGGGAAGAATGGCATCCTGGTCCAGATAATATTTGATAATCTCTGGTACAAAGGCATACACAACCTTGTCATCGGCAACGCCAGCGCCTGGCGCGTTCGCCAATGCTACGTTGCCGGCTTTCCACGCCCGCATCAGACCCGGTACCCCGAGCATGGAGTCTGGATGGAATACTTCCGGATCGAGAAACATATCGTCGATGCGACGATAGATGACATCCACCCGCGTGAGACCTTCGATGGTGCGCATGTGAACCACGTTGTTCTTGTCTACCACCAGGTCACTACCCTCAACTAATTCAGCACCCATTTGCTGTGCCAGGTAAGCGTGTTCAAAATATGCCGAGTTGTAGATACCGGGAGTCAGAACTACTATCTCTGGCTGGTCGCCGGGTCGAGGTGAGAGCGCTGCCAATGTGTCGTACAACTGTGACGGATAATCATCGACAGGCAGAATATTGTACTGCTCAAACATATCGGGAAAGACGCGCTTCATCACCTGGCGGTTTTCCAGCATGTAGGAAACACCAGACGGTACGCGGAGATTGTCCTCCAGCACGTAGACGGTACCATCCCGATCACGCACCAGATCCGAACCACAAATATGGGCCCAAACGCCCAGTGGGGGATTCACGCCGACACACTGCGGGCGAAAATTCTGCGAATCTTCGAGCAGTTCGGCAGGGAAGACCTTGTCTTTGACGATCTGCTGCTTGTGGTACAGATCATCGATAAACAGGTTCAGTGCCTGGACGCGTTGCTTGAGCCCCGCCTCGATTTGTTGCCACTCTTTCTTGTCGATTATGCGGGGAATAATGTCGAACGGCCATGCGCGATCGATAGAACCTTCCTCTTCCGAGTACACGGTAAAGGTAATACCCATCACGTGAATCGCGGAGTCGGCTGCCGCCTTGTATTCTTCGATGTCATGGTCTTTCAGGGTGCGTAAATAGTCACAGAGCGCTTGCGCCGCGGGCCGCGGGCGCCCACTGGCACGCAACAGCTCGTCGTAGAGATCCTTAACTTTGTAACTGCCCCAGCGAATGGCCATGGTATTTTGGGAGGTTTGCTAACCGGTTTGGTATCACTTTATATAACGTACCCCGGGGGTGAAAAGCAAATGATAGAAAAAAATTGAGTTAACTCGTCCACAGATTCAAAATAATCCTTCCTGTTCGGACCCGACTTGTATTATTGTGCGTCGTTATGGTGCGAGATGCGAAAAATTAAGAGTGATCTCCAGGTAACAATATGACCTACTGCCTTGCCATTAGCGTAAACAAGGGTTTGGTTTTTGCTTCCGACTCGCGAACCAATGCCGGTGTCGACTACGTAACCACCTATAGCAAGATGCACACCTTCGTCTGGCCCGAAGAACGTGCTTTAGTACTATTGACCTCAGGCAATCTCGCCACGTCCCAGGCGGTGGTTAATATCATTCGCAATGACCTGGAGAATCCGAAAGCGAAATTTGATCTTCGTAGCGGTCGGCATCTTTACGAAGTTGCGCACTACATTGGTCAGCTGAGCCAGAAAGAGCAGGCACTACACGCCGAAGCAATGAAACAAAGCAAGAGCCGTGCCGAGGCCAGCTTTATACTCGGAGGCCAGATAGAAGGCCAGCAACCGGAAATCTTTTTAGTATATCCACAAGGCAATTACATTAGCGCCTCACCTGAAACGCCCTATCTACAGATTGGTGAGAACAAATATGGCAAGCCAATCCTGGACCGGATTATTACTTCTACAACATCAGTGGAAGATGCCGCACGCTGCGCGCTGGTCTCCCTGGACTCGACTATCCGCAGTAATATTTCGGTTGGTCCGCCGGTGGAACTGGCAATTCACACCAAGGATAATATTAAAGAGCCCTATCATTTGAAACTGACGTTGAACTCGCCGATGTATAAGTCGCTGCAAAAGCGATGGAACGAAGGTCTACAGCGGGCTTTCAAGCGACTGCCGCGTTTCGAATGGGAAAATGAGTAACGTGGCGGTTACTTCCCTGCAGCGGTAACGATTTGGTGCATGTAGCGCAATTTATTTAACGAGTTACCGGCTAGCACAAACGGGTAAGCGTCCCCGGTTCCCATGCTGCGGTTCAACGCGTTGAGCGCCACCGACAGGCGACTCCAATCGTCAATCAACTCATCAAAGGATGCAGGCATATGATAGGCAGACGTCAGCTGCCCGGCCACCTTTGGTTCGGAGACTTCGTGCCCCTGAATTCTGAATCCAAAATCGTGCGCAGTCTCTAGCGTGTCGACAATGTGGAGATAGTGTGCCCAGGTCTCCGCCCAGTCCTCCCACGGATGCGCACTGGCATATGCGCTTACCCAGCTATCCTGCCAATGTGGCGGCGGCCCCTGATCATAGTAGCTTTTCATTGCGGCCTGATAGTCAACACGCTCGTCACCAAAGAAATATCGAAAAGAGTCGAGATTCTCTGTACCGGCGATCAGGCGTTCCCAGTAGTAGTGTCCTGATTCGTGCCGAAAATGTCCCAACAGTGTTCGGTAGCGCTCTTTCATTTTCTCGCGAATTTCCTCGCGCGCACTGGGATCCGCTTCGACTACATTTATGGTAATCATGCCGGCTTTATGCCCGGTGAAAACATTGTGCTGACTGGTTAGTTCGTTGCTAAATTCATCGAGGAACGTATCGTCCTGTAGAAACTCAAATGCCATACCGGTAGCAGGATCTTCAGCGCGACCAGAAACGGGCAGATTCAGACTGTACAGTGTATAGAGCAACCGGCGCTTGGCGACCTCGATTCGGTACCACAAGGTCAGGTTTTGCGACTCACTCAGGTTGGGAATAATATGATTCAGTCGGCAGGATGCACATAGCGTATCGTGCTCTTCCACCGGTACCATCCAGTTGCAGATAGCGTATTCAGAATAATTGCTGCACTGGCGATAGAGCCGATTATTGATCAGCGCCTTCCAACTGCCCTCGGCAGCAGGTTCGAGCGCACTCATCTTCTTTTCATCCGGCAAGAAACCCACTGCTCTGTCGCAAACAAGGCAACGACTATTTTCAAAGTGCAGGGTATTGCCGCAATGACAACTAAAGGTTTTCAAATGCTCTAGCCTTGAATGTTTGCCAACCTGAATAGTAACAAATCTGCCGTTGGCAATGCTCGTTTTTCTCGCCTAATCGGCATATTAAAACCATATTATGTCCAATCAATACAGGCATTTTCTCCGTAGGAATACACTTTTAGAACCTATGCCTGTCCTCTTGGTTGCCAAATCATTTTGATATCAGCCTATCCATACAAGTGGTGAGATTTAACCGGGGCCGAATCACTCAGGCACCACGATCGACAACAGGATATAGACAATCGCACTGGCAGCCATGCCCAGACCAAAAAGTGACGGTCTTCCATATCTCCTTGCCATCGGAACGAGCTCATGCACAGAAACGAATATCATCGCGCCCGCAGCGAATGCCATGAATATTGGCACCAGATCAGGGTTTGTGCTTGCCGCGAACAATCCAATCGCAGCGCCAACGGGCTCGGCCAGACCAGATATAATCGCCGCGCGAAAAAGAAAAGCTCGACTGCGTGTTGCTACAACCGGCACTGCCATGGCGAACTCTTCCGGAATATTGTGTAGCGCTATTGCCAGCGCAACCGCAATCCCCAGTGACGGCGCAGCGATATAGGAATTGGCCATGGCAAATCCTTCAGGGAAGTCATGCAGTATGAGGCCAAACGAAACGAGGTAAGCGGTTCTAAAATACTTTGGGTCGATGATTCCCCGCTCCTTGAAGAGATGCGTATGCGGGATCACAAAATGCAACACGCCAATAGATATTGCGCCAAAGCCTACTGCTACCAGGACACTTGATATTTTGGCGATGGCCAGCGATCCCGGAATCAGCTCCAGCAAGGAAATCAGCAGCATAATCCCGACGGAGAACCCGATGCCCACCGATATCCAATTCTCGCTCCGGCTAACATAGACCGCCAGCAACACGCCCAGCACCGTAGTCAGACCCGACATCGCTGCCAACAGCATAACGACGATGTAAATGGTTACATCCATATTTTTCTACGACTTGCTTTGCATCGGCCTCTGCAGCCGCACCTGACTAGACGAAGCGGAATTACCTGCCTGGTTGGCATACTGCTGAATTCCGCCTGGTAAATCTGTTTGTGTTTATTCTTTCTCGATTAGCTGCACATCAAAATTCTGTGTAGTGGGATACACCGGTGGGCCGAACTGATTGTAAACAGCGACATCGGCAGCATCACGCCCATAACCGATTGCGACATATCCACTTTGCTGTTCGACCTGAGTGGCATCAAACGTGTACCAGCGTCCACCAACGTATGCCTCGAACCATGCGTGCATATCCATAGGTCGAAGTCCGTAGAGATAACCCACCACCAATCGCGCCGGAATGCTGAGACTACGACACAATGCAATTCCCAGGTGTGAAAGATCCCTGCAGACACCCGACTGTCGGGTATTGACGCCTATCGCTGATACCGGCGTGTCGCTGCTCCCAGGTTCGTAACGAATTGTAGTGCGCAACCATGTCTCAATAGCTGCAACCTGATCGTAACCCAATTGCTGGCCCGCTGTAATTTCCGTTGCCATCTGTCCAAATACTTCCGATTCACAGTATCGACTAGGCAATAAATAAGTTAACACGGCATCAGGTAGATTCTGGATCTCAACAAATGGTCCTCCTGGTGCCCGGTCGACTTCATCCGCAGTCATTACATCGGCAACGGTGTGAATCTCGAACGACCCGACTGGAGCGACCAATCTCTGGCAAAGATTTCCGTAAATATCAGTGAATTCGAATACGGGAACGCTTGGTATGATGCTATATTCCTCGCGCGCTATCCATTGCTGAGCGCCGCTGCGTGGGCGCAGCATTAATATGAAAGGCGTCGGAACTAGAATATTGAACGTCAAGTCACAGCTAGTGCGTAACCACATGCATTAGATCCTTAGCGATAAAGTCATTAGATATTCTTCAGGCTCCACCATTATGCACGAAACTACCGATCCCGATAACAAAACAGGCCCGGCAATGCCGGGCCTGTTTCAATTACTTTGGCTGGTATTTTCCGTGATTACATACCAAGTTTTTCCTTAATGGCGCTAATAACGGCATCGCTGGAGGTCGCATTGACTGTCATTAGCAGACCCTCATTTCGATAGAAGTCGACCAACGGCGCGGTCTTCTCATTGTAGGTATCGAGACGGTGGCTGATAGCCTCTTCGGTTTCGTCGTCACGCTGAACCACCGGGCTGCCGCACTTGTCGCATACGCCTTCAACTTTAGGCGGGTTGCTCTTGACGTTGTAGATCGCCTGGCAATCAGAGTTGGAACAGGTACGACGAGTGGTCAGGCGATCCAGGATCACATCGCGTGGTACGTCGATCTCCACTGCCATGTCCAATTCGATGCCCAGCTTTTTCAGCAACTCGTTCAGGGCTTCAGCCTGAGGAATGGTGCGCGGGAACCCGTCAAGAAGAAACCCATTCTCGCAATCCGGCTCCTGCAGGCGCTGTTCCATAATGCCCATGATCAGGTCGTCGGATACGAGGTCGCCGGCCTTCATCGCTGCTTCAGCTTTTTTTCCCAGTTCGGTTCCGGCGGCTACCGCGCCACGCAAAATGTCACCGGTGGAGATCTGTACCGAACCGTCCAAAGCGGTCAGCAGTTTGGCAACCGTACCCTTGCCCGCACCCGGGGCACCTAACAGAATCAATTTCATGGTTTTTCCTCTAGTTCCTGAATGATGGAGAATTCTTGCTGTCCAGCCGCGCTGCGGCCACAAAGGCGCGCATTTTGCCCCCTAACCCGTATCCAAATCAACCGGAACCATCCTTTAAAACGATCCATGCCCATATCGCATTTGGTAAAAATTCCTGTTTTGCACTGAAACATATGGACAGCACACCCATTTCACCCTGTTAGCGATTTTTGCTTAAATGAACGGGTGGATGGATTTGCAGTGCTTGGGCCAACGCCTGCTGAACCCGCTCCGCCGTCGCGCCAGTTACATTCGCTTCGGTTCGGCAGCGGCAGTTGCGCTGATCTGAAGATATCGGCCTGCACCGTAGGCGGATCTACTCCTCCGAAGATTTTGCTATATTGACCACCAGTTTTTACTCTGGCTCCGAATACTCAACGGGTAGCAAGTGCAGGCAATCAAGAAAATAGACATCAAACTCGCTGCCGGCATAGTGATGGCACTATTGTCGGTTATTGTCGTTTTTCATCTGTTGGTTCTATCGGGCGTCATACCTTATAACATTGTATGGGGTGGTCGGCTGGAAAGCGCCGCCCAAATGTACGTGCTCGAAACGGTTTCATTGGCTGTCATTCTCGCAGTTATCCTGGTCGTCGCCATCAAGGGAGGGTACATAAAACCCTTTCTCCCCCCGAAGGTTGTGACTATTCTGCTCTGGTTATTGACAGCACTGTTTGCACTCAACACCGTAGGTAACCTTTTTGCCGAAAGTACAGTGGAGACGATGCTGTTCACCCCCATTACACTCATTAGCGCTGTCCTTTTATTCAGAATGGCAATTGAACGTTGACCTGGGGCCATGCCCTATTTTTGGCAAATAACCGGATCCAACATTTCTTTTTTCAACTTCTCTAATCAACGGTCAGCACTAGTGTGCTGGTTCAACTACTTCAGGTCCTCTTCAAGCATGTGAACGTGCTTCCTCACCAGCTCATCGAACCGCGGTGTGGGGCCAACATCCTCGTACATCGGGTCACCGAACTCGTCCTTGGCCACGACGCGTTTGCCCTGAACATAAGGGAATGATTCTTCCAGTTCGTAAAGTGCAGCTGACAACAGATCGGTAATAAACTGGGTTTCCGTCCGGCCGGGATACATTTCTGCTAACGCACCGATGCCGGCCGCAATATGTATAGGCAAGCGAATGTGGTATTTGCGAACCGTTTGTTTTTCTCCCGCCTTCTCCTGCCATTCTTTGGGCAAATCCCTGATTTTCATTCTGCCTCCTTACCGTGGTGCCGGGCCGATTGGATCATCTTCGATACTTCTTACCCGCGTTCACCCGGTGTGAACATGTTCAATCTTTCTCACGAAATCCGCGAGCGCTGGGTCAGCATAAACACCGTAAGCATCGGCCAGTATGCCGCGTGTTCCATCCCTGCTTTCAATTGCATATACAATCGATTCGTCCCCAGGATTGGTGATGCCTTCAAAGCGATGGTGTTCCACTATCGTCAGTTCTTCTGCGACAAAACGATCACCGCTCTCCATTGCCTGTAGTTTGCTGTCAATATATTCGAAGTTGGCACTGAAGCCCCGTCGTTTCAGCCCTTCTATGGCCTCGGTCATGGTGCTATAGATTTCCATAGTGGTGACTGTCTCCTTGGCCGGTAGCGGCACATTTGCAACATTTCAGTTGGCTAGAATTCGACCTCGAATCCTGCTTCGCGCAGTTCATAGACAACGGTCTTACGCCGCTTTTGGTATTCGAGCGACGCCGACTCCAGCAACGTGATGATATTCTGCAGCGCCTCACGTGCCGTTGTCTTCGGCTCCTCATCCAGCATCAGTTCGGTCTCCTTCATGACCCGCGCAATCGCATCCAGTGCACCATCCAGTCGCGCCAGATCCTGGTTTTGCCGGTCAGTATCAGTATTTTTTTCGTTCATCCCGAAATCTCCCGTTCAGTTAGCGTCTTAATCGAACATTCAATGTACTGATCAATGTAAAAATTGTTATACTATTTTTGCTTGGCTCCCTAATTGTCCCACATCAAATCTTCGCCCGGATCACAATGATTTTACTGTACCCCAGACTGCGAAAAGATGAAGTCGCCATGCCTACCTTCGATACAGAAATGGGCGCCACTGGCGGCTAGACATAAACCATGCCATTCGAAATACATCAAAAAACCGATCCTGCAGGAATCGTCATCGTTTACACCGGCATCGCAACTGGCCAGGATATTATTGATGCCAATGAGAAGACAATGGACTGCGAAGCATGCACATATCAGTTATCAGACTTCACCGGCATCGATGGCTTCAAGGTAAGCCCGAAAGAGCTGCATAAAATTGCCATTCAGGATTGCTCGATTCCTTTACATTACAAGCTGGAGAAAATGGCACTTGTGGGAAACAAGCAGAAATACGCCAGACTAGCGGATCTTTACTACACGTTTGTGGAAATCTGGGTCGGCAAGCAACGACAGTACGAAACGAGAACTTTCGACACTATTGAAGAAGCCCGACAATGGATCGGGCTGAAATAGCCCTGTCGCTGTGGAATTGCTACCAGAACAAGTGATTTCAAGGAATATAAGATTCTAGTGAAATACTGTGATTAATAAATTCAGGCCAGCGATAAAAATTGGTGAATAGCTCTAATTCGAATTCAACCCTAGAGTGATATCTTCCTCGGCCCAGCTTCCTCGACCGGGTTTTCCACCAAACTGCCGCAAGAGCAGGACACACACTACTCAGGAGGTGAAAATGCTAGTCGAAGAAATCATGAATACCGGTGTACGCGTCGCGGCGCCAGACAGCAGTATTAGCGACGTCGCCATGACAATGTGCTTCAACAAAATCAGTGGCATGCCCGTTGTTGACGAAAATAATGAGATTGTTGGTATTATTTCCGAGAAAGATATATTGCGGGCGATGTACCCCGATGTTGCCGAGTTTATGGGTCAGGGGATGAATATGGGTCGCGTTGACTTCGAGGCACTGGAAGCCGAATACCACGACCTGATTAACCTTAGCGTCAAGGATCTGATGACAAAGCATGTGCTAACGGTTACTCCCAAATCCCCGATTCTTCGCGCCGTTTCTGTCATGTGTGCAAATCGTATCCGTCGCATACCGGTGGCGGTTGATAACAAGCTACTGGGCATAATCAGCATGGGAGATGTACACAAGGCCATCTTCCACAACAACATTAAACAATCTCTCAATCCGGGTGACTTGGCCAAAACCACCCATCAGAGTGCGGCATTGATCAGGTAGCCTGACTGGCTAGTGCAACAGACTGAATTCGACGCATCAGACCAGGAAATCGACTAATTGCCAGCTTTGCCCAAATCGGATGGAAGTTAAACATGCCTTCTGCTTTGTGAGGAGGCAATCAGTAGCAACACAACGACCGACAGTACAGTGAGACCGGCTGCGGTAAAAAAGGCAGTCGATTCACCAAACCATTGCCATAGCGCACCAAACAGCACAGCACCGGGCAGAGCCAGCAACCCGGCCGTCATATGATACAAACCGAACGCTGAGGCCTTTTGTCCGGGCGCAGCATAATCACCGATCAATGCGCGCTCGGCTCCTTCGGTAAACGCGAG
The DNA here is from genome assembly GCA_022340825.1 of Acidiferrobacterales bacterium. GTDB lineage: Bacteria > Pseudomonadota > Gammaproteobacteria > Acidiferrobacterales > JAJDNE01 > JAJDNE01. The sequence continues at coordinate 12,707 of JAJDNE010000061.1, read as the reverse complement.
ACTGCCGGCATAGGCCAGAAACAGGGCCCAGATGGTGAATTCACTGGTAGCGGTAAGGCCCAGTGCAACCAGAATAATTACTCTCGCGCTCCAGCCTGCCACCAGTACCGGCAGACGCCCGTACCGGTCAGACCAGTACCCGCCCGGTATCGATACCACTACCTTGACGGCACTCGCTGCTGCCCACAGCAAAGGTACCCAGACAATCTCGAGTCCTCGCGCCTGCGCCCAAAGCACCAGAAACACTTCCGGCGTCGTCGCCAGTGCGAGACCGCCGGCGGCTACAATTAGCGCCCGCAGCCTGGTATCCAGTGCACGCCAGTCAAAGACCGGTGCTGCCTGGCCGACAGTCCCAATGCTGGCTGTCGCCGGCAGGCCAAACCACAACAACAGAATTACCAGCAGCCCGGGAATAACTGACAATAGAAATACATTATGCAGTTGCACACCCCAGGCCAGCAGTCCAAAGGCCAGGAGCGGACCAACCACCGCGCCGCCATGATCAAGCGCCCGCTGAAAACCAAAAGCCCTGCCCCGTAACCGACTGTCGGTACTAGTGGCAATCATCGCATCCCGCGGCGAGGTGCGCAGTCCTTTGCCGACACGATCCAGGAAGCGCATCAACAGGACCCAGGGCCAACCAAATGCAAGACCAATGAGTGGCCGCCCAGCATTGGACAAACCGTAGCCGCTAATCAACAGCCGTTTCGGGTTCCAGCCACGGTCGGCGAGCCAGCCGGATACGAGTTTGAGAATACTGGCAGTGGCTTCGGCAACACCCTCGACCAATCCTACAATAGCCGGTCCTGCGCCGAGTGTTGCAGTAAGGAAAATAGGTAACAAGGGGGTAATCATTTCGCTGGCCGCATCGTTCAAGAACGATACCAGCCCGAGAATCACCACGGTGCGAGGAAGAAACGTGTTTGCCATAAATGACATCTCACCACGTTTGGAGATTCATTGCAGTATCTGGCGCGACCCTACAGTCTGCCATTCATGCTTGATAGAAAAGAAAAAAAGAAAAAACCCGGTGCGCCGCGATCGACGCACCGGGGTAGCTTTAAACTAGCCGAGCATAGGGCCGGAAGGGAAATGCTGGCGAGCCTGGCGACTGCCGGAGCGCTTCTTGTTACTGCCGGTTGTCTTGCCCGCCGGCCTGGCCTTGCCCTTGCCGAATTTGGGTTTGCCGGGCTTGCCGTCTTTCGGCGCGGCGCGACGTTCATCGTTTGAGCGGCTATTGCCTGATCCGTTGCGTGGCTGACCGCCATTGCGCTGTTGACTACCACCACGTGGCTTGCCATAGCTCTTGCCCTTGGGCTTGAAACCACCGCCACCCGGTCTGCGGCCCCCGCGTGGCTCTGCCGTTGTCGGCTCCATACCTTCAACCACTTCGCGTTTCAGTTTTTGTCCGGTCAGTCGCTCGACTGCAGACAGCTTGTCCCAGTCACCTGGGCCAATCAGCGAGATCGCGTTGCCCTTGGCGCCGGCACGGCCGGTGCGGCCAATACGATGGATATAGTCTTCGGCCACCATCGGCATGTCAAAGTTGATGACATGGCTGATGCCCTTGATGTCCAGTCCACGCGCGGCCACGTCGGTGGCAACCAGCAAACGGAATTTTCCGTGGCGCATGTTTTCAACCGTACGCTTGCGCTTGTTCTGGCTCATGTCGCCATGAAGTGCCGCGCTCTTGTGGCCCTGGGCCATCAGGCTCTTGGCGAGCTTGTCGGCGGCACGCTTGGTCGCGGTAAAGATCACAGCCTGCGTCATATCGGCATTACGCAAATGATGGTCCAGCAGATCATGCTTGTGGTTCACGCTGTCGGCATGGTGCACATGCTGTTCGATAGACTTATGACGCTCGTTGTTGACTGCGAGTGAGATTTGCTCAGGATTCTTGAGCAGCTGCTGGGCAATTTTCAACACGCGACCTTCCAACGTAGCGGAAAACAGCAGTGTCTGGCGATCACCAGGAGTTGCCGCAGCAATCATCTTGACGGCGTCAACAAAACCCATGTCCAGCATGCGGTCGGCTTCATCCAGAATCAGGACTTCCAGGCGCGAGAAATCGACGCGGCCCTGTTCCATGTGATCCATCAGGCGTCCCGGTGTTGCCACCAGCAGGTCTAAAGGATTCCGCAGCATCTTCATCTGTGGCGGGTAAGGCATACCCCCGACAACGGTACCGTTTGTAAATTTGACGAATTTGCTGAACTGGCGAATGTTGTCATTCACCTGCATCGCCAGTTCGCGCGTCGGTGTCAGCACCAGTACACGCGGGCCCTTGCCCTTTTTCTCCGACGGCTTCAGCAGTTGCTGTAACGCCGGCAGAACAAATGCGGCGGTTTTGCCGGTACCGGTCTGTGCTGACGCCATCAGGTCACGACCGGCCAAGACAACGGGAATTGCCTTACTTTGAATTTCGGTTGGCTCGGAAAAGCCACTAGCCTCAACTGCCTGTAGCAGTTTGGCATCTAGATTGAGATCTTTAAAAAGCACAATAACACCCCTGCCCACCCGTTCTGGCGGACAATTTCGTAGGTAAATAAAACGAACTAAGGAGGAATGTCTGTGATGACATCACCAAACCTGGTTCACTAAGCTGTGGTCTTGGCCGTAGCCTTGGCACCCACAGGACGCTGCTAACCAGATTACAAGTGATGAGAAAAACACGTGGAAGGTCAGAAACGCTCAGCCTCTGTACAAGAGGTGGCGCGACTATACAGGCCCGACCGCAACAATACCAGCGATATTATTGTTCTGACTTACCGGAGAGCGGTGCCAGGGGCGCGCCACATTGCCGGCAAAAATAGAGCTTTTTTCGGTCCTGGATCTGGTTGTGACGACGGGCGGTGAGGTCATGCCGGGTGCAGTCGCAGCGATAGGGAAAGCGCTGGTAGACCCGCTGCGGAATTCCATCCAGATCATAGCTGCAGGTGCGGCTGGCATCGGCACCGAAATCAGCCATCAGCTGTTTCCATTCCGGGCCATGGGGGCGAATGCGGCGTAGCCCGTAGACCATGTCGGTGATGTAGTGCGCCACTTCGTGGGGAACGGTCACCGCGAGGTTGTCATCAAAATACTTGGCGAACAGGTACGAATTGTAACGAATGACGCGCTCACCTTGTCGCACCCGGTACATTCCGGCGGCCTTGCCTTTCAGGTCAAAGCGCACCGTTACCTGGCTGAAATCGGCGCCGAGCAATTGCTGTGCACGCTCTACATAATCGGCCGTGGCTTCCACCACCAACTTCTGTTCTGAAATACCAATGGGCTTGATAATTTCCATGTCTCAGACGTTGGGGGCGCTATTGAGGAAGGCTTCACGATCTCTCGGGTCCGGCACTTCATTGGCCAGCAGTGCATAAAGCTCGGCGACTGATCCGGTGCGGCGCGACGCCTTGCGCACCAGCATCGCCGCCAACGGCCCAATATAGACTGCCAACTGTCTCGTAACCTGATCCAGAATAGCAGGATCCCAGGTTGCGACCGCGGGCTGCGAACTGCCAACCGTTTGTTGAACCGTGTCACTTGGTTCGGTTTGGGTTGGCTCGGTAGGCCCGGACACCGGCTCACCGGTTTCCGCCTCCTGCAGAATCTGTGCTGTCTTTGCCATGAATGCCGAGCGTGGCTTGCCTGCCGGAACAGCACGCGCCAGTCGTACAAAAAGATCCTCCAGCGATGGTGCGTGATTCGCTTCCTTGCGCACCAGCAGACTGGCAAGCGGTCCGATGTGCTGAACCAGGTTGTTTTCAACCCGACGCAGGATTTCCTCGTCCCACTCGACAGCAACCGCCGGGGCGGGTTCGTTGGCCAGCCGCGAACGAATTATGCGGGTGACCTCGTCAAATACCGGTTCCGACGTGGGCTCGAATTCAATGTCGATTTCAACCGACTCAACGTGATGCCGCACTTCATAAAGCACATGTTCGCGTTCGTGCTTGTCCTTGCGTACGCCAAGGTATTGAAACAGGTTTGAGTATTCATCTGACAGACACCAGGCGACGTCGTAAAACGAGCGCGATACCAGCATCTGGTTGGAACCTGCGAAACTCATTATCCGTTGTGCCGTATTGATACCATCGCCCAGTACGTTGTACTGGTTGTTGATGTCGGTAACGAGCCTGACCGGACCGAGATTGACCCCGGTACGGATCTCGTAGGGAATGGGTGCGGACATCTGCGGAGTCAGCACGCGATTGCGTAGTTCCATGCTGGCCTTGATCGCCACCTCCGGATCGCCCAACATGCAGAGCGCTACACCATCACCGGTGTCGAGCACCACCCGGTCTTCCGTGTCGACATCAGTAATCGCTTCGGAAATCAGCTGATTGAAATGCTCCTTGATTTCAATCTGCTGGCCAACGGTACGTTTCGAATAACCGACGATGTCGGTAAAGACGATCGTAGACAGCCAGGTCTGGTTTTCCGAGTCCGTGCCCATGATAGCCCAGCCCTAGAGCAGGCGAGTCTCCTGGTCTTCCAGCATATTCATTGCTTTCTCCAGGCTGCGACGCATGCGATTGAAGGCTGATCCCAGCACCGAGATCTCATCATTGCCGGACTCCTTGAATTCATCCGCGTCCATATTGCCCATGCTGATCTGATCGGAGATCTCGGCCATCCGCGTAACCGGACGAATAACGATCGCACGTAACATCACATTCAGAACGATAATAATGAACAGGAAAATGCCAGCCAACGAACCCATAAAGGTGATAAAGGCCTTTTGCGCCTTTTCAATCGGGTATGCCATGGGCACAGACACAATCTGCGCACCAATGGTTTCGTTCATTTTCCATCCAAAGCCATTCGCTTCACCGTATTTCTCAAGCATGGTTTTCGGCGCTGCCTCGACTGTGCTGTGGCAAGCAAGGCATCCGGCGTTCTTGATCGTGATAGGCCGGGCCAGATACAGCGAGGATCCGGTCGGTGTATCGCGCTGACCGATCAGTTGCGCCTCGTCCGGATTATTTCGAAACGACTGTACGATATCGGCTTCCCAATCTGCAGCACGGTCACGCAGGTTGGTTGGATTCAAGGTGGCTTCCTTGTAGCTGTACTCGGGGTGGTTTTTACGCAACTTGTCGAAACTCTGGGTTGCCGCATACGCCGGCACGGTCTGCGGCAGGAAAGTCCGTGTCATTTGCAGCTTCAGTAACGGTCGGATCTCGCCAACGGTATAGCTACGAATGGCCAGCGCTGCCTCCATCATCATGCCTGCATGCTGCACTACTTCCTCGCGGGCGTTTTTCTGCAGGATGTTGTAGGAAAGGTAGCCGGCAATAGCTAGCCCGATCGAGCAGACGCCAACCAGCACCAGATTGAATTTTGCGACAAGTTTCATATTTTGCTCCCGGGAGTAGTTATTAGTTGATTTGACGGGCTAGTTGCAGCTTTTTGCCGCCTTGCTGGCGGCGGAAAATCCGTTGAGGCTGAATGACACACTATGAGCCTTGGTAACTGGCCAGGTTGGCCAGAACCGAAGGTAGGCCTTGAGCACCTTGCCCCGGCGCATGTCGTTAACTGTTTGCGGAGACACGATAAAACGCACTGACTCTTTACCGACCACGGCAGTCGATGTAATGGGCGTCTTGTGATCTACCTGGATTCGAAGGTCCGAGAAACTGGTGTCTATATTTGAAGGCGTTACCAACGTCAGACTCTCGTTATCCAGCTCAGCATGTACCGAGATCGTGCGATAGCCATCCTGCATTTTTTGTGGGCCAGACTTGATGAAGCATCGCGGTGTAGCCCCACCACCCTTCTCTACCTGCCATGCGGCATTGGCGGCAACACTACTTAGACTCGCTAGTAACACACCAATTGCGATCATTCCGGTTGTAAATTTCTTTTTCATCTGGATCGCTCTCCATCGTCCGTTATTGTTTTAATGCAAATCAGATTTTCATCGCGCTCAGGAATTTTTCCCGGTCTGTCGGGCTGTCTATTTGCCGCGCCAGGATTTCCACCAGTTGATGCGCGTCCTGGGTCTGGGTGACTGCCTTTTTTACCAGCATCTTCGCCAACGGGCCGACATAGGATGCAAGATTCTTTTCGGCACGCTGCACAATCTCGTCAGTGATCGCAATCGCACCCGTTATGTGAGAGGTACTCGTCGGCCCGGTGGTGGCGCTTCGGCTCGAAGGAGAAGTCGTCGGCCGGGAATGTCGGACCGAATCGGTATCCTGGACTCGCGCCTTTTTCAGAAATTTTGCGCGACTTTCTTCGGTCGGAATGGAGTCGGCCAGCAACACATACAATTCCTTGATATCGCTGGTGCGTTTACTGGCTTCTTTCACCATTAATTTGGCCATCGGTCCGATTTGCGTTGCGAGATCTTTGACTACCTGTTCCAGGTCAGCCGAGCGCCATTGCGTAGACGACATCGTTAGTCGGCTACCGCCAGTGGAGTAGTCCGCGTCAAACCCGCCACCGGTGCCAATACCGGTTTCCCCCTCGCTTGCACCCTGAGCTGGCAATTTCGCGAGCACTGCGTCCACGCTCTGGGGGCGGTCAGCGATATTGGGACGCAACATCCAGTCGACGGTTAACAGGAAGGGTTCGGTGTACTGGCTGGCGCCCACTGATATGGCCGGTGACAAGGGGTCCGGATCGCCCGCCTGCAGCGCCATCATCCGGTCCGGTGCACCGACGGGATTGGCACCACTAATACAGCGGTACAGGGTAGCGCCGATTCCATAAAGATCCGTCCACGGACCCTGTTTACCGGTGGTGTTGTATTGCTCAATCGGCGCAAAACCCGGTGTCACCATGCTGGTGACCGCTGCAGTCTGGCCTTCCATCGATTGCCGCGCAGCACCGAAATCAAGCAGTACCGGCGAACCGTTTTTTCTCAAATATATATTGCCGGGTTTGATATCCCGATGCAGGTAACCCTGCGCATGGACATCTCTGAGACCTTTGAGGATAGGTACAACGATCGACAGCAGTCGTTGCTCACTCAAGGCACCCTGTCCCTTGAGGTAGGCATTCAGCGGTTGGCCATCCTCGTAATCCATGATGAGGTAGGCGGTGCCGTTGCCTTCGAGGAATCGCGACACACGAACAATACTGGGCGCTTTGAACTTGGCCAGAATCCGTGCCTCATCAAGGAAGCGATTGAGGCCATAACTGTAAACTTCCTGATCCTGATCTGATTTGGGTGCCACGGTGATGCCGTCACCGGCACGTAGCGCAACATTGCTCGGCAGGTATTCCTTGATAGCAACGTCGCAGGAGAGCGTGTGATCGTAACCTTTATAAGTGATGCCAAAGCCGCCAATACCCAGCACTCGACCGATTTCGAATGAATCGATACGCGTACCTGGCGCCAAATAGTGATGTGTGCTCGACATCTCTCCGTATCTCCTCCGTCTGACGCAATCCATGCACCCCTGCCTGTCAGATAGAATACCGGGATCGACTTATTCTTTGGATTATCCCCGGCAAGTCGCGAAATCATATCAACTTTTTATGTATTGCCCCACTGAAATACTCGTATATTGGCACTATTACCGCTTTGCTGGCCTATGCCTCCAGCGCCTCCCAACGTCGATAACAAGTTTCCAATTCGCGGGTCACTGCCTCCAGCCGGGCCAGGGTCTCTGCGATCCGGTCCTGTTCCTGCTGGTAAAAAGCGGCGTCACTGGCCCTTTCCTGAAGCTGTGACTGCTCTGCCTCCAATGCTTCGATCTTCGCCGGCAAGGCATCAAGCTCGCGCTGTTCGCTGTAACTCAGCTTGCGCGGCTTGTCCGTAGTGGGCTTTTTGGCTGCTGGTAGCGCCTTTGGCGCAGCCGCTGGTTCGGGTTTCGGGCTTCGCTTGGCTGTTAGCCGGGCGTTTTTCTGGACATGACGCAGCCAGTCGCTGTATCCACCAACGTACTCCCCAACCCTGCCCTCACCCTCGAACACCAGCGTGCTGGTCACCACGTTGTCGAGGAATGCCCGGTCATGGCTCACCAGTATCAACGTACCGTCGTAATCCATCAGCAATTCTTCCAACAACTCCAGGGTCTCCACATCCAGGTCATTGGTCGGCTCGTCCAGTACCAGCAGGTTCGCCGGCTGGGCAAAAATGCGTGCCAGCAACAGACGATTGCGTTCGCCACCGGACAGGGTGCTGACCGGAGACTGCAGACGCTCCGGCGGAAACAGAAAGTCTCGCAAGTATCCCGAGACATGACGTGACTTGCCATTGATCGTCACGGTCTGGCCGCCACCGGTCAGGTTATCCATTACTGATTTTTCCGGATCCAGCTGTTCCCGTTGCTGGTCAAAATAAGCGGTCTGTACGCGTGTACCTCGACGAATGCGGCCGCTGTCGGGCTTCAACTGATCCAGCAATAGCTTGATCAGCGTCGACTTGCCGGCGCCGTTGGGCCCGACGATACCCACGCGGTCGCCACGCATGATCGTGGTCGATAGATGATTGATTACCGGCTTGTCATCGAAAGCAATGCTAACGTCCTTGGCCTCGAACACCAGTTGACCGGACTCGTCGCCATCCTGCATCTGCATTCGCGCCTTGCCAACACGGTCACGTCGCTGTCCGCGCTGTTCGCGCAACGCCTGTAGTGCGCGCACGCGACCCTCGTTGCGTGTGCGCCTCGCCTTGATGCCCTGTCGAATCCACGCCTCCTCTTGCGACAGTTTTTTATCAAACTGTGCATGATGACGTGCTTCCACTTCCAGTTGCTCGGTCTTGCGACGGACGTAGTCATCATAGGTACCGGGCCAGGAGGTCAGTTGACCGCGATCAAGCTCGATGATGCGCGTCGCCAGTCTTCGGACAAAGGCACGATCATGGCTGATAAACATCAGCGCGCCCGGGAAGTCGACCATAAAATCTTCCAACCAGGTAATGGCCTCGATGTCGAGATGGTTGGTCGGCTCGTCGAGCAATAAAATATCGGGTTCACACACCAGCGCACGCGCCAGCATCGCCCGACGTCGCCAGCCACCGGATAGCTCGTGCATGCTTACCGCGCCATCAAGACCCAGTCGTGACAAGACCGATTCGATGCGTTGTTCAATCTGCCAGCCGTTGGCCACCTCGATTTCGTGCTGCAGTTCCGCAACACGGTGAGTATTGCTTTCGCTTGCATCCTGCGCCAACGCGTCAACCGCGTGATGATAATCGGCCAGCAACTGCCCCAGTTCAGGCAGGCCGCCGGCAACAACATCAAAGACCGTGTCATCAATGTCGGCTGCCACTTCCTGTGCCAGGTGTGCAATGCGCATACCCGGGCGCAACCAGCGCTCACCATCGTCCGCGACCACCTCACCGGTGATCACGCGCATCAACGATGACTTGCCCTCGCCATTCCGCCCTACCAGGCAAACGCGTTCGCCGCGGCGGATTTCGAAATCCACCTGGTCCAGCAAGGCATGGTGCCCAAAGGCGAGCGAGACTTTGTCCAGTCGAAGTAGCGGCATGGGATGGTGTGATTGTTGATCAGGCGTTAGTTAAGCGGGAGTAAACTCGATATCGACAACGGCCATTAATGCCGCGGTGATTTTCGCCACCCGTTGTTCCAGTTCTGCATCGTTGTACGGCAAGGCAGGCACTTTGCCCCACACCGGCGCCGGCCAGGCAGGGTCTTTCTGGTAGCGGACGACATGATGGACGTGCAACTGCGGAACAACATTGCCCAGTGCAGCGATATTGAGCTTGTCGGCGTTGAATTCATTATTCAGCAACCGCGCTAGCGTGGATGATTCCTTCAGCAGTAGTTGCTGGTCCGCTTCTGACAACTGGTATATCTCACTGATGCCATCGCGGTCCGGCACCAGGATGATCCAGGGATAGTTGGCATCACGCATCAGCAAGACACGGCACAAGGGAAATCGTCCGAGTTCCACGGTGTCCTGGGCGAGTTGAGGATGAAGCGCTGCCATATAGCCTTATATCTGCTCGAGATTATTGCCTGGAATTGGCTAGTAGTGCGGTGGTGGTGGCTCGTCACTGGCCGACCCGGCCGGTCCCGATGACAACTCCTGAATGAACGCCCGGAGTCGATCCAGTTCATGCTGCAGCTGCTCGATCAGTTTCTGCTGCTCAAGATTGGTACGGGTAAGGCCGTCTATCGCCGCTTCCTGATGCGTTAGCCGGATCTCAAGATCTGTCATGCGTGATTCCAGTGCCATTGCCGTATTTCCGTTCCGTGTTGCCATCGGGAGGGGATGCTATCATCCGGAGAGACCTAATAATAACATCGGGACTGAACCGGAATCTTCGCCCGTGACATCAAATAGCCTAATTTATCTCGTCCTTGCCGGTGGCATCACCATCTGGGCGATTGTTATTTTTAATCGCCTGGTGCGCGACAAGAACCGGGTACTGGCGGCATGGAGCGACATCGACGTGCAGCTGAAGCGGCGGCACGACCTGATCCCCAAGCTCGTTGACGCGGTAAAGCAGTACGCAGCGTTCGAAAAGGCAACCCTGGAAGGCGTGACGGCACTGCGCACCCGTGCCAAGCAGGTACAGGACCTGGGTGAACTGGGTAAGCTGGAATCTGCTATCAGTAATGATGTTCGCCGGCTGATCGCAGTGGCCGAGCAATACCCCGACCTCAAGGCAAACCTGGGTTTCCTGGACCTGCAGCAGAATATCACTGATGCAGAGAACCACCTCCAGATGTCACGCCGCTACTACAACGGTTCAGTTCGCAACTTCAATACCCGCATTGATTCCTTTCCCGATATGATCATCGCCAGGTTGTTTGGCTTCAGGCCGCGTGATTTATTCGAAATGGAAGACAAATAATTCCCTGGAGCTGTCACCCCATGCGTCGCGTTCACGCCACACTGCTTTCGATCGTCCTGCTACTGGTTTCCGCCAATGCCCTCGCCGTCGAGCAAATCCTGGAGTTCCATAGCGACATTACGGTGGACCAGGACGGCAGCATGACCGTCCGCGAAACCATCGCTGTCAACGCGGAAGGCCGCAAGATCAGGCGCGGTATCTATCGCGATTTTCCCACCACCTACAAGGACAGAATGGGAAATCGCTACAAGGTGGGTTTTGATGTCATCAGTGTCGAACGCGACGGCCAGCGTGAGGATTTTCACACCAAGTCACAGGGTAACGGGGTTCGTGTCTATTTTGGTAACAAGAACCGGTTCCTGCCTCATGGCGAACACGAATACGTACTGACCTACCGTACCAACCGTCAGCTCGGTTTTTTCAAAGATCACGACGAACTCTACTGGAACGTTACCGGCAACGGCTGGGACTTCGCCATCGACTCGGCCAGCGCATCGATACAATTGCCGGCGTCGGTGCCTTCGTCTGATATACGTGTCGAGGGGTATACCGGCGCATACGGGAGCAACGGTCAGGACTATCGTGCTGCGGTTGAAAATGGTCGTGCGGAATACATCACCACACGCAGACTCGGGCCGCGAGAAGGTTTAACCGTCGTCGCCATGTGGCCAAAGGGACACGTGATTGAACCCACTACCACCGACAAACTGAATTACGTTCTCAGGGACAACCGTCACCTTGTCATCATGCTTGGCGGCCTGGCGCTGGTTTTTATTTACTACCTCTTCGTCTGGTCCAGGGTGGGTCGGGACCAGCCAGAAGGCGTGATCGTGCCGCTATATTTTCCACCCAAAGGCTTCTCCCCGGCTTCAATGCGATTTGTCCGCAATCGCGGTTACGACGACAAGACCTTTGCCGCGGCCCTGGTCAATCTCGCAGTCAAGGGCGCCATTAGCATTGATGAAACAGGAGACGAATTTACCATTCACCGCATTGACGATGCGCCCAATGTGCAAAAGGCCGCCGGTGAAAATGCATTACTGAATAAACTGCTGGGTAGCAGAAGAGAGATTGAACTGAAAAAATCCAATCACTCAACGATTTCCAGCGCCATCGAGGCACACAAGAAATCCCTCAAGCGCGATTACGAGCGCATCTATTTTGTCAAAAACAGTGGCTGGATTGTGCCCGGCGCGATACTGTCCATTTTAGTTTTTGTTCTCGGGCTATTTACCGGGCCGGTTGATACCGCGGCGCCCGTGCTGTTCATGACTTTCTGGTTATCGATCTGGTCTGTCGTTGTCTATTTTCTGCTGGTTAATTTGATCAAGGCATTTCGCCGGCGCAGCGCCGGTGGCATTCTGCACGCGATGATCATGGCCGGTGCCTTTGGCTTTTTCGAGATCATGGGCATCTGGATGTTTTCACAATTCTCCTCCATATCCATTATTGCCATGTTGCTGGCAATTGTTTGTGTCAACGTCGTGTTTTATCACCTGCTCCATGCCGACACCCGTGCGGGCAGAAAATTACTGGACAAGGTTGAGGGTTTTCGTGAATACCTGGAAGTCGCTGAAGGCGAAGAGCTGAAGTTCCAGGGCGCGCCGACCAAAACCACAGACCTGTTCGAGATGTATCTGCCATTTGCCCTGGCACTGGATGTTGAGCAACAGTGGGGGGAGCGCTTCAGTCGTATCTTCGACCAATTAAAACGTGACGGAAAAGAATACCAGCCGGGCTGGTATTACGGTCGCCACTGGCACCATCAGAATATCGGCGCGTTTACCAATGCGCTTGGCAGCTCGCTTGGTTCCGCAATCTCGTCGTCGTCCACCGCACCGGGCTCTACTTCCGGGGGCGGTGGCGGCGGATTCTCGGGTGGTGGTGGCGGTGGTGGCGGTGGTGGCGGCTGGTAGCAGCCGCGTCCAAGTCACAA
>JAJDNE010000055.1 GCA_022340825.1 Acidiferrobacterales bacterium | reverse complement strand
CTGGCGGAAATTGAAGGTCTTAAACTGCAGGAAAAGACCGAGCAGAGTCGATACAAGATCAGTTACCGCGTTGACTCAAGGTACGCACCAGGCCTGGACGAGATCCACAGCTTGCTCCGCCAGGCGGACCTTTCAGTCAATGCGTTTTTATCCTTTGGCCAGTATCTCGATATCGTTCCCATGCGCGCATCCAAGGGGTTCGCGCTTCGCTGGTTTGCAGACCAATGGGATGTACCGCTCGAACATATCCTGGCTGCCGGTGGCTCCGGCACCGACGAGGACATGCTTCGAGGTAATACATTGGCCGTGGTAGTTGCGAATCGACATGAAGAAGAGTTGTCGCACGTGACTAAAACCGAAAGCATTTATTTTGCCAGCAAGGGTTATGCGCGCGGCATTCTCGAGGCGATAGATCATTATGATTTTTTCTCGGCCTGCAGGGTACCGGCTGATACCAACAGTTCATGACGGAGCGAATTCTTATTTGTACCGATCTCGACCGCACGCTGCTGCCGAATGGTTCACAGCCGGAATCTCCGCACGCACGGGAAATTTTCGCGGCGGTATCCCGGCGCGATGACGTTGAGCTGGCCTATGTTTCCGGCCGCCACCGGGATCTGGTCATGAGTGCCATACATGAATATTCGGTGCCACTACCAGATTATGTTATCGGTGATGTCGGAACCAGCATCTACACGATCATCGATCATCAGTGGCAATCCTGGCCCGAATGGCACGAGGCAATTGCCCCGAGCTGGAACGGTCATGACGCCGAACACCTAGCGTCCTGGCTAACGGACCTGAAGTCGCTGCGATTACAGGAAGAGTCGAAACAGAATATTTATAAACTGAGCTATTACACACCCGCGTCGACGGAAGTCGAGGCATTGATTCAGGAAGTGGAGTCGCGCCTGGCGAGCCACAATGTCCGGGCGAGCGTTGTCTGGAGTCTCGACGACAATACGAATACCGGTTTGCTGGACATACTCCCGGCCGCAGCGACCAAGCGTCACGCCATCGAGTTTCTGATGCAGGCTCGGGGTTTTGACCTGAACAGCACCCTGTTTGCCGGCGACAGCGGCAATGACCTGGCCGTGCTCACCAGTCCAATTTGCTCGGTGCTGGTCGCCAACGCCAGCGAGTCGGTACGGATGCAGGCATTGTCGTTGGCACAAGAAAGCAAGACGACCGGTGCACTTTACCTCGCGCAGGGAAATTTTATGAAAATGAATGGGAACTACAGCGCCGGCATCCTCGAAGGATTGGCACACTATTTCCCGCAATCAGTCGAATGGCTTGCCGAGGCAACGGTATCGTGACTGCCGAACCATTGGTCTTTGGTGAAGTGCTGTTCGACTGCTTTCCTGACGGCACCGAAAAGCTGGGTGGCGCTCCGTTCAATGTCGCCTGGCACCTGCAGGGATTTGGCCTACAGCCACTGTTTGTGAGTCGCGTAGGCAATGATGTCCGGGGTAAAAAAATTCGCTCGGCGATGGAAAACTGGGGTATGTCGCTGTCGGGTCTGCAACTGGATGACCGCCATGAAACCGGTGCGGTGTCCGTAACCCTTGTTGACGGTGAACCTGCCTTCGATATCGTCGACGATCGTGCCTATGACCATATTGACAGTGAAGTGCTCCCGGTTACCCGGCCGGCGTTGATTTACCACGGGACACTGGCGCTGAGAAACCAGACTACTGCAACGACCCTACAGTCGCTAACAGCGGAACTTGATGCGCCAGTATTTGTCGATGTTAATTTGCGCGCCCCATGGTGGAGCGCGGAGGTGGTGACCAGGCTGATAGGCAATGCCCGCTGGGTGAAATTGAACGAGCTCGAGCTGAAAAAACTGTCGCCGGTTGATACTGAACACGATACGTTGCAAACGGCTCGCGCCTTCCTGGAGAAGCATCGACTGCGGCTACTGATTGTTACTCTCGGCGAAGCCGGCGCGCTAGCGATTGACAGCAATGGTGACACACACTTCGTTCAACCAAAGAAATTGTCGACTGTCATTGATACAGTTGGCGCGGGAGATGCCTTTAGCAGTGTCATCATTCTTGGCCTGCTGTCACACTGGCCGATTCAGCCTATGCTTGAAAGAGCTCAGCAATTCGCGTCTGTCATTGTTGGTGTACAGGGCGCAATTGTTGAGGACAAGGCGATTTATTCTGAACTTATCAGTAAATGGAACGGTGAAATTCAATGAGTAGTTCAAGTCATCCACTTGGGGATGCGCAGGAATACATGATCGAACATCGTGTATCCGTACATCGTTTCATTCATTACCTGCAATCACTGGAACGCAAGTTTCTGTTGCGCAGTGATCTGCTCGATGCCTTCGCTGCCGTTTATCAGGATAGCGATAGTGATATGCAAAAAAGCCCGCTTTACAACATGGTGAGCTGGTGCCAGGAAGCGGCACTGGATAGCGCGTGGACTTGCCTGGCCTTACGCCCCAGAACAGCACGATGGATCTATATTCGTATTCATAACGAATCGCTGGATAGCGAACTGATAGCGGTTGAGGATTTCCTGCGTTTCAAGGAGCGACTTGCGGTCGGTACGCAGGAAGACGATTGGGTGCTGGAGATAGACCTGGCGCCATTTTCGCGTGAGTTCTACAAACTCCACGAAACCGACTCCATTGGTCGAGGCGTCGAGTTTCTAAATCGGCGCCTGTCCAGTCGCCTGTTCGAGGATCTTGCCTCCGCTAACCGCCGACTGATGGCTTTTTTACAGGTTCACCGTTATCGCGACCAGCAGCTCATGCTTAGCGGCACTTTTCACGAAGTCGATGACCTGCGGGCAGCACTGCGGCAGGCCGACCGATATCTGCGCAGCGGTCCTGATGACACTGGCTGGGATGATCTCCACCCGGAATTACGCAGTTTGGGTTTCGAGGCCGGCTGGGGCAACAACCGGAAAACCGTGCGTGAGTCGATGCGTCTGCTGCTGGATATTCTTGAGGCACCATCGCCGGACAATCTGGAAAACTTCCTGAGCCGCATCCCGATGATCTTCTCGTTGGCCATCCTCTCGCCCCATGGCTATTTCGGTCAGTCAAATGTGCTGGGTCGACCCGACACCGGCGGCCAGGTTGTTTACATACTGGATCAGGTGCGTGCACTGGAGCACGAGATGCATGATCGCCTGTTGCAACAGGGGCTGGACATCGAACCACAGATCGTAGTGCTCACGCGCCTGATCCCCGAAGCAGACGGAACGACATGTAACGAGCGTATCGAACCGATCGCCGGCACCCGCAACGCGCGCATTCTCAGGGTGCCGTTTCGCGGCCCGGATGGTGTAACTATTCCCCACTGGATCTCGCGCTTTGAAATCTGGCCTTATCTCGAACGGTATTCGATCGATGCTGAAAAGGAATTGCTCGCTGAAATCAACGGTCGCCCGGATCTGATCGTGGGAAATTACTCGGATGGCAATCTCGTTGCATCACTAATGTCACAACGGCTGGGCGTAACACAATGCAATATCGCGCATGCGCTCGAAAAAACTAAATACCTGTTGTCCGATTTGTACTGGCAAGAGAACGAGTCGCAGTATCATTTTTCCTGTCAATTCACGGCTGATCTGATCGCCATGAACACCGCGGACTTTATCATTGCCAGCACCTATCAGGAGATTGCCGGTACCGATGACAGCGTCGGCCAATACGAAAGCTACACTACGTTTTCCATGCCGGGCTTGTACCGTGTCGTCCAGGGCATCGATGTTTATGATCCCAAATTCAACATCGTTTCACCCGGCGCCGACGCAGACGTATATTTTTCTTATAAACACAGCGATCGGCGATTCACTCACCTGCAGCCCGATATTGAAAAGCTGCTCTATGCTGACGATCCCGGTCGGCCTTTTCGCGGGCAGTTGGGTGATACTGAAAAACCTATCCTCTTTACCATGGCCCGGCTGGATCAAATCAAGAATATTACCGGTCTGGTCGAGTGGTATGGCGCCAGCAAGGAATTGAGGGAGCAGGCCCACCTGCTGGTAATTGCCGGACACATCGACATAGACGAGTCTTCAGACAAGGAAGAGCGCGCGCAGATCGAGCGCATGCATTCGCTGATGGACAAATACAAACTTGATCAGGAGGTGCGCTGGTTGGGCACCTATCTGGACAAACCGCTGGCCGGTGAGCTTTATCGATTTCTTGCGGACAAACATTCTGCCTTTGCCCAGCCAGCCCTGTTTGAAGCATTCGGCCTGACCGTTATCGAGGCCATGGGTTCCGGACTGCCGACATTCGCGACCTGTTTTGGCGGGCCACTGGAAATCATTGAAGACGGGATATCCGGCTTTCATATCGACCCCAACCATGGCGAAGTGGCTGCTCAGAAACTGGCCGACTTCTTCAGGCGCTGCAAAGACGACCCGGTGTACTGGCAACAGATATCAGACGGTGGCATGGAACGGGTTGAATCACGTTACACATGGAAGCGCTATGCTGAGCGCATGATGACCTTGTCCCGTATTTATGGCTTCTGGAAATATGTCAGCGACCTTGAGCGTTCGGAAACACAGCGCTACCTGCAGATTCTTTATGGGCTTCAGTTCCGGCCGCTGGCAATGCAGCTCCTGGGCACTCAGGATAAAACGCGTTAGGCGGGCAAACGCTGGCTAGACCGGGCAGACCAGCGAACCAAGCTGGTCAGTAAGCTTGAGATTCTCCCGGTAATCAACCGGACAATCGATTATGCTGACCGTGTTATCCGCCAGCGCGGTCTCCAGTATCGCCTCAAGATCACCCGCCTTCTCCACACGATAACCCTTGGCTCCGAACGACTCGGCATACTTGACGAAATCCGGGTTGGTGAAGTCCACGTTGGACTTTCGACCGAACTGGTTCATCTGTTTCCATTCGATCAGGCCGTAGCCACTATCGTTCCAGATCAGGATCACGATGGGCGTGTTCAGCCGCATGGCGGTTTCTATTTCCTGGGAGTTCATCATAAAACCGGCATCGCCGGTGACTGCCACAACCTGCCGGTCGGGAAACGCCAGCTTCGCGGCGATCGCACCCGGCACGGCGATGCCCATGCTGGCGAAGCCATTGGAGATAATGCAGGTATTGGGATACTCGCAGCGAAACATGCGCGCCATCCACATTTTGTGTGCACCGACATCACAAATGGCAATACCTTCAAGATCCATCGCTGTACGTAAATCCCAGATAATTTTTTGCGGCTTCATTGGTACCGCCGGGTCATCCTTTTGCTGATTCATTTCCTCGATCAGGGCTTCGCGCAACGCACGCATGGCGCTACCCGGATGCGGATTAGCCATCTGCTTGATTCGCAACAGCGAGTGCTTGATGTCACCGACCACACCCACCTTGACCGGATAGTAGGCATCGACTTCCGCCGGCGTGTTATCAATATGAATAATGGTGCGATCCTTGGTCGGATGCCAAAGGTAGGGATGGTATTCCACAAGATCGTAACCAATACAAAGAATGACATCCGCCTTGTTGAAACCGCAGCTGATATAATCATTGGCCTGCAAACCGGCGCTGCCCAGTGCCATCGAATGCCTGAATGGCACCACGCCCTTGGCCATAAAGGTATTGGCAACAGGTATGCGCAGTTCTTCGGAAAACTCAGCCAGCTGTTTCCAGGCCTTGCTGCGAACCACGCCATTGCCAGCAAGGATAATCGGGTTGCGTGCGCTGGAAATACATTCAGCTGCGAGCTCCACTTTTTCTATTGGCGGCTCCGGTGGATATGTATGCTTGACTGGAAGCGGTACATCATCGATTTCCATTTCTGCAATGTTTTCCGGAAACTCGATAAACGTAGCGCCGGTTTTTTCTGCCTCCGCGATCTTGAACGCCTTCCGCACGACTTCATTGATGATATTGGGCGTCAGTAAGCGCGAAGAGTATTTCGTAATCAAGCGGAAGATCTCTTCAAGATCCAGCACCTGGTGTGACTCTTTGTGCAGTCGTTGCGTGCTCGCCTGGCCGGCAATGGCAACCAACGGTGCATGATCCATGTTGGCATCTGCGACACCGGTAACCAGGTTGGTCGCTCCCGGGCCAAGGGTGGCAAGACAGACACCGGCCTTGCCTGTCAGCCGACCATAGACATCGGCCATGAAAGCCGCGCCCTGTTCATGTCGGGTGGTGACAAACTTGATATTGGAATCAAGCAGGGCGTCCATGACATCGAGGTTTTCCTCGCCGGGAATCCCGAAGATGTATTCGACATCCTCGTTTTCCAGACACTTAATAAACAACTCGGCGGCCTTCATTCCATGATTCTCCTGATATTCGGCTACATGTTTTTATAGAGCCAGTTCCCGTATCGAAGTTCAGTTTCTTTTCATGTCACTACTTTTTCAGAGCAGCCTTATGTCTTTCGCTCCCTGGCCGCTTTTTTTATAAGATAATCAAGTACCTGCATCGCACGTTCTTCACTGCCGGCCAGGGATGCGCTGGTACGGTATTTTCCGTCAACAACAAAGTTGGGCACGGACCGAACATCAAAATCGGCATTGACCTGAATCGCACGCTTCATCTTCAATTGCACACCAAAGGAGTTGTAGGCCTTCAAAAAATCCTGCTTTTTCACGCCGTGTTCACCGACAAAGGCAATTACCTCATCGAGCGAATTGAGTTTCCGCCTGTCACGATGTATCGCATCGAAAAGTGGTTTGTGCAGTTTGTCTACCAACCCGAGGACCTCGATGGTGTAGTACACCCGCCCCAGGAATTGCCATGGACGATAGGTGCCTGGCGTACGGATAAATGCCGCGTTCTTCGGCAGGCTTTTAAGCCAATGACTCAAGGTGGGCTCAATCGCATAGCAATGGGGACAGCCGTACCAGAAAAACTCCCGCACCTCGATCTGTTTGCCGGTCTCGACTGCCTGCGGAAAAGTCAGCTCCTCATAATCCTTGCCGGCAATGAATTTCTCCGCCTGCGCGCTACTTGCCAGCGCAACAAGTAACAGGAATGCCGCGGTCTTGATACTGTGCTTCATAGTCTGGACTCCATTCGAAATTCTGCCTGTCTGGATGCCTGATTTGATTGCCGGTTCGCTCAACAGTTCCGGCCTAAACCGAAAGCCGCTCAATCAGCTTGTCGTGCAATCCGCCAAATCCACCGTTGCTCATGATCACGATGTGATCGCCTGATTTCACCATCTCTTCCAATCGATCCACAATTGTGTCGATGTTGTCACTGGCGACAATTCTACCGCCGCCGGAGGCGACAACCTCCGCAATATCCCAATCTAGCTTGGCTGGCCTGAATAATTCGACGACGTCAGCCTTGGTTAATGCCTCGGCCAGTGCAGCCTGATGCACACCCATGCGCATAGTATTGGAACGGGGTTCAAGTACAGCCACGATTCGTGAATCACCAACACTGTTGCGTAAGGCCGTGAGGGTGGCAGCGATCTCTGTCGGATGATGTGCGAAATCATCGTAAATTGTGATCCCGTCTTTTTGAAAGCGCACTTCCAGCCTGCGCCTGGCATTCTTGAATTCGCCTAGCGCATTGATCGCATCGATGGGACTGACGCCGGCGTGGCGCGCGGCAGCAATCGCCGCCAGCGCGTTATGCATGTTGTGTTCGCCGATCAATTGCCATTGCACCTGCCCCATCCGCGTGCCTTCAAACAGGACATCAAACTTGCCGCAATCAGGTTGCATCGGTTTTGCCTGCCACTGGCCACCACCGGCAAATGTTTCAAGCTCGCTCCAACAGCCTCGATCCAGTACCTGCTTCAGTGCAGTATCGGTCGCGTTTACCACCAGGCGTCCACTGGCCGGTACGGTACGAACCAGATGATGGAACTGGGTTTTGATCGCTTCGATGTCAGGGAAAATATCGGCATGATCGAATTCCAGATTGTTCAACACTGCCGTGCGTGGTCGATAATGAACAAACTTGGAGCGCTTATCAAAAAAGGCGGTGTCATATTCATCGGCCTCAACCACGAAAAATGGAGCACGGCCTGATCTCGCCGACACACCGAAGTTGATGGGCACGCCACCGATGAGAAAGCCTGGCGACAGCCCGGCCACTTCCAGCACCCACGCTACCATGCTTGCTGTAGTGGTCTTTCCATGAGTACCGGCAACGGCAATCGTCCAGCGACCGGCCAGCACATTTTCAGCCAGCCACTGTGCGCCGGAAGTATATGGTATTCCGCGATCGAGAATTGCTTCGACCTCGGGATTGCCGCGGGACATGGCGTTACCGATAACGAACATATCGATGGCCTCGCTGACATTGGCCGCACTGTAGCCTTCGGTAATGTTTATTCCCTGCTCTTTCAGCAGCGTGCTCATCGGCGGATAAACACTGGCATCGGAACCTGTTACGACATGCCCCTGTTCGCGCGCGAGCAAAGCGAGTCCGCCCATAAACGTGCCACAGATTCCGACGATGTGCAGATTCAAGTTAGTACTACTCGATCAGCTGAAAAGACGTGACCTGCCACGTCTTTTTTTTGTTGCGCGACAATTCAACCCGGTAACGGGCTCTTTCCTGTTTGATACCAACCCGGTTCCTTTCATTTACGATTACCACCACGCCACGATGCGCCGGGTTATCACGCGCCACGCTGTCAACGCGGTAACCGAGTTTGCTGCCCTGTTCGCGCAACGCACGTAGATAGGTAAGTGATCCTCGCTCTCGTATGGCAAGTGGGCGGCTTTGAGCAACAAACTCCGTATCGGTCATATTCGCGTAGGTTTCAATAGTTTTTAATGCCAGGTTTGTTGGCTCATCCCGCAGTAACTCGCAGCCAGACAGCATGACAACCATGGCGAGCAGGCTGACAGGCAGCGCACGCCAAAAACCTGTAGTCGCGTGCGAGCGTGAATCATTTGTCTGTTGAATGAGCAATAGTATTCGCTGGATTTCGTGAATGTCCGCTGAACAGGTTATCATGATCGCAAATCCAACTGGAATGTTTCCTGCTGTGCCCTGCGCTCCCCGTCACGTCGAATCCACCGACCATCCTTTCTCCCCCTGTTACCGGTTCGCCTGACGATCAGCCATGAGTTACGTGCTAATAGAAGATGAGGAAGAGCTGGTCGCCTGCTGTAACGAACTGGCAACACAGCCCTGGGTAGCAATTGATACCGAATTCATGCGCGAAAAGACCTATTACCCGGAGCTGTGCCTGCTACAGATTGCAGGTGCTGGCCAGATCTACTGCATCGATACGCTGGCACTGCAGGACACAAGCACGCTCCGGGACCTGCTTGATCAGCGTGAGCTGATCAAGGTTTTTCATGCCGCCCGACAGGACCTGGAGGTGCTGCACTTCCTTTGCGGCATGCCACCGGCACCGGTTTTCGATACCCAGATCGCTGCGGCACTCTTGGGATACGATGATCAGCTGGGCTACGCTGCACTGGTCGAGGCCATCACCGGCACTGTATTGCCAAAGGCCCATCAGCGCACCGACTGGAGTCGACGGCCGCTGCCGAACGACCAGCTCGAATACGCCGCGGATGATGTGCGTTATCTGCGTGAACTCTATCCAGTACTGTTCGAACAACTGCAACAAAAAGAACGCCTGGCCTGGGCGATGGAAGACAACGCCAGACTGACGGATGTGGCGCTTTACGAAATTGATCCGGACCAGGCGTATTTGCGCGTTAAGCAAGGGCGCACGTTGCCAGCTCGGCAACAACGGGTTCTGCGCGAGCTGGCAGCCTGGCGGGAACGACTCGCCAAGCAGCGCAACCTGCCGAGAAACTGGGTGGCTAAAGACGGGCTTTTAATCTACCTGGCACAGACCTGCCCGATCCGCCTGGACCAACTGGACGAGGTACGAGGTTTGTCTGATGCCATGCGCAAACAGCAAGGCGAGGCGTTGCTGGCCGCCATCGAAACCGGCCTGCACCGGGAAGCGCTGCCGTTGTTTGATGCCGCCGGTCCGTTAACACCGGAACAGACAGTTCGACGCGATCGACTGCTGGAACATCTGAAGGCCAGGGCTGACGAGATTGAGATCAGGCCGCAGGTACTCGGTGCGCGCAGGGAAGTTGATGCCATCGTTCGCGGCAACGACAACAGTATCCTGCTGCAGGGATGGCGCAGACAGGTGGTCGGCGAAGAACTGCTGGAGCTGAATCAGGGATAGGTCTTATCGATGCGACTACGAACCGCGTTTACCACTTTCTGGCTCCGCCCGGCGATTGGCGGCACTGCGTTGTACCGGCGTTAACACATAAAGCGATCCCGGCTGACGCATGCGCCCGGCATACTCGCCTGCTTGTGGTCCGCGCCCCCAAAACAGGTCTGCCCGTATGCTGCCATTGATAGCGCCGCCCGTATCCTGGGCGAATACCAGGCGCCGATACGGCGGGGTTTCTTTCTTGTCAGCATCTTCGGCAGGCAACGTGGTGTCCAGCCATACCGGCAAACCCAGCTTGATTACACGGCGATCCACAGCAATGCTGCGCTGCGCAATCAACGGCACACCAAGCGAACCGATTGGCCCGCTTTCGGTAGAGGGTCGAACATCAAAAAACACATAGCTGGGATTGTTGTTGAGCAAATCGGCAGCGCGATCCGGATGGTTGATCAGCCACTCACGTATCGCCTGCATACTCATGTCTTCCTGCTTGATCTCTCCTTCTTCAATCAGGCGGCGACCGATTGCGTAGTAAGGATGTCCGTTCTGGTCGTGATAACCAACGGCGAGCAGGGTATCGTCCTGAAGGTGAATTACGCCCGACCCCTGAATGTGGAGGAAAAATAACGAGACCGGGTCGTCGACCCATGCGATCTCTTGACCCTTGAGTGGATTGCCTCCGTTTTCAATTTCTTCGCGACTGAAATACGGCACCACGCGATTGTCTCCCTCTAGTCGCCCACGGACACGCTTTCCTTTCAGGTCCTCGTACAAATCACCGAGATCAATAATCAACAGGTCATCGGGACGACGATACACGGGGTAACGAAAACGTTCTGTCTTGACCTTACTGCCTTCCAGCATCGGCTCATAATAGCCGGTGATTAGACCGTCATCGTTTTCATCATCACCTGCCACCACCTGACGTGCGATGAACCGGGTTTCAAAAAAAGCACGGGCCTCGTCGTCATTTGGCTGCCCCATCAGGCGCGCCTCCAGGCACAGATCGCCCCAGACGTCGTCCCGTTTTTCAAGCTTGCTGCAACTGCTGAGTAACGCCGGCCACGCGTCTGCCAATCGATCTTGGTTCCAGCCGTGCAGGTTTTTCCATTTGACGATAGCGCCGAGCCCACCTTCAGGCCGACCCGGGCCGAGGCAGGCAGTCAACAGGGACATTGTCAGCAACACTGTGAGGGTCCCGATACCAGCAAGATATCGCCGGTGCCCGGGGACTACCGAACAGGCCGGCACTACTGTGCGTTGCCAAAACCGGGTTTGATTGATTTGCTGCATAACAGACATTGTAGCCAAAATTCACCGACCAAACGCCGGATGAATCATGCGGAATCAGTCGTCGCTTTTCTCTGCCAACGCCGGATCCTCGCCCTCGTAGGGTTCGGCATATTTACAGTCTTTCTGCGGACATACCTTTTCTGTTCCACGACGCTTCGTCGTCTTGATGGTCAGCATCGGATGACCGCACTCGGGGCAGGGTTCATTCAGTGGATAATTCCAGACAGCGTACTTGCAGTCTGGATACCGTTCACAGGAATAAAATATTTTACCGTAACGAGACTTGCGTTTTAGCATCTGCCCCTTGTTGCACTCCGGACACTTTACTCCCGTGTCTTCCGGCGGCTCCAGTGGCTCCATGTGTCGACAATCCGGGTAACTGCTGCAACCGATGAATTTGCCGTAGCGACCACGCTTGACCACCAGATCCGAGCCACACTTCGGACAACTGCGCCCTTCCACTACTTCCGGTTCATTGGTAGACCCCGGCGCTTCGTCAACGTTTCTCGTGTAATCACACTCGGGATAGCCGGTACAACCGATAAAATAGCCATTACGACCAAGACGCTTGGCGACCTTCTTGCCACACTTGGGGCATTCTTCATCCAGCAGTTCAACGCCCGGACGATCGACGTCAGCCTTGCTGTCTACCTGATCCTTGAAAGAAGACCAGAACTCCTTGAGCAACGGCTTCCATTGGCGCTCGCCACGCGATACTTCGTCCAGATCATCTTCCAGCTTGGCGGTAAAGTCATAATCGACATACTGGGTAAAATGTTCCGATAGAAACTTGTTAACCACGCGACCAACATCGGTCGGAATAAAGCGCCGCTTTTCCAGTACCGCATATTCGCGATTCAACAACGTCGAGATGATGCTGGCGTAGGTCGATGGCCGGCCGATGCCGTGCGCCTCCAGTGTCTTCACCAGGCTCGCCTCGGTGTATCGTGGTGGTGGCTCGGTAAAGTGCTGTTCCCGACGAATCTCGGTCAGTTCAATCTGCTGGTCGACCTCCATCGGTGGTAACAATTTTTCCTTGTCGTCTTCGCCGGCCTTGTCGTCACTGCCTTCCTGGTAAACTGTCATGAATCCCGGCTTGACCACTGTTGAACCATTAGCACGGAACACGTTGCCTGCGCTGGCCTCGAGATCAACCGCTACCGTATCCAGCGTCGCGTGAATCATCTGACAGGCAACCGTACGCTTCCAGATCAGGTCATAAAGCTTGAACTGGTCGCTTGATAGATGGGATTTAATTTCTTCCGGCACACGCTGTACCGACGTCGGACGCACGGCTTCATGTGCTTCCTGCGCGTTCTTGGATTTTGATTTGTAGACCTGTACCTCGTCGGGCACGTTGTCTGCGCCATACCGTTCCTTGATAAATTCTCTCATCTCTTCTATTGCTTCGGCCGCGAGATTGACCGAGTCGGTACGCATATAGGTGATGAGTCCGATGGTTTCCCCGCCGATATCAACGCCTTCATACAGTTGCTGTGCCGTGCGCATGGTACGCTGCGCGCCAAACCCGAGCTTGCGTGATGCTTCCTGTTGCAGGGTTGAGGTGGTGAAGGGCGGTGAAGGATTTCGTCGGCGTTGCTTTTTGTCGACCCTGGCAACGCGCAGCTTGCCATTGGCGGCCTCGGTTAATGCCTTGCTGACTTCTTCCGCACGCTTGGCATTATCAATAGTGAACTGTTCAATCTTTTCGTTTTCAAAGTGCGTCAGTCGGGCAACGAAATTCTTTTCTTCCGCCTGAAGATCGGACTCTATGGTCCAGTATTCGCGTGGATCGAATTTTTCAATTTCTTCCTCGCGCTCAACAATAAGGCGCAGGGCTGGACTTTGAACCCGTCCTGCGGACAGGCCACGGCGTATCTTTTTCCACAACAGCGGCGACAGATTGAAACCGACCAGATAGTCGAGAGCACGACGCGCTTGCTGGGCATTGATCAGATTCGTGGACAGATCGCGAGGCTGGTTGATGGCCTCCTGAATTGCGCGTTTTGTAATTTCATGAAACTCGACCCGGTGTACCGGTTTACTGTCCAACACACCTCGTTCACGCAGGATTTCTTCCAGATGCCAGGAAATTGCCTCACCCTCACGATCCGGGTCAGTGGCCAGGTATAGCGCGTCGGCCTTCTTCATCGCCTTGACGATAGCGTCGACGTGTTTCTTGTTCTTCTCGATGAGCTCGTACTTCATATCGAACTCGTGCTCGGTATCGACTGCACCCTGCTTCGGGATTAAATCTCGCACATGGCCATAGGACGCCAGCGCAGTAAATTCCTTGCCCAGATACTTGGACATGGTTTTGGCCTTGGCCGGCGATTCAACAACTATAAGGTTCTTTGCCATCAACAATTATCGTCTGGTTTGGTGCTATTTTATCGTGCGCGACTGAGCGCCTGTGTCATCGGTTGTGGCGCATTTCAACGACAGGGGGTGGGCTTTGTCAAGCCCGGGGAAATTCGGGGTCGGGAAAACGGTTCGGTGAAAAGACAAATACAGGACAACTTTACCTGTAATTTCAGTTTAAATGTCCTTCCATTTCGTCAAAGACAATGTCTTCCAGCAACACGTGTGCATGCTCCTGACCGGGCTGATTGAACAACACCATCAGGATGACCCACTTGAGTTGTTCAAGCGAGATACCATCCAGGTCAAGCGCCATGACGCGATCGATAACCAGCTCGCGCGTCACCGCATCAAGCACGCCGCTTTGTTCCATGAACATAATGAATCCGCGTGCTTCCGGGTCAAGCTGTTCCTGCTCTTCGGGCGAATACATTCGAAATGAATCACTACGCGGTGATTCCGGTAACTCGGATTCATTATTGCGAAGATTGGTCAGGTCTTCCAGCCAGGAAAAGGCCTTGTTCACTTCGCCGCTGGGGAATCCGGCTTCAGTCAGCTCAAATACAAGGGAGTCGTGGTCGGGAGAAAACTCGGAGCCCTCTTCCATGTAGTTCTCGAAGAGGTACATCAATACATCGAACATGCTTTCACTTTCTTTCATCATAAACCTTTACGCATGTATGCGTTGGTACTTGCCTCCTGCACAGGTTTGCACCTCGCCAGCAAGCTCCATGTCCAACAGCATGGAGGAAATGGCTTCTGGCGTCAATCCGCTACGCTCAACCAGCGTATCTATATCAATCGGGTCGTATCCCAGGTATTCAAGCAGTTCATTTTTTTGTTGCTCCGGGCGCGCTGCCAGGGTCGCGGCGCTCACCTGTCGAAGCGAGCCTACCAGCGCCGCCAGCTCTTCGACGACATCGTTGGCGGTTTCAACCAGCTTGGCCCCCTGTCGTATCAGCTGATGACAACCCTTGGAAAGCGGCGAATGAATTGATCCGGGAATGGCAAATACTTCGCGACCCTGCTCGGTCGCCAGTCTTGCTGTAATCAGCGAGCCGCTACGCAGCGCCGCCTCGACCACCAGGGTTCCCAGGCTTAGCCCCGAGAGTATTCGGTTGCGTCGCGGGAAATTCTCCCGCAGCGGTGGGGTGCCAAGCGGATACTCCGAAACGATCGCTCCATGCCGGGCGATCTCGTGTGCCAGCTGATGGTGTCGTGCCGGATATACGCGGTCGACGCCAGTGCCGACCACGGCCACGGTTTTACCGTTTCCCTCAAGCGCACCGCGGTGGGCGGCGGCATCGATGCCGAGTGCGAAGCCACTGGTAACGGTGAGGCCACTATCCGTAAGGGCCCGGGCGAAGGCGCGGGCATTCTCGGCGCCGGCAGGAGTCGGGTTGCGACTGCCGACGATAGCCAGTTGCGGCATCGACAACAGGGACGGATCACCCCGGACATAAAGTAAGGCCGGTGGATCCGCAATCTCTCGCAGCAACGGCGGGTAGGCTTCGTCGAGAATCGATACAAGATGACTCTCGTCCTGCTGCAACCAGTGGACATCTGACTGGAGTTGTACCGGGTCGGGTTCGGCAGTGATGCCATCCAGTACGGCAGTTTCGTCGCCGATGCAGCGACGCAATTGCATGTGCGAGGCACCAATGATGTTTTCGGGGGACCCGAAGGATTCGAGTAGTGTCAGAAGTGTAGCGCTACCGACACCGGGGGCCCGACTGAGTCGCAGCCAGCATTCCAGGGTTGGGGTGAGTTGCATCCTGTTTCACCATTGTTAACCGCGACATCCGTGTCCGGTTTCGAGTTCAGTAGGCGCTAACGCGAATGCGTCAGGGCGTAATCACAGCATCATTAATATGAATCGGCTGAGTCGCCGACATTATCAGGGCGTAACTGACTTCGTCAAAAGTGCGGAAGATCATGAGCAATCCTGACTCTTCCTCAGGCAGCATATAACGTCGACGCGTTACCGGATCACGCTCTTTACCGGCGTGGCGCATTATCCGCAACACATTGCCATCCTCGACCCCGTCCTTACGGCCGACGCTTAGCGCAACCACAACATTGGGGCCAATCTCGGCAACTGCGTTTTCGGCTGCCAGAATCCAGCCCCTGACCTTGGTCTTCGGCGGTCGCGGTGCGTAGTAGGGTAACGCCTCCTGTTTCGGCGAAACCAGCAGTCGGTCTCGTGGCTGTATCTCCTGGCGGGCGGCAATAATCACCAACTTGGCCGGATCACCAGGCTCAAGCAGGCGTGCGTCGCCAAGGTCAACGGCCTCCCATGCCAGTACCTTGCCGGTCTCCGGGTCGCGCAGTTCGTCACCCTGGCGGAATATCTTGTATTCTTCTTCACGACTGTTGATGCCGCGGGCATAGAATTCACTGCCGGCACCCAGAATCAGTCGATCGTCCAGGCCGATGGTGACATAACCGGCTTGATCCAGCTCGGTTTTGCCAACGACCAGGGGTTTGCTCAAATATGGCGCAATCTCGGCTGGTGGTATCGTCGGGATAGCGCTCTCCAGCGACTCAACCCGCACCTTCGGCGATAACTTGACCGTACGACCGTCGCCCATCGTTTCGGTGGTTGGTGGCGCACCTTCCAGAGTCTCGGTGGTTGGTGGCGCCAGCTTCTCAGTGCGCTGCACGCTCAACATTGGCTGGCCGTCCGCGCCGTAGGTCAGCACGATGACATCACCGGGATAAATGAGATGGGGATTGGCGATCTGTTGATTGATTTTCCAGATTCGCGGCCAGTGCCAGGGGCTTTTCAGGAAACGCGCCGAGATATCCCAGAGGGTATCGCCCTTGACCACGACATAGCGATCGGGGTGTCCTTCTTTAAGCTCGACGGTGTCGGCGCGCACTGCACCTGCGCCAAACACAGCAATACTCAACACGAGGATTAAAAAACGGCTAAAATTGCCCGACATTGGTGGTCTTCCTTATTATGCCTGGCTTTCAGTGTAGCCAAGCGGGGACTCAAATCCAAGGTACCAGAAAAGGAAAATTTTCTTGTTATTCAGTCGTATTTGACCGGATAATAAACCACTTTAGTAAGAATAGAAACTAACTGTCGGCGACCTGGTCGGCTCTAAAATTATGGCCCTGCGAGAAATTCTACATTACCCGGATCCGAGATTGCGTACGGTGGCAAAACCCGTAGAGGTGTTTGATGACTCTATCCGCACCCTGGTAAAGGACATGGCCGAGACTATGTATGCCGCACCCGGCATCGGCCTGGCCGCGACCCAGATTGACGTACACCAGCGCGTGATCGTTATCGACATCACCCCGGACAAGAGCGATCTGAAGGTCTTTATTAATCCACAACTTACTGATTTACATGGTGAAACTGTCATGGAAGAAGGGTGCCTGTCGGTACCCGGAGTCTATGACAATGTCCAGCGAGCCGAGCGCATACGCGTCCAGGCCATGGACGAAAACGGCAAACCATTTGAAATGGCGGCGGACGACCTGCTGGCGGTGTGTATTCAGCACGAAATCGACCACCTCGACGGCAAG
Organism: Acidiferrobacterales bacterium; assembly: GCA_022340825.1. Classification (GTDB taxonomy): domain Bacteria; phylum Pseudomonadota; class Gammaproteobacteria; order Acidiferrobacterales; family JAJDNE01; genus JAJDNE01. Next base: position 1,550 of record JAJDNE010000055.1, on the reverse strand, counting down.
GTCTTTGTCGACTATCTCTCTCCCCTGAAACAGCAACGAATCGGCAAGAAACTGCAAAAACGCCAGCGTGTGGCGCTTTAGGACGGTTCGACGTGCGGTTGATCTTCGCGGGCACCCCGGATTTCGCGGTCCCATGTCTGGAGGCATTGATTGCCGCCGGTCATGATATAGCCGCCATCTACACTCAGCCCGATCGACCAGCCGGTCGCGGGCGTAAATTGCAACCAGGCCCGGTCAAGGTCTGCGCATTAAACCATCATCTCCCGGTCTATCAGCCCGAGACCCTGAAAAACGAGGCGGAGCAGCTGAAGGCATTTAATGCCGATGCCATGATCGTGGTGGCCTACGGTCTTATCTTGCCGGCATCAATACTCACTATTCCGAAATTCGGCTGCCTGAATGTGCATGCCTCATTGCTGCCGAGGTGGCGCGGCGCCGCACCGATCCAGCGTGCGATCGAGGCGGGCGACAGCGAGACTGGTGTCACCATCATGCAAATGGACGCCGGCCTTGATACCGGTGACATGCTGCTGAAGACGAGCACCCCTATCCTGCCCGATGACACCGGCGGTAGCCTGCACGATCGCCTGACAACACTTGGGGCCGAGGCGCTGGTATCGGCACTGGCAAAACTGGAATCCGGCGAACTCACTGCAGAACCTCAGGATGAGTCGATGGCCACTTACGCCAGGAAACTTGAAAAGGCCGAAGGCGCAATTGACTGGCGACAACCAGCGGACCTGCTAGCCCGCAAGATTCGGGCGTTTGAGCCCTGGCCCGGCAGCAGTTGCGTATGGGGTGAGCGTAAACTGCGTTTGCGTCAGGTAACGGCGATGGATGCGCCGATCAACAAAGCACCCGGCACAGTCGTGCGGGCGGATAGCGACGGCATCGTGGTGGCGACCGGCAGTGGTCAACTGCGCATTGAGCGTCTACAGCTTGCCGGCGGCAAACCACAATCCGTGCGTGAATTTCTCAATGGCCATGCGCTCAATACCGGTGAACGCCTTAACTAGCCTGATTCGACCATGCCATCGAAACCTGCCAATCCTCGATTGCTAGCCGTCAAGGCCCTGCGACAAATCACGGAAAATGGGCAACCATTGGATGCGGCACTGACCGCCCTTGGAGATAGCCGGGATCGGCCGTGGCTACAGGAATTGCTTTATGGAGTGTTGCGCCATTACTACTTGTTGAATGCAGTTGCGGGGCAACTCCTTAAGAAACCACTGAAGGACCATGATTACGATATACACCTATTAATACTCGTTGGCCTGTACGAGTTGGCCTATATGGAAACCAAGGCACATGCGGCAGTCAACGAAACCGTCGCGGTAACCCGTGCGCTTAAAAAAAACTGGGCCAGCGGACTGGTCAATGCCTGCTTGCGTCGGGCGCAGCGGGAACACGAAACGCTGTACCAACAGGCTTGCAACGATGAAGAGGCAAGATACGACCACCCTGGCTGGCTGATTAGAAAGATTCGTGATCAATATCCCGAATCGTGGCAGGCGATACTGGAAGCCAACAACCAGCGTCCGCCGATGCAT
>JAJDNE010000046.1 GCA_022340825.1 Acidiferrobacterales bacterium | reverse complement strand
CCGGCCGAAAGCGGTGGCCAGTACTTTCGTCTGTTGCCCGAGGGGGAAATTCGTAACTATGATGGCATCAACCTGCCCGCCGAAAAGCGCGCCGAAAACCTCGATCTGAATCGCAACTTTCCGGCTGCCTGGCGCGGCGAGCATGATCAGGCGGGCGCTGGCGCCTATCCGGTATCAGAGCCCGAGGTACGGGCCGCAGTCGATTTCATAACGCAGCATAAAAATATCTGCAGTGCCATTTCATTGCACTCGTATAGCGGCGCGTTGCTACGACCGCTGTCCTACAAGGATGACGACCAGTTGCCTGCCGAAGATCGCTGGGTGTTTGACCAGGTTGGTCGTAAGGGCACATTGCTCACCGGCTACCCTGCCCTGTCCGCATACCACGGTTTCCGCTATCACCCGCAGGAAGTTATTACCGGCGCCATGGACGACTGGGCGTATGAGCAGTTGGGTTGTCTTGCATGGACCGTGGAGTTGTGGAGTCCTCAACGCCAGGCAGGGATAAGCGACTATCACCTGATCGAGTGGTATCGGGATCATCCGCTGGAAGATGACATCAAGCTTCTGAAGTGGAGCGACGAACAACTACACGGGCAGGGATACGTCGACTGGTATACCTTCGACCATCCTCAGCTTGGCAAGGTCGAGCTGGGTGGCTGGGACCTGTTGTTCAGTTTCTGGAATCCGCCAACGGAGAAGCTGGAGACCGAAGTCAAACCGGTTGCAGAATGGCTTTTATGGCACGCTCTTATTCATCCAAGACTCGAGTTAGCCCGGGTTGAGGCGTTGCCATTGGGTGACGATCTCTGGCGGCTCCGTGCGGCAGCGCAAAACACAGGTTGGTTGCCGACGGACATTACCAAAAAGGCGCGCACCGAAAAGATCGTTCGCGACGTTCGCTTCGAACTCACGCTGGGAGATGAAGCCGAACTGGTCAGCGGCAAAGCTAGACAAGAGGCTGGTCAGCTGGAAGGTTGGTCACACAAGTCGGTGGCACCATTTGCTTTTGGTTCCCGCCCGGCGGACCCAACCGACAACCTGGCACAGGCCGAATGGGTAGTGCGTGCACCGGCCGGTTCAACGGTAGTCGTGCAGGTGGCGCATGATCGCGCGGGGCGAGTGGAACAGCGAGTCAAGCTCGCGACCTGAGGCTCAGGCCATTCAGGTTAATGCGAGATTTCTCCAGATAGTCGACGTCGGCTCTGCCCGATTCAGGGTATAGAAATGCAGGCCCGGCACGCCCTGCTCCAGCAAGCGCTCGCACATGGCAGTCACCACATCGAGACCAAACGCGCGGATGGATTCCAGGTCGTCGTTGTAACCCTCGAGTCGGGTCAGGATCCAGCGCGGAATTTCGGCGCCACAGGCTGCGGAAAAACGGACAATCTGCTTGTAGTTGGTGATCGGCATGATGCCGGGCACGATCGGGATATCGACGCCCATGTCCTGTAAAGAATCAACAAAGCGATAGTAGGCATCGGTATTGAAAAAATACTGGGTAATAGCGCTGTCGGCCCCGGCCAGGGCCTTCTTTTTGAAGTTCGCCATGTCCTGCTGCAGGTTTTCCGCCTCCGGGTGTTTCTCCGGATAGGCCGCGATCTCGATATGGAAGTCGTTGCCAGACTCCTTGCGAATGAACGAAATCAACTCATCGGCGTAGTGAAATACTCCCGGGTCGGCCATGCCTTCCGGTAGATCGCCGCGTAAGGCAACCAGGCGATTGACGCCCATTTCCCTGTATTGGTTTAGCAAATCACGGATCTTGTCTTCGGTAGAGCCAATACAGGTAATATGCGCCGCTGCCGGAAACCCCGCCGCCAGTATTTGCTTCAGTGTGTCGGCAGTGCCTTCCTGGGTGGTGCCGCCGGCACCATAGGTGCAGGAAAAATACGCAGGCTTGAGCTTGACCAGTTCGGCTAACGCCTCACGCCAGGACTCGCGTCCGTTGTCCGTGCGCGGTGGAAAAAACTCGCAACTGTATTGTCGATTGTTGTTGGCCATGTTGGTTACCGTTGGGGCTGGCTAATAGTAGCGGATCCGGGTTTAGCGGTATCCGCTACTATGGGTTGAAACAAACCGCCAGCGACTAGTAACGGTAGTGGTCCGGCTTGTAAGGGCCGTCGACCGGTACGCCGATGTAGTCCGCCTGCTCTTTCGTGAGCTTTGTCAGGTGTACACCAATCTTTTCCAGATGCAGTCGCGCCACCTCCTCGTCCAGTTTCTTTGGCAGCACATAGACGCCGACAGGGTATTCGTCGGGTTTGGTGAAGAACTCAATCTGGGCCAGCACCTGGTTGGTGAAGGAATTCGACATGACAAAGCTCGGATGACCAGTAGCACAGCCGAGGTTAACCAGACGACCTTCCGCCAACAGGGTGATACGGTGACCGTCGGGGAAGACGATCTGATCTACCTGCGGCTTGATGTTGACCCACTCGTGTTGTTTGAGCTTGTCGACCTGGATCTCGTTATCGAAGTGACCGATATTGCAAACAATGGCCTGGTCTTTCATCTTGGCCATGTGATCATAGGTAATGATGTCCTTGTTGCCGGTGGTGGTGACATAGATATCTGCAGTAGGCAGCGCCTCTTCCAGTGTTACCACGCGATAACCTTCCATTGCTGCCTGCAACGCGCAAATCGGGTCGATTTCAGTAATCCAGACATTGGCGCCAAGACCGCGGAGGGATTGGGCAGAGCCCTTGCCAACGTCACCGTAACCACAGACGACCGCAACCTTGCCAGCGACCATGACATCGGTGGCGCGCTTGATGCCGTCTACCAGCGATTCGCGGCAACCATAGAGATTGTCGAACTTCGATTTGGTAACCGAGTCGTTCACGTTCATCGCCGGGAACAGCAGTTCGCCTGCCTTGAACATTTCGTACAGACGGTGCACGCCAGTGGTGGTTTCTTCGGTAACGCCCTTGATGCCCTGACCGATCTTGGTCCACTTGTTCGGGTCGTTCTTCAGCGTGGCCTTGAGGGTGGCGATAATCACCTTCCATTCATCCGGGTCGCTGTCCTTGGCATCCGGTACCGCACCGGCCTTTTCATACTCGGTACCCTTATGTACCAGCAGGGTCGCGTCACCACCGTCGTCGAGGATCATGTTCGGACCTTCGCCATCAGGCCAGGTGAGAACCTGCTCGGTGCACCACCAGTATTCTTCCAGGGTTTCACCCTTCCAGGCGTAAACCGGAATGCCCTCGGCCGCAATCGCCGCCGCGGCGTGGTCCTGGGTAGAGAAGATGTTGCATGAGCACCAGCGTACCTGGGCGCCGAGCGCGACGAGGGTCTCGATCAGCACGGCAGTCTGGATGGTCATGTGCAGCGAGCCGGTAATGCGCGCACCGCTAAGGGGTTTGTCCTTGCCGTACTTTTCCCGCAGCGCCATCAGGCCCGGCATTTCAGTTTCGGCAATTTGCATTTCCTTGCGGCCCCAATCGGCCAGGGAAATATCGGCGACTTTGTAGTCAGAGAAGTTACTGTCGATCACAGCGTTCATCGTCTACTCCTTAAGAAAATGAACGAGCGCCGTTGTTGCTAAGCGCCTTCTTCGAGCCTGGCAGAATGTTCTGTCGCAACGCTCCTCGAGGAAGGGCCGCCCGGGAGGGCGGTGTAGTAGTGTAGTTAAGTTAGTACGATAGTTTTAAATTTCGGATTATCCAGGTTGAATTCAGGCAGCCTGGACACCGGCAGCATCTTTCAGTTCAGCTGCCTTGTTGGTTTCTTCCCAGGTAAAGCCGGGCTCGGTGCGGCCGAAATGGCCATAAGCGGCGGTCTGCTTGTAACGCGGCTTCAGTAAGTCCAGCTCTTGAACAATGGCCTTCGGTCGTAGGTCGAATAGTTCTCTCACCCACTTGGCAATTTCGCTATCGGCGACACGACCGGTGCCGAAGGTATCCACGTGGATGGAAACCGGCTCAGCGACACCGATGGCATAGGCCACCTGTATCTCGCAGCGATCGGCAAGACCGGCAGCCACGACATTTTTTGCTACCCAGCGACCAGCGTAGGCAGCCGATCGATCCACTTTGGACGGATCCTTGCCGGAGAAGGCACCACCACCATGACGACCCATGCCACCGTAGGTATCGACAATGATCTTGCGACCGGTAAGACCGCAATCTCCAACCGGACCGCCAATCACAAAGCGACCGGTCGGATTGATGTGGTACTTGGTGTCGGCACTCAACCATTCTGCGGGCAGAACCGGTTTGATGATTTCCTCCATCACCGCTTCTTGCAAATCTTTCTGATCGATTTCTGGCGCGTGCTGGGTGGAAAGTACTACGGCGTCTATGCCGGCGGGCTTGCCGTCTACATACTTGACGGTTACCTGGCTCTTGGCATCGGGGCGCAGCCAGGCAAGCGTGCCGTTCTTGCGCACTTCGGCTTGCCGTTTTACCAGCTGATGCGACAGCGCAATAGGCATTGGCATCAGTTCTGGCGTCTCGCTGGTGGCATAGCCAAACATCAAACCTTGATCACCAGCACCCTGCTCTTTCTCGTCGCCTTCGTCGACGCCCATGGCGATGTCGACCGATTGCTCACCCAGGGCATTTAGCACCGCACAACTGGAACCATCGAAACCCATGTCGCTGCTGGTGTAGCCGATCTCGTTAACCGTATCGCGAATGATGCTCTCATAATCAATGTTGGCAGAAGTCGTGATTTCACCCGCCACCAGTACCATTCCGGTTTTGGTCAGGGTTTCGCAAGCAACGCGGGAATTCGGGTCTTGGGCCAGCAGTGCATCAAGAATGGCGTCAGACACTTGGTCACACATTTTGTCCGGGTGACCCTCGGAGACTGATTCCGAGGTAAAGAGATAGCTATCTGCCATTAGCGGATTGTTCCTTTCATTAATGGGTTGAAACGACGAAGGCGGCAAGTTTACCAATAGATTCGGTCAAATCATAAGAAATCAATAAAAAACCCCGCAAATTGGCCTGGCGTTGGGACCAAGATTATATGCTGATCCAGAGAAGCATCCGGCGTATAGAAACGCCATTTTTGGGTCAGTATCAAGCATTGTAAACCCACCATAGATCGATTAGCGCTGTTAAATTAGAACAATACTCCCACTTTAAAGTTAAATAGGTTATTTCTGCGTGTTTTTCGCTTTTATATACAAATAGTGGGAAATAGTGTCTATTTTATACCTAACAAAGCGATTAGGGTGGGCCTGTTTTCTCACGGTTTTTTCGGGCCTTGCGTCGAGACAATAGCCGATTTCCCCGCACGGCAATGGTTATAATGCCCCGCTTTCGCATTTTCGGGAATTGTCCTATTAAATAGGTTGTTCATGTCCTTGACCGCTTCCAACACCGATCACACAACCTTGCCCGAGGACTATCGCCCCCGTTTCAGCTTTCGATTCTTCTCGCCCCGCAACTGGCCGGCCTGGTTGTTGATGGCCGTACTAGGTCTAGGCGTGTTGTTGCCGAGACCGGTAAGCGGTTTTCTCGGTGCATGCATGGGCGACCTGTTTCGCCTTGGCAGCAAAAAGCGGCGCCATATTGTGGACGTAAATCTTCAGCTGTGTTTTCCGGAGATGGCTGCTGATCAGCGCGACCAACTGGCACGCCGGCATTTTCGAATCCATGGCCAATGCCTGCTCGACATGGGTTTGATCTGGTGGGCGCGCAAGCAATTTCTTGAGCGTTATATCCAGATCGAGGGATTAGAACATTATCGTGCAGCACTCGACAGCGGACACAACGTCATCTTACTCACTGGCCATTTTAGTGCGTTGGATATAGCGGGGCCGGCGATCTCGCGCTACTACCCGCAAGTGGGCCTGATCAAACCCATTCGGAACGAAGTCGGTGACTATCTAATGGCATACGGACGCCGCCGGTTTAACGGCAAGGTGTACTTGCGCGACAAAGGAATGCGATCGATCGTCAAGGCGATCAATGCCGGCTATGGTTTTTATTATTTGCCAGACGAAGACTTTGGCCCGGAGAAGTCGATCTTTGTGCCGTTCCTCGGAACCGAGTCTGCTACGATTACTGCCTTGAACAAGTTGGCCAAACTCACCAACGCCAGAGTATTACCGACATCGGTTCGTCGCCTGTCAGCGAAAGAAGGTTACCGCATCGTGATTCAGCCGGCGTTGCCTGATTTTCCAAGTGACAACGCAGAAGCGGATGCAGTTCGGATGAACCGGTCGCTGGCGGACATGGTGGCCGACGCGCCGGAGCAATACATGTGGACCTTCAAGTATTTCCGCACCCGACCCAATGGCGAGCCATCCCCATATGATTGACAGGGCGCAATACAGTTCATCGGCGCCGCGGTTCCGGGACTACTGGCAGCCCCGTTTCTGGTTGGGCTGGCTTGCCTATGGCATGTTTCGGCTGTTCGCGTTTTTGCCACAGTGGGCAATCTGGCACCTGGGCCCGGCCCTTGGCGAAATCGCGTTTCGGCTGCACCGCACGACGACCATCAAAACCAACCTGGCAATGTGTTTTCCGGAATTGTCTAACGGCGAACGCGAACACCTTCGTCGACGTTATTACCATTATATGGGTCGCGCATTTTTATCACTTGGCATGTCCTGGTTCGGATCTCGCAAGCGATTCGAGCGCCTGTTTACATTCAAGGGACGCGAATATATCGATGCAGCGGTGGCAAACAAACAGGGCGTATTATTTCTGGCGCCACACTTCATATTTCTGGAGCATGGTGGAATCTATGTTTCATTGTTCTACCCGGGCATCGGCCTATACCGCAAACCAAAAAATCCGATGCTGCACCAGGCACTGCGTTATGCAACCACGCGCCTGGGCGGTATGGTGGTCGAGCGCTATGGAAACCTGAAGCCGGTAATCAAGGCGGTACGCGAAGGCTACTTTCTCTATTACCTGCCTGATCAGGACCCGGATCGCGCCGAAGACGATTTTGTTTTCGCGCCATTTTTCGGTGTCCCGGCGGCGACCTATACTGCTTTTGCCAAGCTCGCGCGCGTAACGCGAGCCGCAGTAATTCCGATGATCAGTCGCATTCGCACCGACGGCAAGGGGTACGAGGTCGAACTACTGCCTCCCCTGGAAAACTTTCCCACCGGCGATGACGTTGCGGACGCCACCCGGGTAAACCTGATCATTGAGCAAGCCGTGCGCGAGAATCCGGAGCAGTACCTCTGGTCGTATCGCCGGTTTAAAACACGCCCGGATGGCGGGCCATCCCCCTATGGCAAGAAGTAAGCTGATACAGCGTCGGTTGCTGCATCCGCGCTACTGGCCCAGCTGGCTTGGCCTGTTGACCTTGCGCCTCATCGCGATGTTGCCTCTACCGGTTCTTGCGCTGATCGGTAGCGCTATCGGCGAACTAAGCTACCGACTGTTGTCTTCCCGTCGTGAAATCGCGCAACGCAATATCGATGCCTGTTTTCCTGAACTTACCGATGATGCGCGCAAAAAGTTGGTACGGCGCCACTTCCGGTCGGCGGGTCAGGCTATGCTAGGCACAACTCTCGCCTGGTTTGCCGGTGCCAGACGGTTAAAACGTTTGTGTCGCACACGTGATCGCCAATACCTCGATCAGGCGTTGGCAGAGAACCGACGGGTAATATTATTGGTGGCGCATTTCGTCTCGGTCGAGATAGGCGGCATCTTTCTGTCGATTGATACGCCCGTGGTGGATATTTACCGCACGTTGCGCAACCCGGTGTTTGACCGCGCGGGCAAGCTCAGCTGTGAGCGCTTCAAAGGTACGATGGTGGAAATGAGAGAGGGTATTACTGCTGCCATCAAGGAAGCTAAAAAGGGCGCGCTCCTGCACTATATCCCGGATCAGGATGCGGGCACGAAAAACGCGGCGTTCATCCCCTTTTTCGGGGTGCCCGCCTCCACTATCACGATGCTGGGGCGTCTGGCAAAAATTACCGATGCCCTGGTAATCCCCTGTTTTACCCGGCAATTGTCTTGGGGGCGTGGCTACGAGATTATCTTCAAGCCTCCGCTGGAGCATTTTCCGACCAATGACGCCATCGCCGATGCCCGGCGTATGAACGAAGAAATTGAAAAGGCAGTAAGTAAAATGCCGGAGCAATACTTCTGGGTGCACAAACGGTTCAAGACCCGGCCGCCCGGTGAGCCGGATTTCTATCGCTAATCCGGGCCTGAATTTTCAGCGATTCTTCGTTGCAACTCTCCAGTTTGTTTATATAGTTTTAATAGGTGCCGGGGGATTTACCCCGGTTAAATTCGTGCGCCGGTACGTAGGCGAAGAAGGGATCCAGCCATGTCGGCTACCATGAAACCGCAAACCAACATTGCCTTGCCGGTAGGTTATCAGCTTGGCGAGTACGTGATCGAGAGCGTGCTGGGAAAAGGCGGTTTTGGGATTACCTACAAGGCGCGCGATACCAAGCTTAGTGCCACGGTTGCGATCAAGGAGTATTTCCCCCAAGCGGTCGCCACGCGTGCAGCTGAAAATACCATTCGACCGTTTACCAATGGGGTCGCCGACTTCCAGTGGGGACTGCAGGAATTCCTGAAGGAAGCGCAGGCACTGGCCAGGTTCAAACACCAGCACATCGTTAGGGTATTGCGCTTTGTAGAAGCCAACGCTACCGCCTACATGGTGATGGAGTATGAGGAAGGCGAGAGCCTTGATGTTTATCTCAAGCGTAGCGGCGGCTACCTCAATGAACAGATGCTGCTCAATGTCTTTATCCCGGTATTGAGTGGCCTGCAGGCAGTGCACGATGCCGGCCTGCTTCATCTCGATATCAAGCCCGACAATATTTATTTGCGCAGTAACGGCCAGCCGATGTTGATTGATTTCGGGTCGGCGCGCCAGGCCAAGACTGATGGCGAGCAGACCGGCAAGATTGCCCTGACCCCGGCTTACTCCTCGATCGAGCAATACCCCGGCATCGGTGAAACCGGGCCCTGGAGCGATGTCTATTCCATGGGCGCAACGCTGTACCGGTGCATCACCGGCAAGGCGCCCGCGGACTCGCTGAAGCGCTATCAGGCGAAGCAGGCCAAGTTGGTAGACCCGTATATGCCAGCAACCGAATTCGATCGCCCGATCTACTCCAAACACATCCGCGAAAGTGTCGATCTGGCAATGGCGCTGATGCCCGAAGCGCGCCCGCAGAGTGCACAGCTGCTGCAAAAGGCATTAATGGGGCAACGCATCACCGAGGATGATGGCAAAAAAGTGATCCGGCCTTCCGGCAACTACCGTCCGGACCTGATTCCCGACGTCGGATCGCCGATGACCTATACGCGGAAAGAGAAAACCCGCGGTTTTCTGGAAAAACTCATTTTCGCTTTCGTGCTGGTTCCGGCGCTGGCAACATTCGGCGTCAAGTTGATGGTGCAGTTCGAAGTCATCTCCGAGCCGGAGTTGTTCGACCGCATCGATCACATCCGTGACACCACCACGAAAAGTGTTAGCGCCAGTATCGATGGGCTGGATGCGACGCTGTATGACAAGTGGGGCCTGCGCATCAAACCGAAACCGAAACCCACAGTTGCCAATACGGCGTCGATTGAGCCGGCAGACCAGGGGCCAGCGCCGGTTGCTATGGCTCCATTTAAAGTCGACAAGGTCGTTAGTCAAACATTAAAGGGACATCGGGCCGAGGTTGTTTCGCTCGCGTTTCTTCGAGCCGGCGACGCGCTGGCATCGCTGGATAGTGAAGGCCACGTTCGCCTGTGGGACACAGTAACTGGCCAGTCGTTGCATAAGCTGGGTAACGCCGGCCAATTCGTTCGCGCTATCGCCGCGAAACCGGATGGCGGCCAGTTGGCGTGGGCAGTCGGACAAGAAATCTATGTGCATGATATCGATCAGGCGAAGGATATCGCCAGGATCAGCGACCACGATGGCAACGTGCGCCTGCTGTGCTATTCGCCGAACGGTCAGATGCTTGCTGCCGTCACTGATAATTTTTCAATATACGTCTGGCAGGTGCCCGAGGCGAAATTGGTGCATCGTGTAAATAACATGCCTGACGAGATCAATGCGATTACCTTTTCAAGCAACAATCGCCTTATCGCAACGGCGGATCGTCGTGGCGAAATTCACATCGTTGCTGCTACCAATGGCGGCGAGATCGCGAAATTCTTTGGCGCCAGGGAGGGCGAGTCGATCGATGCATTGACGTATTCTCCCGATGGTCATTGGCTTGCCAGCAGTGGTCCCCAGGCCTTTTTGAAGCTTTGGGATACCGGCATTGACGTCAATGACCGCCTGATCGCTGGTGTGCCTGGTGCACTCAAGGCACTGCAATTCAGTCCCGATAGCAAGTGGTTGTTCGCCGCCGGCGATGGCGATGTGATCCAGGTCTGGGATGTCGACAAGGGCGTGCTGGCCAAAGAACTGAAAACCGAACACAAGGGGCTAACGTCTTTGTTAATGGCATCCAATGGCCAGGTGCTGGCCACAGCCGGGCAGGACAAGCGCATACGCCTTTGGCGCTAGTAACTGTCAGTTGCGCCAGAAGGTTCGGGTAAACAACACCAGTAGTGTAAAGAGTTCCAGGCGCCCAAGCAGCATGGCGAAACACAACACCCACTTGCCGGTAACCGTCAGGTCCGCGTAACTGTTGGCAACATCACCCAGGCCGGGACCAAGATTGGTGAGCGATGCGGCTACCGCCGAGAATGCTGTGACCAGGTCAATGCCAGTGGCCATCATCACCAGCGATAGCACGGCGAAGCTGACGACATACAGTGAAAAGAACCCCCAGACTGCATTTAACACCGCATCATCTGTCGGCTTGCCGCCGATTTTGACCGGATAGATCGCGGCCGGATGGACCAGACGAAATATTTCCCGAATCCCCTGTTTATACAGTAGCAGTGCGCGTATCACTTTCATGCCACCTGCTGTTGAGCCTGCGCATCCGCCGACGAACGCGGCGGTGATCAACAGTATAGGTAGATACAGGGGCCAGTGGTGGAACCCGGTGGTAACAAAGCCGGTGGTGGTCGCGATGCTCACTGCCTGGAACACGGCGTGATGCAGGGTGTCCTGCCAGCGATCGAAGTGACTCAACGCGAGCAGCGTTCCACAGGTGACAGCGGCGACGGCAAGCTGAATCAGCAAATATGCCCGCACCTCGGCATCGAGAAAATAGGGCTTCACACTACGATGGCGCCAGGCACTGAAATGCAGCGCAAAATTGATGCCTGCCATTAGCATGAACACAACAGCGACAGAGCTGATCGCAGGGTTATCGTAATAGCCCATGCTTTTGTCGTGGGTGGAAAAACCGCCGATCGCGATGGTGGAAAAACTGTGACCAATCGCATCGAACACCGTCATGCCGGCAAGCCAGTACGCCAGTGCACAGGCAATGGTTAGACCCAGATAGATATACCATAGCGCCTTGGCGGTTTCCGAGATGCGTGGCATCAGCTTCGTGTCTTTTAGCGGGCCAGGTGTCTCGGCGCGGTATAGCTGCATACCACCGACGCCAAGCATGGGCATCACTGCGAGCGCCAGTACAACGATACCCATGCCGCCCAGCCACTGCAGTTGCTGTCGATAATAGCGAATCGATTCGGGTAGTTCGTCGATACCGGTGAGCACCGTCGCGCCGGTAGTGGTCAGTCCCGACATGGACTCGAAGAAGGCATCGGTAAAGGTCAGGTGAGGATGGTGCGCCAGTGATAATGGCAGCGAACCGCTCAGTGCCAGTAATACCCAGAACATGGTAACGATGACGAAGCCGTCGCGCACACGAATGTCACGACGCTTGTTGCGCACCGGCAACCACAATAGCAGGCCAAGTATCAGTAAAATAAAGAGTGGTGTCGCAAACGCGAAATGGGCGCCGTCATGGTAAAACGCTGATACGAAGAGCGGTGGTAGCAGGGTGGTGCTGAAGGTCATCAGCAACAGGCCCATCACCCGCAGTATCACAATGAGCTGCATGGTTAGAGGAAGCCGAACGACACCTGGAACAGTTTTTCCACGTCGGGTATATGGCGTTTGTCGACCAGAAACAGAATCACGTGATCGTCGGACTCGATTACGGTGTCGTGATGGGCCATTAACACTTCCTTGCCGCGAACGATGGCACCCATGGTCACGCCACGCGGTAACTTGATATCTTCAATCGCGCGTCCCACCACCTTGGACGTATTCGCGTCCCCGTGCGCGACCGCCTCGATGGCCTCCGCCGCGCCGCGGCGTAATGCATGAACGGCAACCACATCACCGCGACGCACATGTGCCAGCAGCGAGCCGATAGTCGCCTGCTGTGGTGAGATGGCGATGTCCATGTTGCCGACATTCTGTACCAGGTCGACATAGGAGCCACGATTGATAAGGGACATGACTTTGCGTGCGCCGAGGCGCTTGGCCAGCATCGCTGACAGAATATTGGCCTCATCGTCGTTGGTTAGTGCGCAAAAGACATCGGTGTCACTAATGCCTTCCTGGATCAGCAGTTCTTCGTCCGCAGCGTCACCCAGCAAGACGATGGTTTTTTGCAGGTGTTCTGCTACTTCGCGACTGCGCGCCGGGTTGTGATCAATGAGCTTGACCGAAAAGCCACGGGTCTCGAGGCTTTCTGCCAGCCGCCGACCGATATTACCGCCGCCGGCGAGCATCACTCGTCGCACCGGCTTTTCCAGTTTGCGCAACTCACCCATGACCGTGCGCAGGTGCTGCTTGGCTGCAATGAAGAAGACCTCGTCATCGACTTCTATTCTGGTGTTGCCCTCTGGCGGAATTGGCCGGTCCTGGCGATAGATGGCAGCTACCCGGCTGTCGATACCGGGTAAGTGATTGCGCAACTCCCGAATTTCATGACCAACCAATGGACCGCCCTTGAGGGCCTTCATCGCGACCAGCTGTACCAGGCCTCCGGCAAAATCCAGCACCTGCAGTGCAGAGGGATACTCGATCAGTCTCTGGATATAGTCGGTAACGATCTGCTCCGGGCTGATGATGACATCAATCGGGATCGCTTCCTGGGAAAAGATCTCGGGATGTGAGAGATATTCAGCGTCTCGAATGCGCGCGATCTTAGTCGGCGTATGAAACAGTGTGTAGGCGATCTGGCAGGCTGCCATGTTGACCTCATCACTGTTGGTGACGGCCAGGATCATGTCTGCGTCTTCCGCGCCGGCACGACGCAAGGTGTCGGGGTGCGCGCCGTTGCCCTCGACAGTCCGCAGATCCAGTCGATTCTGCAAGTCCTGCAAGAGCCGGGCGTCATTGTCAATGACGGTGATGTCATTGGCTTCATTGACAAGATTTTCCGAAACAGATGTGCCGACTTGTCCGGCACCCAGAATTATTATTTTCATGATGGGTTAGGTTAATCCTATTGCCGGCCCGGTTGAAGCCCTATTTGCCACTAGCGTTTTTTAATTTCCTTGGGGTTGATGCCCAGACTCTTCATCTTGCGATAGAGGTGGGTCCGTTCCATGCCGGCAATTTCCGCCATCGCCGTCACGTTGCCTTGGGTATGTTCCAGATTGTATTCCAGGTACAGGCGCTCGAACCCATCACGTGCCTCCCGAAGCGGGCCATCAAAAAGTGACGCCGGCAATGCCATCGGCGTTTGTGCTGGTGCCTGGCCCAGTGCCGCCCTAATTTCGCCTGCCTCAATTTGTTCGTCCTGGCGCAGTATCAACAGGCGCTGGATCAGGTTTTTCAGTTCACGAATATTGCCGGGCCATAAATGGTGCTTCAGCGCGGTCACGGCATCGCGTGTCGGGGTGCGTCGATGCAGGTGTTCATGGTCGGTAAACCAGCCGAGATAGAACTCGACCAGGGCATCGATATCGTCAACGTGTTCCCGCAGCGGCGGGATACGCAGCGGCAGGACATTGAGCCGATAGTATAAATCTTCGCGAAAACGGCCTTCCGCGACCGCTTTTTCCAGATCCTGGTTGGTAGCTGCCAGGATGCGCACGTTCATGGTCACTGCCTGCTTTCCACCAACTCGCATAAATCGGCCTTCCTCAAGCGCGTTAAGTAACTGGGCCTGTGTAGCTGGATCGAGGTCGCCAATTTCATCCAGCAACAGGGTGCCGCCGCTGGCCTGTTCAAAACTGCCGGGTTCAAAGCCGTCATCGCTTTCGCTGCCGAAAAGTTGTACCGCAATGTTCGCGACCGGGATCGCGCCCAGGCTGACCTCGACAAACGGCTGGTCGCCACGGGCACTGCGGCGGTGCAGGTAGCGCGCCGCCACGGCTTTGCCGCTTCCGGGCTCGCCGGTAATCAGGACCCAGGTATCGGTATTGGCGATACGCGCGATGTCTTCGCGCAGCGTCTGCATGACACCACTGGTGCCGATGAGGTCGGCCTGCGCGTGCATGCCGCTGCGCAGTCGAAGGTTTTCCTTGCGCAGGCTCTCGGCCTGTAAGGCACGCGACAGCGTTACCAAAAGTTTGGCCATCGACACCGGTTTCTCGATGAAGTCATAGGCGCCCAGTCGCGTCGCCTCTACCGCGGTTTCAATATTGCCGTGGCCTGACATCATCACTACCGGCATCTCCGGCCGCCCGGTAGTGGCCCATTCTTTCAATAATACGATGCCGTCCGTACCGGGCATCCAGATGTCGAGCAGCACCAGATCCGGCGGACTGGTTTTTACCTGTGAGCGGGCGTTGGCTGCATTTTCCGCCGTCGTGACCCGATAGCCTTCATCCTCAAGAATTTCCTGCACTAAACGGCGGATATCCGGTTCGTCATCAACCACCAGTATGCGCTCACCACTCATGCACGTTTCTCCTGCGGCTGTGCGGGCGCGGCGCTGATCTCCGCCAACGGCAGACGAATGTTAACGCGTGCCCCGTGGCCGGTGTTGTCTGCACTGAGGCTACCGGAGTGCTCCTCGACGATTTTCTTGACAATGGCGAGACCCAGGCCGCTGCCTTTTTCCTTGTCGGTGGCATACGGCTCAAACAGTCGATCCATCATCGACTCGGGAAAACCCGGGCCATTATCCTCGATAGTAAGCTCCAGGTAAGGGTGGTCCGATTTCCCAACGAGTTGGGTGCCAATCCTGATTTCGGGCGATTTGGTATCGGCCAAAGCGTCCTGGGAATTGGTAATCAAATTGTGCAGGACCTGGCGCAGGCGCCCGCTGTCTGCCTTGATCTCGGGCAGTGCGTCATCCAGTTCCAGTTCGATATGCTGTCCCTTGCCGGCTTTGCCACGGTACATGTCTGCAACATCGCGAATCAGGGAATTCAGGTTTACTGGCGTTGCCTGTATCTGCGGCGGGCGCGCATAGTTGGAGAAGGCGTTGACCATGGACTTCAGCGCCTCCACCTGGTCGACGATAGTACGGGTTGAACGGTCCAGGGTTTCGCGCTCCTTGTCCTGCAGGGAGTCCATGCACTTGTAGCGAATGCGCTCGGCCGAGAGTTGAATTGGTGTCAGCGGATTCTTGATCTCGTGGGCGAGGCGGCGTGCAACCTCGGACCAGGCTGCATTGCGCTGGGCCTGAATCATGGTGGTGACGTCGTCAAACACCAGAACAAAGCCACCGTGACGCCCGCGTAACCCGGGCAGGCGTGTGCCGCGTAACATCAGGACAGTACGGTTGGCACCGTCCTGCAGCACCACTTCCGCTTGCCAGTCTGGCGAACCCTGCTCCATGTGCTGCCTCAGGACTTCTTCAAAAGGAATCAGCCTTGGCTCGGTCTCGGCAATCCAGTCAAACCGCTCACCCACGCCGGGTTCGAGGTCTATACCAAGGATGTCATTGGCGACAGTATTGTAGGTACGCAGGTTACCGCGGGTATCAAACGACAGTACGCCGGACGAAAGGTGAGTCAGCACAGTCTCAAGGTAGGTGCGCTGAACCTCGGCCTCCCGTTGGCCGCGCTTGATCTCGGTCTGGGCGCGATGAATGCGTTCCGTCATTTCGTTGAACGACTTCACCAGCACACCCAGCTCGTCATTGCTCGGTACGTGCAGTCGCTTGCGATAGTCACCCTCGGCAACCGCAGCCGTACCTTGCGCCAGATCGCGAATCGGTCGAACCAGTCGTCGCGCGGAAAAGATGGATGCCCACAGAGCGATCAGGATGGTAATCAATGCGACCAATGACAGCGTCAGGGTAAATCCGAACTTGAGGGGGCCGCGTAAATACACCAGCTTTTCATACTCGGCGAACGCCGATTGCACGCTCTCGCCGAGATTGGCATAGCGTGTTGGCAGCGGCTGCAGCACCTGCAGGATACGATCGGGCGCACCGACATCGCGCGCATAAACGGGCACCACAACACGCAACTGCAAATCACCTCCGGCAACCGGATCCAGGTTGGCATAAGAAAGCCCGCGCCGAATCTGGGAGCGGATTGCCTCGCCAGGGGAATCCGGCAATAGCGATTCTGCTTCCAGTCCTTCCTGGCTGCTGGAAGCGATCACCAGTCCGTCCTGGTCAAACAGAGAAATCTCTCCTAGCGTATATTGTTCCCTTAGCAGGTTC
>JAJDNE010000031.1 GCA_022340825.1 Acidiferrobacterales bacterium | reverse complement strand
CAACGATAGACGTGACTGAAGAAAATATGGAAGTTATTTATGAAAAGACGGCATTAGTAAAATTCCAGAGCTGGAAATATGAAAAAGAATTTCGATTGCTGTCAAGAGAACCCAACAATCAAAAAATGCTGCCGGTCAAGAACAAGAAGTTAGTATTTCCACCAGAAATGTTAATAGGAGTAATACTCGGAAGCCAGATTAGCAATTCAGATCGCCAACTAATCGAGAAGTTATGCAAAGGGCGGCCAGACGGCTTTCTTAAAAAGGCCGTACTTAACGATGACAAATATGAGTTAAGCATTCTAGATTTATAGCTGCCAGAGTGGCAGCTTCTGGCCGAAAGCGGACATCAAACGACCTAATTATTCTGCTTATCGTTGACGTTACTCGACTTCGGGCGCGCCAGGAGCGAATGGCTTTGGTTACTTTAACCGAAAGAAAAGTTACCAGCAGGTGCCGGGGGCGGAGCACCCCGCGAACACCGGTCACGACGCAACACGGACTAGACTAACGGCGACTTCCTGAAAATCCGGTAGTCTATATCGGGGAACAACGAATCTCGTTCCGCAACCGCACGAAGATATTCGTGGTCGTAGTGCCCGCTTTCGACCATGTCTGCCAATCGATTAAAGCGATGAATATGCGTCTTGGTACGGCGCACCGCATATTCAACGCTGGTGGCCGTCTTCATAATAAACGCCCAGTCACTCGACTGCGCCAATAACAACTCACGCGCGGCCTGATCCAGGGCCCAGCGTTGATCGCCGTCGGCGTCAGGAAATCGCTGTGCTAGCTGGCTGATGCGCTCGGCCGCGGCATGCAGATACGGGTAGATCCAGTCGTTGCTGCCATTGAGCCAGACCTCGTTATAACCTCCCGCGCCCCAACTGCACTCCGGCGGTTGCGCTGTTTCAAGATCACCAAAGCGATTCAGATATTCCGAGGGCGTGATGGCTTCGACATCGTGTTGGTCACAGGCCATCTTGCGGAACAGGAAGTCGATCCACTGAGGACCTTCATACCACCAGTGGCCAAAGAGCTCGGCATCGTACGGTGCCACCACGATTGGCGGTCGATCCATGTACGACGACAAGTGCTGAACCTGCAACTGGCGATTGTGCAGAAAGTTACCGGCGTGCTCGGCAGCGCGATCGCTGGCCCATTGCGGATGATACGGTTCTTTCCAGTCACCCTTGCCGGTAATGCGGTGATATTTCAAGCCGGTAAAGCTCTTGATGCCGGCATGGCGCATGGCCTCGATGTGTGGCTCGTCCACGTCGAACCCGGCGTCACGGTAGAACTCACGATAGATGGTATCGCCGGGGTAGCCCTCCTCGGCCGACCAAACCTGCTTGGACGATTCATAATCACGACCAAACGCGGCCGGGCCATGCGGTGTACGAATCGGTCGGTGCACGCCGTATTTCGGTGTCGGCGTGGCATCGAGCACACCGTGCGAGTCGACAAAGAAAAACTCGATGCCGAACTCGGCCAGGATGCGATCAACACCGGGCGTGTAGCCACACTCGGCGAGCCAGATCCCTTTCGGACGTTTGCCAAGAATTCGTTCGTGGGTACGTACCGCCATCGACAGCTGTGCGTACAGACTTTCTTCCTCGGTCGCGAGCAATGGAAAGAAGCCGTGGGTAGCGCTGCAGGTGATAATTTCCAGGTAGCCGTTCTCCATCAACCGGCGGAAACCGCGGGTAACATCCAGATGGTACTGGTCGACAAACTGTTCACGCAGGCGGGTAAAACGCTGCTGATAATACTGCACGACCGGGTGGTAGTAGGGGTCGTCCTGTGTGCGTTTGAGTTCACCTTCGATCCCTGACAGGCGCTCATCCAGATAACGGACGAAGCGTTGCTGCAACAAGGGGTCGGTCATCATCGACAGCAGCGGCGGCGTCAGCGACATGGTGACACGGAAATGTATGCCGTCGCGCTCCATGCCCTCGAACTTCTCGAGCAATGGAAGATAGGTTTCGGTCAGCGCCTCAAAAAACCAGTCCTCTTCCAGGAAGCGCTCGTACTCGGGGTGACGTACAAACGGCAAATGCGCATGCAATACCAGGGAAAAATAACCTTTGGGATTCAATTTACTGCTTTATCCTTTGCGCGGCATACCGCTGCTACTGAGTGCCCCTGCCCGCGCAAGATCGGCGGACGACGGTCCGCCCAGAACACCGGGCTGAGGCACGCGACCCAGCGGACCGCTTTGCTGAACTTCCTGCTGAAAATCTGCAGTCCCGAGCGCCCAGTTAACACCCAGTGATGAATGTGCGAATAACCTCGGTAATCTGACCGTGCCACGACGAATTGCAACGACAAATTCACCACTGGCATTAAAGTGGCCAAGCTGCAGGTAAACCGAGCCAGCGGGCCAGCCAGGGTCGACATGAAAATAGTGACTACCGTCATCCGAGTTCACGGACACTTCCTGCTTGATATAAAACTGCTGATCGGCCAGTACACCGATTCGCAACATTAACGCCGCCTGCTGGCTGTGCCCGGGCGCAAGATGCCATCGAGCCAGCAGGACGCCGGGTTTTTGCTGTAAAAACGTCAGGCGCGGCTCAGGCAATGACGGTAGATTTTCAATGTCTTCACCGAGATCGGGTGGATACTGGCCGCGAAGCGCCTCGGTTCCCGGAGCTGTCGTAACAAATTTGGCGCTTTCGATGCGTTCCTCTTCATTCTGTTCCGCGACACCGCGAGCGACGATCTCCGCTTCAGGTTTCGACGTCGAAACCTGTTTGCTCGATGTTGCGCCTGCTTTTTTAACTGTTTTCTTTTTCGCTGCTTTTTTCGCAGTTTTCTTCTTCGCGGTTTTGGCAGGTGTCGTGGTTTCCTTTGACGCCTTTTTCGAAGCGGCCTTCTTGTTCGACTTGGCAGCCTTCTTTGTCGCCGCTGAGATCGCTTTCAGCAATTCCTCTTTGAGCAGCTTGGAATAGCCAGCTATCCCCAGCCCCTTGGCAATCTCCTTCAGTTCCTTGACAGTTTTCGTGTTCATTAACGCCTCCACAATATTCTTACTTTGTTTCAGCAAGACTTGTACCGTTTATGAATAGTCCCGGTAAACGCTTAAACCGCGCCATCAATACAAGGCTGACCGCTTGTCACTATGTTCTTGTGCCAATCAATGTTCCATAAAGGTGCAGATATTGTTCTGCACTGGTGCGCCAACTGTAGTTTTTCGCCATGCCGGCGAGTGCCAGCCGTTGCCAGGCGGCCTGATCCTGATACAGATCAAGCGCTCGTTTCAGGGTTTCCACCAGCGCTGACACCGTAGCCTCAGCAAAGACAAAACCGGTTGCGCTCTTGTCAGCCAGGCTCGCTGTGCTGGCATCAATGACGGTATCGGCAAGCCCGCCCACGCCGCGCACAACAGGAACGGTGCCATATCGCAGGCTATAGAGCTGATTCAGGCCACAGGGCTCAAACCGCGACGGCATCAGGAACATGTCGGCACCTGCTTCGATACGATGTGCGTGTGCCTCATCGTAACCAATCATGACCGAAATGTGTTGCGGATATTTTAACATTAACTCGGCCAGGGCGTGTTCGTACTCCTGCGCACCAGCACCCAACGAGACAAACTGGAACGGCAATTGCATTTGCACCAATTGACGCAAGGCACCGATAACAAGGTCTATGCCCTTCTGGCTGACCAGACGCCCGACCAGGCCTAAAAGGGGAACATCCGGGTTGGCAGGCAGGTTGACCTCGCGCTGCAACGCCAGCTTATTCTTCTGTTTTTCAGGAAAGCGGCTGGCGTCGTAGTTGGCAACAAGATTGTCATCTGTTGCCGGATTCCAGACGCTGTCATCGACACCGTTGAGGATGCCGGTTAACTGCGTTGACCGATGTCGCAACAGGCCATCGAGACCATTGCCAAATTCGGGTGTCTGTATCTCCTTGGCGTATGTGGGGCTAACTGTAGTGATGTGGTCGGCGTAGGCCAGGCCACCCTTGATAAAGGAAAGATAGCCATAGAATTCCAGGCCCTCAGGCGACCAAAGTTTCCCCGGTAGGTGCAGCGTTTCGAACGTCTCGGCACTGAAGGTACCCTGATAGGCAAGATTGTGAATGGTAAACACCGTGGCCGGGCGTCGACTCGCAAGACTGATCAGGGCTGGCACCAGTGCCGTCTGCCAGTCGTGGCAATGCACCACCTCCGGCTGCCAGGACAGATTTGTGCTCCCGAGTCCCAGCATTGCCGCGACTCGAGACAACAATGCAAACCGTGAGGCATTGTCTGGCCAGTCCCTGCCATTGTCATCATGATAGGGATTGCCCGGGCGCTGGAAAGACTCGGGGTGATCGACCAACCAGGTAGTGACATCGGTGCCAGGCAGTACTGTCTCCAATAGCCGGACGTGGGCATTGCTCTCGGGCACGTAAATCTCCAGAATCTTCTTTGGAGACTCGGCCCGGTCCAGCACCTGCTGGTAGGCCGGCAGCAACAGGCGAACGTCGCAATGCTGGGCCTTCAACGCTGGCGGCAGGCTGCCGGCAACGTCCGCCAGACCGCCGGTTTTAATCAAGGGGTAGGCCTCGCTTACCGGAAACAGGATTTTGTGCATGGTGTAATTCTACGCTGGCGGAACAGATTCGGATTCTAGAGCGTGAATGATTCTACGGCGAACTATTTTTCGATCTTTGAGATAGGTCAGTATGGCTGTCATATTTTTTAATTATTGTTATTAATATCTAACACTGCTCGAAAAAGGAACTGTAGATGGCATCCGCACGACGCTTCGTTAGCCGATTAACCGGAACTACCCTGGCGCTGATTCTCGCAGGCGGCCGCGGCTCACGACTAATGGACCTTACCGACTGGCGCGCAAAACCGGGGGTACCCTTCGGTGGCAAGTTTCGCATTATTGATTTCCCGCTTTCCAATTGTATCAATTCCGGCATTCGCCAGATTGGCGTCCTCACCCAGTACAAGGCACATTCGTTGATCAAGCATATCCAGCAGGGTTGGAGCTTTCTTCGCGCTGAAGTGGATGAATTTGTCGAGATCCTGCCGGCGCAGCAGCGCACCGAGCCCACGTGGTATGCCGGCACGGCCGATGCCATCTACCAGAATCTGGACATCATACGCTCGCACGATCCGGAGTACGTACTGGTGCTGGCCGGTGATCACATCTACAAAATGGACTATGGCCCGATGATTGCGTTTCATGTCGAAGAGAATGCTGACCTGACGGTCGGCTGTATCGAGGTACCTATAAGGGAAGCCAGCTCCTTCGGCGTTATGAAAGTGGTCGAAGGCGGCCAGATCATCCGCTTCGACGAGAAACCGGAGCATCCTGAACATATTCCCGGGAATGACGAACTGGCGCTCGCGTCAATGGGTATTTACGTATTCAACACCGGGTTCCTGTTCGAACAGCTGATCAAGGATCATGACGTGAAGGATTCCATGCACGACTTTGGTCACAACATCATTCCATCCGTGATTGATAAGTACCGGGTGATGGCTTATCCGTTCCGCGATGTGCAACGTCAGCAAAAGGGTTATTGGCGGGATGTCGGTACGGTCGATGCTTTCTGGCAGGCAAACCTGGAGCTAACGGATGCGGTGCCGGATCTGAATCTGTATGACACCGACTGGCCGATATGGACTTATCAGGAACAGCTGCCACCCGCCAAGTTCATTTACGACGAGGAAGATCGCCTCGGATTTGCCGTGAACTCAATGATCTCCGGCGGATGCATCGTCACCGGTGGTATCGTGCGCCACTCCCTCTTGTTCTCCAATGTCCGCGTCGGCTCCAATGCCCGTATCAATGACTCGGTAGTACTGCCCGACGTTAATATTGAACGGGGATGCCGAATTCAACGCGCAGTGATCGACAAATATTGCCACCTGCCGGAAGGAACAATCATTGGCGAAGACCTGGCCGAGGACGCTAAACGCTACTACGTATCGCCCGGCGGCGTCGTGTTGGTAACACCGGAGATGCTCCACCAGGAAGTCCACCATGTCCGATAACGCCCCTCTGCGCGTGGTGTTGTGCTGGCATATGCATCAACCGGATTACCGTGACCTGATCAGTGGCAAGTACCGCCAACCGTGGACCTATCTGCATGCGATCAAGGACTACGTGGACATGGTCGCCCACCTCGAAGCCAATGCCAATGCGCGGGCGGTGGTAAATTTTGCCCCGGTACTGCTGGAACAGATCGACGTCTATGCCAACGTCGTTAAAGACATGTTGCAGCACCATGCGGCAATCCCGGATCCATTGCTGTCCGCACTGGCTGAACCTGCCCTGCCCAGCAGTCATGGTGAAAGGGAGGCGCTAATCTCAGCATGCCTGCGTGCCAATGAAAAGAACATGATCCACCGGTTTCCGGCGTTCGCCAAATTGGTCGAGTTGGGCAAAATGTTCATCGAGCAGCCGCACGCATTGCACTACGTCAGCGAAGATTTTCTTTCCGACCTGCTCGTCTGGTACCACCTTGCATGGATCGGTGAAACCGTTCGCCGTCAGGATTCACGCGTGAAGACATTGATGCAAAAAGAGCATCACTACACCCTGCATGAGCGGCGCGAACTGCTGACAATCATCAGCGATATCCTTTCCGACCTGTTGCCGCGTTACCGCGCCCTCGCCGAGGCTGGCCAAGTGGAGTTGTCGTTCACACCCTATGCCCATCCGATCGTACCGCTGTTGCTCGATATACCCTGCGCCAAAGAGGCGATGCCGGACGCGCCGCTGCCGGCAATGGATAGTTATCCCGGCGGTGACGTTCGGGCTCGCTGGCATATGCAGAAAGGTCTCGAAGTTTTTCAGCATCACTTCGGATTCAAGCCAAGGGGCTGCTGGCCCTCCGAAGGCAGTGTCAGTGACGCTACCATGGAATTACTGGACGAATTTTCTATTGATTGGGCAGCCACGGGAGAAAGTGTGTTGCACAACAGCGTTAGCAAAATGGGTGAGCAACTGGAAGATACTCATCGCCATTACCTGTTTCAGCCACACCGCACCGCGGGTTCCAACGTGGCATGCTTTTTTCGCGATGATCGCCTATCCGACCAGATTGGATTTGTTTTTGCCGACTGGCATGCCGACGACGCCGTAGCCAATCTCGTGCATCACCTGGAAAATATCGCCGACAGCTTTTCCGATAAGGACAAGGCTGTGGTGTCGATTATTATGGATGGCGAAAATGCCTGGGAATACTACCCGGAGAATGGATTCCATTTTCTGGATTCTCTTTACGCCCAACTCTCCAACCATCCAAAACTGAATCTGACCACATTCTCCGAATGCCTCGACAGCGATGTACCGGTCAACCAATTGCCGCACCTGGTACCCGGAAGCTGGGTCTACGGCACGTTTTCCACCTGGATCGGCGAAAAGGACAAGAATCGTGGCTGGGAAATGCTGCGTGACGCCAAGTTCGTATTTGATCAGGCGGTGGCTGATGGGTTGGATGAAAGACAACTGCACGATGCCGAACAACAACTCGCGGTGTGCGAGGGTTCTGATTGGTTCTGGTGGTTTGGTGGCGACAATCCATCGGAGGCAGTGCAGGACTTCGACGAACTCTATCGAATGCATCTTTCTCGCCTGTACCTGATTCTCGACAAGGAACCGCCGGACTATCTCTCGCATCCCTTCACCCACGGTGGTGGTCGTGCGGAACATGGCGGCACCATGAAGCGTGGACAGGCGGGCGCGTGAGCTCCGAGACGACATTGTTCTCACAACGTCGTGCTGGTGTGGTGTTGCATCCCACCTCGCTGCCCGGTTCATTGGCAAACGGGGATCTTGGTGATGCCGCCTATCGCTTTGTCGATTTCATGCACGCTGCCGGTCTCAGCATCTGGCAGGTCTTGCCACATGGGCCCACCCATGAAGACCGCTCACCGTACCAGAGCCTGTCAGTCCATGCCGGCAATCCGTTGTGGATCAGCCTGGACCGACTGGTGGAAGAACGATGGCTGTCGGAGCTTGAATTTCCGCCAACCAGACACGAAACCGATGCGTTCCGTATTCACCAATTGCGCCTGGCCCATCGTGGCTTTGAATACGGCGCACGAGACGAGGAGCGCCGGGCATACAGCGACTTCCGACAGGCACAGGCATCCTGGCTGGACGATTACGCCTTGTTTATCGCGCTCCGCGAGGAACAGGAACATCGTTCCTGGCTCGACTGGCCCGAGCCGCTGAAAAACCGCGATGCCTCGGCGTTGAAACTGGCAAGAACCCGGCTGACCAGCAGCATTGAACAGGTATGTTTTGAGCAGTTCATCTTCTTTCGGCAATGGCATGCGCTCAAGGACTATGCCAATAAAAGGGGCATCGCGTTATTCGGTGATTTGCCCATTTATGTTTCGCTAGATAGCGCCGATGTCTGGTCGCAACGCGAGCAATTTGATCTCGACGATTCCGGTACGCCGCGAACGGTTGCTGGCGTGCCGCCTGATTATTTTTCAGAAACCGGCCAGCGGTGGGGCAATCCACACTACGACTGGAAACACATGAGGGCGGATGATTTCAGCTGGTGGCAGGCACGACTGAGTTCTACGTTCGCGCTCTATGATCTGGTACGCATTGACCACTTTCGCGGCTTCGAGGCGTATTGGTCGATCCCTGCTGAATCAGACACGGCGATAACAGGCGAATGGGTGAAAGCGCCGGGCAAGGCGCTGTTCGCTGCGATGATAAAGGCGTTCGGCTCACTCCCGGTGGTCGCCGAAGACCTCGGGATAATTACGGAGGAAGTTACCGCGCTGCGCAAGCGGTTTGGATTCCCCGGCATGCGCGTGTTGCAGTTTGCTTTCGACGGTACCGGCAGCAACCCTTATCTGCCACACCAACATCAAGTTGATGATGCGGTCTATACCGGTACCCACGACAATGACACAACGTTAGCCTGGTATGACGAGCAGGATAGTACCGGGCGCGACCGCGTGCGCGAGTACCTTGGGTATCCGGAGGAAGCCATGCCCTGGCCGCTGATACGAACCGCGCTGGCATCTGTGGGCTGTCTGGCGATATTGCCTATGCAGGACTTGCTGGAACTCGGGCCCGGCAACCGCATGAATACGCCGGGAACGACCAAGGGAAACTGGCAATGGCGATTCAATTGGGAACAAGTGCCGGAAGGCCTGACCAAGCGCCTCCATCACATGTTAATGCTCTACGGCCGATTGCCCTGACAGGCTAGATCCAGATCAGCCGCCCTGTTTCAAGCGGGTGGCTCAGATTCTCGTTCATGGGATGCATGCGGATCTGGAAGTACTGCAGGCCAGCAAGTCGTGGTAATAAATCCAGCTCGAATATGTCTTCGCCCTGCTCGTTTTTACCGGTCGGCTCAAACGCATAAGTAGAGTCCACGATCATCTCATCCATTTCCGATTCGGTGCCAACGAGGCATTCGACACGAACATCATCCGGCGTCAGGCCATTAAGGTTGACCGCAACCCGAATGGGTAATGAGTCACCGGCATTGATCTCGGTTGGCGCATTGTCGATTCGGTGAATTGATACACCCCCCCAGACCGCAGCAACCTTGCTTTTCCACTCGGCCAGCGCCTTTGCCGGTGCAGCATTATCCTTGCCCAGCGTGACGCGCTGCCGCGCTGCCGGACCGTAGAAATCCTGGACGTAGTCCATCACCATGCGCTGTGCGTTGAAGAGTGGCATGGTTGATTTCATCGACGCCTTCGACTTCTTCACCCAGCCTTCCGAGTAGCCGTGGCCATCGCGTGCGTAATAGAGCGGCACCACTTCATGCTCGAGAATATCGAGCAGGGTATGCCCCTCTTCCTGGTCACGGAAAGCGGGATCATACTTGGGGCCGTGCGGTGTGATCGCCCAGCCGTTTTCACCGTTGTAGCCTTCGCCCCACCAACCGTCGAGCACACTTAGGTTGATCACGCCGTTGATGCCGGCCTTTTGTCCCGAGGTACCACTGGCCTCCATTGGGTATTCCGGCGTGTTGACCCAGACATCGACACCCGTGACCAGCTTGCGCGCCAGGCTAATGTCATAACCCTCGAGCAGAATTATCTTGCCCTCAAATTCCGGCTGGCGCGAATATTCGCTGATGGTGCGAATCAGTTCCTGGCCGGGAACATCACTTGGATGCGCCTTGCCGGCAAACATGATCAATACCGGGCGCTCCGGGTTATTGACAATGCGAGCAAGACGTTCCGGATCCGAGAACAGGAGTAATGCCCGTTTGTAAGTGGCGAAACGTCGCGCAAAACCAAGCGTCAGGATATCAGTTTCACCGCTGGCGAGATGTTGAATCAGGCGATCAATCTGGACGTCACTGCAGCCGTTGCGTAAATGCTGTCGATGCGAACGTTGTCTTACATCCTCGAGCAATTCCGATTTCAGCGTCTGCCTGATGCTCCAGTAATTCTGGCTGGGAATCGTATCAATGCGCTCCCAGTACTCTTCACTCAGCAGTTCGCTGCGCCAGGTCCGGTCAAAGCGCATGTCAAACAGGTTAACCCATTCGCGTGCGAGAAATGTCGGTACGTGCACGCCATTGGTGACGTAGCGAATCGGATTCTCGTCGTAGGGTATCTGTGGCCAGATGTATCCCTCCATACGCGAGGCTTCGTGGCCGTGTATGCGACTGACGCCGTTGTGAAAGCGCGATCCGCGCAGTGCCAGCGCTGTCATATTGAAACCGCCATGATTGCTTGGGCTTTCACCAAGTGACATCAACTCTTCAAGAGAAATCTTGAGCTGTCCCGAATATTGCTTGAAGTGCGCGGTAAACAACTCGGGGCTGAAGATATCGTGACCCGCCGGCACCGGTGTGTGCGTGGTAAATACAGTTCCTGAAGCAACGAGCTCAAGCGCGCCGGCAAAGTCCATACCTTGCTCGATCTTCTCACGGATACGTTCCAGAATCTGAAACGCTGCGTGGCCTTCGTTGATGTGCCAGACAGTAGGCTGGTAGCCGAGTGCACGCAGCGCACGTATGCCACCGATACCCAGTACGATTTCCTGCTGGATTCGCGTACTGCGATCACCGCCATAAAGCTGATAGGTAACCCGACGATCGTCTTCTGTGTTTTCCTCCAAATAGCTGTCGAGCAGGACCAACGAGATATGTCCCGCCTTCGCAATCCATACCTTGAGTCTGACATCACGCCCGGCCATGTCGACAGAGACATGGACTTCATTGCCGTTGTCGTCGAGCGCGGGGGTAATGGGTAAATCGTTGAAGTCGGTAGGGGTGAAATGCGCAATCTGATTGCCCTGTCCGTCGATGGTCTGGTTGAAATAACCTCGACGATAAAGCAAACCGACACCGATAAACGGCAGCGACAGGTCGCTGGCAGCCTTGCAGTGATCGCCGGCTAGAATACCAAGACCACCCGAGTAAAGCGGCACGCTCTCGTGCAGACCGAATTCGGCACAGAAGTATGCGATCAGATCCTTTTCAGGATCGAGGTGACCACTTACCTCCGAACGCATGGTCTGGCTGAGATAAACATCATAAACCGTCAGCGCGCGATTGTAGTCTTCCATGAAGATGCGATCTTTGGCGGCCTCGTCGAGAATCTCCTGGGAAACACGCCGTAGAAACAACTTGGGATTGTGACCGCACGCGTCCCAGAGTTCGCGGTCCAGCCGGAAGAACAGGCCGCGCACTTGCCGGTCCCAACTATATAGCAGGTCATTCGCCAGCTCCTGGAGACGCGCAAGACGTTTTGGGATTCTGGGCTGAACTTCAAAGGTAAATCGTGTGGCACTCATGAGTTTTATTAGCTTTTAAATAGAATTGTCATAAAAGATAGACGAAAGTATATCGAATTTGCTGGCAAGAGTATGAGGTTTTTCTTTGCTCTAATATGGTGAAACCTACCAGACCGGCACCAATGGTGTGCAAATTGATCGTGTTGCCACCGCATCAAATCACAGTCGCGGTCTGTATGCACCTTATCATCGACATGCACCACATTGGAGTCAGTTTGCGCTTCGAGGCACTATTCCTGATGCCGGTATAGAGCCTATATATAGGTTGATGCAGATCATTACCCTCCATGCCAAACAGGTATCTACTTGCAATGCGGTTTGGAAAATTTCGTGTAACACATCCAATTCGTTTTCAAGACACCGTTTTTCTGCTGTCTGTGAAAGCGCTGATGTTACGACGCAACACAGGTGTCGGGGAGATGGCCGATTTTCCAAATTAGGGAGAATACCCATGAACGTAAAAAATCTGTTTAAGAAAAAAGGGCTGCTCATTGCCTATCTGGCGATCAGCGGAGGTATGCTGCTGGTATCCAACAATGCCGCAGCCACGCCATCCTTTGCACGACAAATGAACATGGAGTGTAGTGGATGTCATTTCCAGTCGTTTCCAGCTCTGAATAATTTTGGACGGCAGTTTCGTGCGAGCGGCTACACCATGGCCAGAAAAGAAAAGGGAGATATTGTCGAAGGCGACAACCTGTCTATTCCGGCCGGCCTGAATACCTCTGTCATTACCAAGCTGAGATATACCAAGGTGGGCAACAATACCGCTGAAATAGATTTTCCGGATGAACTGGCGATCATGATTGCCGGAAGAGGCTCGGAAAAGATTGGCTACCTGTTCGAGCTGGCGATGGTGACGGAACCAACGCCGGGCAACAAACACAGCGCCCTTGCAGGTGGCAAGGTCCATTTCAAGGTTGGCAAGGTAGGGAACACCCAGCTTCTTCTGGTGCCGTATACGACGGATGGTTCAGGAGCCGGCTACGGTTTTGAACTGTTGAATACCGGGGCACAGAAATCGCAGCGCATTATTGAAGAGGGGGACAGCTATAGCGCCTCCATGCGTCTGGGTCTGGGACATGCGTCAGCGACTGGATTGACCCTTGCTGGCGTGGGCGATAACTATTTCGTCAACGCGTCCTTGTGGACACCCGGCTGGAACGACACCGGGCTCGATCCCAGCCAGTTTGCAACTTATCTTCGGGCTGCCTACTTTCCGAAGTTCGGGAATTGGGACACGGCAGTTGGAGTGCAAATGGCGGGCGGAACCGCCGTTAGCAGCGCCGGTTCTCTAAAAACGGACGCATGGGTGGTGGACGGACAGATGCAGGGAAAAATGGGTGGAATGCCGCTCGGGCTGTACGCCAGCTATGGTTCGGCGAGTGCCGGTAATTACGCGTTAACCAACCCCTCCGATCGCTATGCCTATGGCATGCTGGCTAAACTGGGGGTAAGTCACAAGACCAGTGTCTTTGCTTCCTATGCCTCAACCGGGGGAGACATTAGCGAGTCCTCCAATGCCCTTGGCTTGCAGTACATGCTAGTTCAAAATGCAAAACTGGAATTTTATACTTCAGATGATTCCGTGGACAGAACTTGGCGCCTGATGTTGTTTGCCGGGTTCTAATTAAATTTTTAACCTGGTACTACCGGAACAGGTGTCACTCAGGATTGCCGGGTGACACCTGTTTTTTATTGCCTTGTTTTATGGCCCGAGACTGACACCGGTTATTTTTCGCGCCGGCCATGGATGATATCAACTTGGTAGCGATCGATAATTTCATCGACCGGGATACGCGTGTGCTCGTACTGGTAATAATCATCATGCACAACCTTCCTGTCCCAGACGACAATATCCAGATCAATAGTGCGCGGTCCATGCGATTGATCTCCCCGGGTACGCTGCAATCTTCTCTCCACGTTTTTCAGGTAGCGGTTAAAATCATCGTAATCGAGGTCGGTCTCGATTAGTAGTGCACCGTTAATAAAGTCCGGCTGGTTCATCAGTCCTACCGGTCGCGTCTGAATCATGGCCGACTGCCCGATCAGTTCCTGTTCGATGCGAATTATGTCAATGGCCCGTTCAATATTGCGTTCCGGTTCTATATTGGAGCCGACGCTGACGATGGCCTGGTACCTGGCCACCTAGCAGCCCCCCTTTTGTTCCATGGACTCGAGGTCATCCGGTGAGTTCACATTAATAAATGCACCGGCCTCTTCGACAAACAGCACCTCGACCAGGCGCTGTTGGCGCAACCATGATTCCATCCGGCGTCCATCATTCTCCAGGTAGTGCCTCAAATGGGTAGCGCGCGAACACCTTATCAGCGAGACAGCAAACTGGGCGCGCTCACCATCATGAGCCAGCGCGACATCAAATTCGCCGGACTCCATTGCACCCAGCAGTCGCTGGGCCAGATCGCCTGGCAAGCAGGGGGCGTCGCAGGGAACCACCAGGAGATATTCGGTGCTCACGAACTCCAGTGCAGTATAGATACCGGCCAGCGGCCCCCATTCGTGGCCGATGGCATCGGCCAGCACCGGGTAACCGTATTTCACATAGGTCTCACTGTTGCGATTGGCGCTGATCACGGCGCCACGCGCCTGGTTCACAACCCTGCCCAGCACGTGCTCGATCATGGGCTTTCCCCACAGGGAAATGAGCCCCTTGTCACGCCCTTGCAGGCGCAGGCCGCGCCCACCGGCGAGCACCAGCGCGGTTATGGTGGTCAGTTTTTTCTGATCATTCGGCATGATTAGTGACTTTATAATACGTTCCTTGACGCCCTTCCGCGGGCTACGTTAGTGTTAGCCGCCTTTTTACTCAAGCCCGCTGGAGTCGTTGTGCCAAAAAAGAGCACCACCAAGAGCGCTACCCCTGATTTTGAGGCCGCGCTGGCCGAACTGGAGAAGCTCACCGAAAAAATGGAAAGCGGCGAGCAAAGCCTGGAAGAGGCACTACAGTCATTTCAGCGCGGTGTTGAGCTTACCCGCATTTGCCAAAAAGGCCTGCAGGAAGCCGAGCAGCGGGTAGAAAAACTGGTGAAGGAAAACGACGCCTATCTGGTCAAACCTATGGATGAAGAATCGGGCGACTAGTCGCACCGACCCCGATTCCTGACTTTTCCCGCAGTACCTTGAGCTCACTCACCGACACCCTGCGCAATTATTGCAATCGCCTGGAACTGGCACTGGCCGCACGCCTGCCGGAAGAACACTCACTACCAAACCAGCTGCACACAGCCATGCGCTACTCGACCTTGAGCGGCGGCAAGCGTATTCGCGCTAGCCTGGTTTATGCCACTGGCCAGAGCCTGGGAGCGCCACTTTCGGCGCTTGATATCCCGGCATGCGCCGTCGAGATTATCCACAGCTTCTCATTAGTCCATGACGACATGCCCTGCATGGATGACGATGACTTGCGTCGCGGCAAACCGACGTGTCACAAGGCCTTCGATGAAGCCACCGCCCTGCTGGTTGGCGACGCATTGCAAAGCCTGGCGTTTGACATGCTGGCCACCGATCCGGCGCTAGCGATTGATAGCGAGCGCCGGCTACGCATGGTTGGCGTACTGGCACGCGCAGTTGGCTCTTATGGTATGGCGGGTGGTCAGGCCATCGATATTGAATCGGTCGGCCAGACATTATCGCCTGAAAGGCTGGAAGACATGCATCGGCGCAAAACCGGGGAGCTGATTCACGCCTCGGTCATGCTCGGCGCACTGTCGGCCGAAACGTCTGGCGAGGCGGTGCTGGCCGCGCTTGATCAATATGGCGAAGCCATCGGTCTGGCTTTTCAGGTGGTTGACGACATCCTGGATGTCACCGCCGATACCGAGACCCTGGGCAAACCGCAGGGCTCGGATCAGGCGCAAAACAAGCCCACCTACCCTTCAATTCTCGGGCTGGACGCAGCCCGCAACAAGGCCGAGGAGCTCTACCAGAGCGCGCTCGCAAGCCTTGCGCCATTGGGGGATAATGGCACGACACTCGGCGAAATTGCCGATTATATTGTCCACCGAAACCAGTAACCCATGTCGAATGCTGACAAATTTCCGCTGCTAGCGGCGATCTCGTCGCCAGCCCAGATGCGCACCCTGAAGGAGGCTCAGCTGGAACCCCTGGCCGACGAAGTGCGGGCATTCATTATCGACAGCGTCTCACGCACTGGTGGTCACCTGGCAGCCAGTCTCGGCACCGTCGAGCTGACCGTCGCCCTGCACTATGTCTTTAATACACCCGAAGACCGGCTGGTCTGGGACGTGGGCCACCAGACCTATGCCCACAAAATCCTGACCGGGCGCCGCGAGCAAATGGAAAGTCTGCGCCAGAAAGGCGGCATTTCCGGATTCCCGAAACGGGAAGAAAGCCCGTACGACACCTTTGGCGTTGGCCATTCCAGCACCTCGGTAAGCGCGGCGCTGGGCATGGCGATCGCTGCCGCCAAAGACGGCTCCGGTCGACAGGTCACGGCAATCATTGGCGACGGCGCACTGTCTGCCGGCATGGCCTACGAGGCCCTGAACAACGCCGGCGACATGGATGCCAACCTGCTGGTGATCCTGAACGATAACGACATGTCGATCTCGAACAACGTCGGCGCCATGTCCAATTATCTTGCCCGAATTCTTTCCGGCCGGGTTTACTCGAGCATGCGCGAAGGCAGCAAACAGGTGTTGAGTACGGTGAAACCGATGTGGCGCCTGGCGCGCCGTGCCGAAGAACACGTAAAGGGTATGCTTATGCCCGGTACCCTGTTTGAGGAAATGGGATTTAACTATATTGGCCCGATCGACGGACATGATGTATCAGCACTGGTACATACGCTGCGCAACATGCGCAAACTCAAGGGCCCACGCTTCCTGCATGTTGTTACCCGTAAGGGTAAGGGCTATGAGCCCGCCGAAGGCGACCCCTGCTCCTACCATGGCGTTAATCCCTTCGATCCGGAGACCGGTAAGTCCGAGAGCAAGCCATCAGGGGTAACGTATACCAAGGTGTTTGGTGACTGGCTGTGCGACATGGCGGTAAAAGATGATCGCCTGATGGCGATAACACCAGCGATGTGTGAAGGCTCGGGCATGACCCGTTTCCGTGAACAGTTCCCACAACGATATTTTGATGTCGGTATTGCCGAGCAACATGCGCTTACGTTCGCTGCCGGGATGGCCTGTGAAGACCTGAAACCGGTCGTGGCGATTTACTCGACCTTTCTGCAACGGGCCTACGACCAGGTGATCCATGACATCTGCCTGCAAAACCTGCCGGTGCTGTTGGCCATAGACCGTGCCGGCATTGTCGGCCCGGATGGCGCCACCCATTGCGGTGATTTTGACTTGAGCTACCTGCGCTGCCTGCCCAATATCACCATCATGGCCCCAGCCGATGAAAACGAATGCCGACAGATGTTAGTAACCGGCATGCAGGTTGATGGCCCAAGTGCCGTCCGTTATCCGCGTGGCGGCGGACCCGGTGTCGCTGTCGACGACTCACTTGAAGCGTTGCCGGTCGGCAAGGGTGAAATCCGGCGCCATGGCAAACAGATCGCCATTCTGGCGTTCGGCAGCATGGTTGCTCCTGCCGAGGAAGCTGCAGAGTCCATGAATGCGACCTTGGTGAACATGCGCTTCGTGAAACCGCTTGATGAGGCGCTGATCCGGGAAATCGCCTCTCATCACGGTCTGATTGTTACGGTAGAAGAGAACAGTATCGCAGGCGGTGCCGGCTCCGCAGTCAGCGAATTCCTGAATCAGGAAGGAATCGACATACCCATCCTGCATTTGGGGTTACCGGATGCGTTCCCGCAGCAGGGAACTCGCCTTGAGATACTGGCCGAACTCGGTTTGGATGCCGAGGGGATTCGGCGTACCATTCGCCGCGCCGCGCCACCTGAACTTGCCGCGGTGCCGGGATCCGCATAAACTTGAGCATATTAGTCAAGTATTAACCAGCACGTCGATTTCCAAAAAAGAGAGAACCGAATGAGCTCTAGCAGCAAAGCGCAGACCGCTCCCTGTATCGCCGACGTACAGAATGCGCCAGATACTCGCCACATCCAGATCGACAAGGTCGGGATCAAGGACATTCGCCACCCGGTAAGGGTCAAGGATCGCAGCCAGGGCGAGCAACACACCATCGCGCGCTTCAATATGTACGTAGAGCTGCCCCACAATTTCAAGGGCACCCACATGTCGCGCTTTGTCGACATTCTCAACCAACACGAATACGAAATCTCTGTCGAATCGTTCACCGAAATGCTGGTGGAAATGCGTGAGCGACTGGAGGCCGATCGCGGCCACATCGAGATGCACTTCCCCTACTTCGTTAACAAGGCGGCCCCGGTATCCGGTGTGCAGAGCCTGATGGATTACGAGGTTAGCCTGATTGGCGACGTACAGGGCGACAACACGGTTGTCAGTATCAAGGTCGTGGTCCCGGTTACCAGCCTTTGTCCCTGCTCCAAGGAAATTTCTGATTACGGTGCCCACAACCAACGTTCGCACGTTACCGTCGAGGTTCGCACCAACAGTTTCGTCTGGATCGAGGACATCATTGATTTGGTGGAGAAACAGGCCAGTTGTGAGCTGTTCGGCCTGCTGAAACGCCCCGATGAGAAATATGTCACCGAGCGAGCCTACGACAACCCGAAATTTGTTGAAGACACCGTGCGGGATGTCGCGGCGATACTCAACGCCGACGACCGTATCGATTCGTATGTCGTGGAGTCCGAAAATTTCGAGTCCATCCACAATCACTCTGCCTACGCCCTGATTGAGCGCGACAAAAAAGCGGAAGCCTGATTGAGTTTTCGACCTGCCTGAACCGGCAGGTCGGTATTATCCCTTCAGATTGACCATTGCCCGTGACGCCTCCCAATCGGGTAGTGTCTCCATGGGCGCACCGAAGAAATAACCCTGGAAGTAGTCGACACCCATATCCTGAAGTATATGAAGGGTTTCGAGATCTTCTATGTTCTCGGCCACAATCTTCTTGCCCAGCGCCTTGGCAATCTCGACCATGGATTTGACCATCACCTTGTCAACATGGTCATGCCTGATATCCTGGATAAAATCACCACTGATCTTGATGTAATCGATGGGCAGGCTCTTTATGTAGCCATAGGAACTGAAACCGGTTCCAAAATCATCCAGCGCGAACCGGCAACCATGATTCTGCAACGACTGGATCAATGAGTTGGCCCGGTCCATGTAACGCACTGCTGACTGTTCGGTAACCTCAAACACAATGGCGGAACCCGGAATTTCATGCTCGTCCAGCGCCTCGACGATCTTCGACGCAAGCGCCTGATCTTCAAATACATGGCCTGACAGGTTGATGGAGAAACATACATCACGACCGTCAAGGCGGTAGTCGGCGAGAACCGCCAGCGAATTTTCGATCACCCAGTAATCCACATCCACCATCATGCCGAAACGCTCGGCAGCCTGGAAAAAGACCGATGGTGCCACCAGCTGCCCCTCGCTATCGGTCATACGCAACAGCACTTCATAGAATTCCTGATCATCCGGTTGATTGCCAACCATCGGCTGAAAGTGCAGCAGGAATTCCCCATTGTCGATGGCATCGCGTATCCGCTGGGACCAGCCAATATCCTCGACCAGCGCCTTCTTGTCATAGTCGCTGATTTCAAACATGTGATAGCGGTTACGACCGCGGGACTTCGCCTGGAAGCAGGCCATGTCTGCCTGAGAAAGCAGTTCGTCCACGTTGTACCGGGTATTGTGGATCATGGTGATGCCGATACTGCAGTAGATATTGAACGAGTGGCCATCTTCAATGAAGCGCATGTCCTGCAGTACCTTCAAAAGACCGCGCGCGACCCCGACTGCGCTACTCTGATCCACGTCACGTGCCAGCACAACAAATTCGTCACCGCCGAAACGGGCTATCACGTCGTAGTCGCGTGCCCGGTGTCGCAGCGCCTCGGCCACCTGTATCAGCAGACGGTCGCCTGCGCCGTGACCGACTGTGTCGTTGACGTATTTGAACTGGTCAAGGTCGATAAACAGTAAGGCAGACGAGGCGTCACCGTGGGATGCCTCCTCCAGGGTTTCCTCCAGCTCGCGCATGAAATAGCTGCGATTAACCAACCCGGTTAGCGGATCATGATCGGCGATTTTTCTGAGCGCCTCATCACGCTCGTTTACCGCCTTGATCGTGGTATTCAGCGCCTGGCTGATGGCGACAATCTCCTCGTCGCCGACACTCTCTACCTCCACCCCGGTTTCACCCTGGGCAAGGCGGGCCAGCGGAATTTTCAGACGTGACAGTGGTGCCAGTGCGCGCATTATCAACTGGCGACCAGCAAAAAGGGCGACCAGCACGATAATTGCGATCATGATACTTCCGATTAACAGGACATTATTCTGAACACGCGCAAACCGGGTGCGATCAAGGCCGACATCGATATAGCCAATCACACGAATTTGTTCGGGTCCGGGCTTCTCCAGACTGAAACCCATCAGACCATCTGATTTGATAGATTTGACCCAGATCGGCGCAATCAGGCGATAGATTCCGGGGTCACTGACTTCGTCGACAAAATAGGGTTTATTTGCCTGGTTAGTTCCTGCCAATGCCTCAATTTGATTCCGCTCGAGAGGTTGCGCACTGTCTTCGGCATCCGGATCGTCATGATAACTGGCCAGGATTTTTTTGCCGGTGGCATCGTAGTACCGTACGAAAACAATTTCGGGCGATGCCGTTACCCGTTTGGCGATATCAGTCATCTGTAGCTTCTGACCCGATGCATAGAGTGGCGTACCGAGTTCGTCGAGCTCCGTGGTCCACTGCACACTCCGTTCGAACAGGTTGTCCCGAATCAGGTAAGTACTACTCCACCAGATGCCCGTGACGGCGATAAGAAAGATGGCAATACTCCAGAGCGTCTGTATATAAAGTATGCGATTGACCAGACTGCGTGGCTTTGTGTGAGAGCCTCGATTGGTTAGACGGATGGTAATCGAATCGGAAAGGCGAGCTACAAACGAACGGAATTTTGCCGAACGACGCCGAGAGCCGGCCCGCAGCGAGGCGACGGCTTTGGTAGCTTCAGTGTACAAACGGCTTCCAATCGATTTCATGCACCATTCCCTGTTGGCGTCCGCGATGGTGTCAGGCCAAGTTGACGAACTAGCACCTTATTGATCTGGAACCGCGTTTTTCCAAGCGGTACAACACCGGGTCCCGGAATAGCTGCTCCAGGCCTGGCCTTGCGCAGCCGATCAAGCACCCGGACTGCGACATCTTCCGGTACGGGCTCAGCACTGATCAGGCCACCGATAGAAAGCAGCTGTGGATTGAACACTGCAACCTGTTTCCCGTGTCTAATACTATAGGACATAACTTCGCGCATTGTGCTGCGACTGAGTACCCGATTATCAGGTAACAGCCAGATGCCCTGATATTTCCCCACGCGGTTTTTAAAGGTATATCTAAACTCCTTGTCGGAACGGACCACCATATGGTCCAGCCGGATACCCTCCTTCGCTGCGGCGTTCTTTGCATGGGCAATCAGACTCTTGTGCATCGGGCCGGTAATTGTGACCACACGCCGCAAAGACGGTGACAACGTTTTCCATTTTGTGAACAATTGTTCGGCCGGCGGCACGCTACTAACCCCTTTACGCCATTCCGATACCAACCTGTATTGTTGATGATTGAACACCTGGCAAAAGACGATCTGTTTCCGTTGAATCTGGTTGCTCCACAACGCTGCCGGTAGGCCGATCACCACCACCTGAGTAGCTGAGGATTCAGTCACCGCCTTGGCCAATTCATTATCGGCGGCATTCTTGCCGGTCAAATAGTAGCGTGTGGCATTTCCAGCCAACTCCTGCTGCAACTGCTCTGCAACATCGTCAAATACGGCGGCACGCTGGCTCACCACGATCGCGACTTTCTGTGGTGATCTGGCCTGACGCGGTGCTTCTGGCGGTGCAGTGGTACAGGCGCTTAGCATAAATAGCGCTACCGCAGCGGTAAGCCATTTTTGCGGGCATGCCGGCAACATTCGCCACATTTTTCGTTTAGTCATTATGTCCAACTTTTACTGTTTTTATCTCGACATGACATGGACAGATTGCCGCCATGGATTAACGATTATAGTCAGCTCGACGATGAAAACTTACTAACGGTAAATCCGCCCGGATTCGACAATGTACTAATA
>JAJDNE010000023.1 GCA_022340825.1 Acidiferrobacterales bacterium | reverse complement strand
CTACCACCGATGCTAATGTTCGATCGCATTACCACTATCACCGAAGATGGCGGTTCCAAAGGCAAGGGCGAAATTATCGCCGAGCTCGATGTCAAACCGGACCTGTGGTTCTTCGATTGTCACTTCGAGACCGACCCGGTGATGCCGGGATGTCTGGGGCTGGACGCCATGTGGCAGCTCGTCGGTTTCCACCTCGGCTGGCTCGGCGGTGAAGGTCGGGGTCGGGCGCTGGGCGCAGGCGAGGTAAAATTCTCCGGCCAGGTAACACCGAAAAACAAACTGGTGACCTATCGCATTGACCTGCAGCGGGTGATTATGCGTAAACTCATTATGGGGATCGCCAACGCCACTATGGAAGTGGACGGACGCGAAATTTATGCAGCGAAGGATCTGCGTGTCGGTTTATTTACATCTACCGAAGACTTCTGAACATCGTAGAGGAAAACGAGAATGAGACGCGTCGTTGTCACCGGTATCGGTATTGTTTCTTCAATCGGCAATAACAAGCAGGAGGTTATCGACTCCTTGCGCGAGGGCCGTTCCGGCATCGAATTCAGTCAGGAATACGCCGACCTCGGTTTTCGCAGCCATGTCCATGGCACGGTGAAGCTGAATCCCGAAGAGTTAATTGATCGCAAAAAATACCGCTTCATGGGTGATGCTGCCGCCTACAACTACCTTGCCATGGAAGAAGCAGTCGCTGATGCCGGCCTTAGCGAGGAAGAAATTTCCAATGAACGAACTGGCATAATTGTCGGCTCCGGCGGCGGTTCCAATTCAAACAATCTGGCGGCCGTAGAGCTGCTGCGCGAAAAGGGTGTGCGTCGTGTTGGTCCCTACATGGTGCCGCGCACCATGGGCAGCACCACCTCGGCCAACCTTGCCACCCATTTCAAGATCAAGGGCGTCAACTATTCCATCAGCTCAGCCTGTTCCACCAGCGCCCACTGTA
The DNA here is from genome assembly GCA_022340825.1 of Acidiferrobacterales bacterium. Classification (GTDB taxonomy): domain Bacteria; phylum Pseudomonadota; class Gammaproteobacteria; order Acidiferrobacterales; family JAJDNE01; genus JAJDNE01. The sequence goes on along the minus strand of JAJDNE010000023.1, from coordinate 85,033 downwards.
TCGGCAACGCTGCTGAACTCATCCAGTGGGGCAAGCAGGACCGTGTCTTTGCCGGCGGTGGCGAGGAACTGCACTGGACCATGACGGTGCTGTTTGATGCCATGGGTGCGCTGTCATCCAAATATAATGATGCGCCGACAACGGCGTCCCGCGCCTACGATGCCAACCGCGACGGTTTCGTGATCGCCGGCGGCGGCGGCCTGGTTGTGCTGGAAGAGCTGGAAACTGCCAAGGCACGCGGCGCGAAGATCTATGCCGAGCTCGTGGGTTACGGCGCGACTTCGGATGGCTACGATATGGTGGCACCATCGGGCGAAGGCGCGGTGCGTTGCATGCAGCAGGCGATGACAACCGTTGATGGCACAATCGACTATATCAATGCCCACGGCACCAGCACCCCGGTGGGAGATATCAAGGAACTGGAAGCGGTCAAGACCGTGTTTGGCGACAACATCCCGTTGATCGGTTCGACCAAATCACTGACCGGGCACGCGCTAGGCGCGGCCGGTGTCAACGAGGCGGTCTATTCGCTGCTGATGATGCAGGAAGGCTTCCTGGCCGAATCCGTCAATATCCAGGACCTGGATCCAGGGGCAGAGGGCGTGCCAATTTTGCGCGAGCGGGTCGAGAAGGACGATATCAATATTGTTATGTCCAACAGCTTTGGCTTCGGCGGCACTAACGCCTCGCTGGTATTTAAACGCTATCAGGATTGAGCCTGCCAGCGCTCGTCAGCCCGGGCCAGCCGGTGACCAGTCAGCACGAATGATGCGCCAGTCATCGTCCATTTTTCGCCATACCGTTTCAACATCGTAGTACTGGAGCTGGTCCGGCAGTGTGCCAGCACCGCCGGTAACCACCGCATTAAAATTGACGCTGGCATCGATGCCGTTGATCTGAATGCGCATGCCGGCAAGCACCACGTTGATATTCCGGTTTCGAAAATAATGCGCCGCCATTAACTGCCGAACCTGGCGCACGTTCATGTCCTGCGGACCACGGAACCCTTCCGCCAGGTGCTTTAATACCGGCTGGGTCTGACGGTTCTGAACCGCGGTTTCTATTTCGTCGATCGCGTTGCGGATTAATTGTTCATCCGGTGTTTTGCTGCAGCCGGCCAGGCAAATCGCCGCGAACAGCGAAATGGCAGGCAGGATCAATCGATGAATTGTCATGCGTGCACCTGGTTGTATCGAAGCCATAGGTCCCCCATGGTAACGCACCCTTGCAGAAAACAAAGTGAATTGAATTGAACCAGCAGACAAACCTGTTTTTCCTGGCCAAGGCCTGTCTTGATGCCTGCGAACCCGATGACAAACTGGCGCTGACCCGGGCAGCGGCAGAGCAGTGGCGCCATGGCCGGTTGTCGCCAGAGGCTGATGCCGCGGTTGAGCCGATCGGCGAGCCGGGGAGGCCGGCAACACCGAAACTGGTAGCGCCGCGTGATTTGCCGATCCGCAAGCTTGGCAGTGACCAGGGCCGCGCCGCATTTATTCATTCGCTGGCCCACATTGAATTCAATGCCATCAACCTGGCATGGGACGCGGTATATCGATTTCGCGAGATGCCGCCGGAGTTCTACCGCGACTGGGTGCGCGTGGCGGACGAAGAGGCCTATCATTTCGGCTTGTTGCGTGACCGCCTGCGAACACTGGGTCACGACTACGGTGACTATGCTGCCCACAACGGGCTATGGGAAATGGCACAAAAAACGGCGTTTGATCCACTGGTACGCATGGCGCTGGTGCCGCGGGTACTGGAGGCAAGGGGGCTGGACGTTACCCCTGGCATGATGCAGCGGTTGCATGACATCGGGGATGAGGAAAGCGCGGACGTGCTGGCAATCATTCTCCGCGACGAGATTGGCCATGTCGAGATTGGTACGCGATGGTTCCGTTATTTGTGTGAGCAGCGTGGACTCGATCCGGACAAGACCTACCAGCTGCTGCTGGAGAAATATCTGGAGGGAAATATTCGACCGCCGTTCAACGATGAGGCGCGCAGACAGGCCGGGTTCAGTGACGCGGAGCTGGCCTATATTCACCAGCTGGTCAGTTAGTGTGCCGGCGTTTCCCCGGGATCATCGGTAGCCAGCTGTTCCAGGTACCGAACCCGCTCCCTGGCCCCATCGAGCGCCCTGTCTTCCTCTGTTCCTTCCAGTAGCTTCCGGGCGTGCACCAGTACGACCTGGCGTTGGGCATCATCAAAAATGGTAACCGCTTCGGCGAAGGCATCGGCGTCTTGGCTGAGTAGCGCCGGGATCATTTCGTCGGGATTGATGGGCGAATCCGGGTACAGCAGATCGGCAACAATGGCCTGATCCAGCAATCTCCAGTGCAGCTCGTGGGCCTGTGCCTCCTCGTCCAGCTTTGCCAATGCCTGCGGGTCGGCGCTAGCGCCTTCCCGGATTGCCTGGCTGATGACGCGATGTAACCTGGTGAGCCCGTCTCGCTCCTGGGAGCGATCTCCGCCCAGTCCGCAAACCTGTTCATACAGGCGATCAATACGATCCTTCAGGTCGAGAATGATCTGGCTGTCGACATTGCCCGATAGTTCCGAGATGGTTTTCAACACCTGTTGGTAAGCCTCGGAAAATGCCAGCAATTCCTGCTCGTCCTGCTCACGCGCCTGGTTGACCATTGCCTGATCGACGCGCCGGGCGTCTTCGGTGAACAGGCGATTTTTGAATTTTCGCTTGAGATGCCGCTCGCGGCGCCCAGGCTTGTCGGAAAAAAGGGGATTCATCGTGGAAACGGCTCGTGGTTCGGCGTTGTCATATCGGCGCAATGTAGCATTTTCGGCAGCTCATCGCCCGCCTGCCCTTGCAACATCGAATTAATCGGGCTAGCTTAGCCAGCAACTGTTCTATTCGAAATATCCTTTTCCATGCTACTGCATCTCAGGGTCTCCGGAACGCTCCTGCGCCTGTTTGTCGTCATCGTCGCCATTGCGATGACGGGATGCTCTTCAATCATGTCATCGACGACCGGCAGGCTTGCCAACAACCTGTCATCCGGCATCCTGAATCAGGATGATCCGCAAACCGTGGCTGATGGTGCACCAGCCTACCTGATACTGATTGACGGATTCATCGAGGAAAACCCGAATTATCCGTACCTGTTGTTTGCCGGTGCGAAACTCTATGGTGCCTACGGTTCCGTGTTCGTCGAGGACCCCAATCGCCGCCTTAACATGAGCGACAAGGCGTTTGACTATGCGGCCCGCGGTCTGTGTCTGCGGCGATCATTCACCTGCGGAATGGAAAAACTTCCGTATGACGCTTTCATCGAACGCCTGAAACTGGTGAAGAAAGGCGAGGTCGATGCTCTCTACAGTTATGCTACCAGCTGGGCGGGATGGATCGAGCCGAGGGCGCAGGACTGGAATGCCGTTGCCGATCTGGCCAAGGTAAAAGCGGCGATGCAACATGTGATTGCTCTGGACGAAGGCTACGATAACGGCGGCGCCCATTTTTATCTGGCAGTACTCGAGTCGTTGTTACCGGCAGCCATGGGGGGCAAGCCGGAGCTGGCGCGGCAGCATTTCGAACGAGCGATCGTTTTATCCGGCGGCAAGAACCTGATGGTCAAGGTATACTTTGCCGAGCGCTATGCCCGGATGAAATTCGACCGACCATTGCACGATCGCCTGTTAAAAGAGGTGATCGAGGCCGATCCCAAGGCAAAAGACTACACTCTCAGCAATACGCTGGCCCAGCGAAGGGCACACAAATTGCTTAACAGTGCAGACGAATATTTTTAGATTTCGATCATGAAAACGATGCTCATTGAAGGAATACCGGGGTTTATGAATTTCCTTACAGGCCTTGTTGGCCACTATCTGAAAATAGCGGTAATCACGACAGTAGCGCTGTCACCGTTTGCTGCGGTGAGCGCGTCGACACTGAAAATTGCCACGCTGGCGCCAGATGGCACTGACTGGATGAAGCAAATGCGTGCTGGCGCCGCCCAGATTGAACAGCGTACGAATGGGCGAGTTCAGTTCAAGTTTTACCCGGGCGGCATCATGGGCAATGACAAAACCGTACGTCGCAAGATCCGTATCGGCCAGTTGCAGGGCGGCGCCCTGACTGGCGGTATTTTTGCTGATGTCTATCCGGATAGTCAGCTCTACAGCCTGCCGATGATCTTCAACGATTACCCGGAGACCGATTATGTTCGTGCGCACATGGACAAGCAGCTGATCGACGGCCTGGAACAAGGTGGCTTTGTCACCTTTGGTCTGAGCGAGGGCGGTTTCGCCTACCTGATGTCAAAAGAGCCGATTCGCAATTTGGGAGATTTGAAATCGCGCAAGGTCTGGGTGCCGGAAGGAGATCTGGTGACCCGGACGGTTTTCGAGAACATGGGTGTCACACCAATCCCGCTACCGGTTGCCGACGTCTATACCGGCTTGCAGACAGGCCTGATTGATACGGTCGGCATCTCGCCCATTGGTGCGATAGCGTTTCAATGGCATACCCAGGTCAAGTACGTGGTCGATACACCATTGATGTACATCTTCGGCTTGATGGCGGTTGATCGGAGCGCATTCAATCGCTTGCAACCGCAAGACCGGAAGGTAGTACGAGAGGTGATGGGGCAGGTATTTTCTGATCTGAACAAGCAAAACCGTATTGCCAACAAGAACGCAAAACAGGCGTTGCACAAGCAGGGCCTGGAGTTTGTAGAACTCAGCGCACCCGATATGGCCCAACTTCGGAAGAGTGTAGCCGCTGCCAGGCAGCGGCTCGATGGTCAGGGCTTGTATAGCAAGGGCGCGTATAAAGCGATGTTGCAATATCGTGACAGCTATCGCCGTAAAAACGGGACGGTGATCCAATAGACACACGGCCGTCACTACCGCTTCCCCCTGCCATCGCCCGCGTCTTGCGGGCGTTGGCCGTTATTGAAGACGGTTTGCTGGTCGGGTTGCTGGTATTACTAATCGTGATGTCCGGCGGGCAAATCCTGTTTCGCAACCTGTTTGGCGCGGGCCTGATGGATCTGGACTCGTTATCGCGCGTGCTGGTTCTGTGGCTGGGCATGCTGGGCGCGGTCGCGGCAGCTCGCCATAAAAAACAGATAAACGTCGATGTCCTGTCGCCACGGCTGCCAATACGCGCACGTGCGATTGTCGGTATCGTGATGGACCTGTTTACCGTGGCGATCAGTGCAGCGGTGGCGTATTACTCCTGGTCGTTTCTACAAATCGAATTTGAATCCGGCACTACCCTGTTTGCCTTACTTCCGGCCTGGACGACAATCGTTATATTGCCGCTTGCCTTCGGGCTGATGGCGTTTCACTACACCCTGCACGCCGTCGCCGGCATTTACCAGTTCCAAAAAATCGACAAGCCGCGATGATCCTGATTGGCATACTGCTGGTGGTCCTGGTGTTGTTCGGCGCACCCCTGTTTGCCGTGATCGGCACCGGCGCCATGCTTGGATTCTGGGTAGCTGATATTCCGTTGACGGTAATGGCCACCGAGTTGTATCGGCTGGCCGAGATGCCGGTGCTGGTCGCAATCCCGTTGTTTACCTTTGCCGGTTATTTGCTGGGGGAGGGCAACGCGCCACGGCGACTGGTACGGCTGACTGATGCCCTGATCGGCTGGCTACCGGCGGGGCTTGCGATCGTGGCACTGATTGTTTGCGCCCTGTTTACCGCGTTTACCGGCGCCTCCGGCGTCACCATCATCGCCATCGGCGCATTGTTGTATCCAGCCCTGCGCGAAGCCGGTTATCGCGAGAATTTCAATTTGGGCTTGATTACCACCTCTGGAAGTCTCGGACTATTGTTTGCCCCATCGATACCACTGATTCTCTACGGCGTCATCGCACAACAGATGGATGCCGGCCGCGAAGTGTCTATCAACGCCATGTTCATTGCCGGCATACTGCCAGGGTTGTTGATGCTGGCATTGCTGGTTGCCTGGAGTCTGTGGGAGAACCGGCATCGACACATGCAGGTTGTACCATTTAATACCGGCGAACTGGTCGCTGCGATTCGTGAATCAGCCTGGGAGTTGCCGTTGCCGGTTGTGGTCCTTGGCGGAATTTACAGCGGCTTTTTTGCCGTTTCCGAGGCGGCGGCGGTCACCGCGCTTTATGTCCTGCTGGTGGAAATACTGGTACGGCGGGAGATCGGCTGGCGCCGATTGCCGGAAGTCATGCGTGAGTCAATGGTTCTGGTCGGTGGAATCCTGATCATACTCGGAATGTCGATGGCATCGACTAATTACTTGATTGATGCACAAATACCGACAAAGATATTCGCGTTTATCCGCGAGCACGTTGACAGCAAGCTGGCATTCCTGATGCTGTTAAACGTATTCCTGCTCGGACTGGGTGCGATCCTCGATATTTTTTCCGCACTGGTACTGGTGGTGCCATTGATATTACCCGTGGCCATCGGTTTTGATATCCACCCGGTACATCTCGGAATTATCTTCCTGGCCAATATGCAAATTGGTTATTTTACGCCACCGGTGGGGATGAACCTGTTTATTGCCAGCTTTCGTTTTGACAAGTCCGTTGCCCAGCTTTATCGGGCGACCTTGCCATTTTTCTTTATCCTGCTGGCGGCGGTGTTGATAATTACGTACTGGCCCGGTCTGTCGCTGGCCCTGCTTTAACCCTTCAATTCAGGGCATAGCAGGAAAGATCATCCGCGAGACTGACCTTGCCATCAAAGACCTTTTTGATCTCCGCCAACGCCAGCGCTTCCTGCTCTGGCGTCGATAGCATCCGGTGTGCCAGCACGAGTTGTTTGATACCCGATTTGCTGGCCAGCTTTCCGATATCACGTGGCGTCATGTAGCGCGCAAGGTCCCGTTGGACCGGCGACTGGCTTGTCGAAAGGTGTGCCACCATGGTGTTGGCGCCGCGGCTGATATCTTCAAGCTGTGCCCCGTTGCTGTCGCCGATAAAAATTACGGCCGTATCCGCCACTTGCACGCGCCAGGCGAGGGCAGGTTTGTTGTCAAAGGATGTTGCCGCCGCTGAAAGTTTAAAAGCATTGTTGACGAAAACGGGGTTGGTTTGTTTGGCCTTTTCCAGCTCCGGCTGACCACCCTTGATGCGAGTGCGAATGTCGTGAGGTTGCAGTTTGAAACCGTTTTTACTCAGCGGGCTTAGTACCGTGCCCAGTTCGCGCCATGCGCCGCGGCGTTCATCAAACAGGGTACGGATAAAGGCAACGGTGGAAGGTTGCGTCTTGCTGCCTTCCGGGCCAAACACCGGCAACGGCCGCATGCGTTTGCCACGGACTGCAGTGCCCACCAGTCCGGGCAGACCGGCACTGTGGTCGGCATGCAGGCGCGACAATGCAATAACATCCAGTTGGTTAAAGCGCGCACCGCTTTCGTAAAAACGCAGTGAACTGCCGTCACCGGCATTCACCAACAGGCGCGACTTGCCGTCAATCCATACCAGATAGGCAGTACCTGCACGTTCCTGCCGGTTCTGGGGTCCGCCAGATCCCAGCACCTGTAGCTGCACACCGTTCGTCGAACAGCCGCCGGCAAAAGCATTGATCGAAACCGGAAGGCTAATAATTAGAGAAAAAAATAATGAGCGCAGCATCACGTAGTTACGTTTGGTTGAGCAAAAGAAACGGGGCGAACCCGTTTACTCGTCGTCGCGACGAATTTCGATACCCTCGAGGTCGCCCCCGTGGTCCACTTTAACGCGAATGGTAATTGGTCGACAGCAGGCGTAACAATCTTCGATGTATTCCTGGCCGCCGGCCGATACGTCAATGCTACTTGGATACGGTTCGCCGCAATAGGGGCATTGGATAGTTTGCTCAACCAGCATAATTTGAAGTGTAGCAGCGGTTTTTTCTCTCGATAGGACAGGACAGGTTTTTTATTCGCTTTACAAATCATGAATTTGTGCTTCAACGTCTGTCCGGTTTTTCTGGTGACATGCAGTCGACACTTGTTCGGCTATCGGGTTCGCGCTATTCTGCCGAGAACAAAAAGAGAACATATCGGATTCGGCCAATGTCCCTGACGGATCGGCAACAACAGACTTACGATTACCTCCGCGGTTATGTCGCCCGTCATGGTGTCGCGCCAAAACTGCGGGAAATTGCTGACCACCTTGGCATTCAGTCCCGTGGCACGGTGCATCGATATCTCGCTGCGCTGGCTGATGCTGGCCTGATTGAGGTCGAGCCGGACCGTGCACGTGGAATTCGCCTGACAGATTCCAGCGTGAAACGTTTTACGCTGCCACTGGTTGGGCGCATCGCTGCCGGTCAGCCGATCGAGGCCATTCCCGATCAGGATGAAATTGATCTTAGCGAATTCTTTATCCGGCCCAACCGCTTTGTCCTGAAGGTTACCGGCGATTCCATGATTGACGACGGCATCCTGGATGGCGACATGGTCGTCGTCGAGCAGGCATCGACTGCGCGCGATGGCGAAATCGTAGTGGCACTGATCGACAACGAAGAGGCAACACTGAAACACCTCCGACGCAATGTCGATGGCAGCATTACCCTGGTGCCGGCAAATAAAAATCTTTCACCCATGCGCTATTCCGCCTCTCGGGTACAGATACAGGGTATCGTAGTTGGCCAGTTTCGGGCCTATCGGTGAATCCGGTTGCCAACTCCTGTTTTTGGCCACGCGCGTTCGTCGCCCTCCAGCCGGCGACGAACCCGGATACGCATCGTCTAGTTCAGCATTGGTTGTCGTTGCAGGATGACGTTGCCGTTAACTGGCAACAGGATTGTGTGCTGATTGATGTCACACACCTGCAGTCCACTGTCGGCTCACCACATGAAATTGCCTTCAGCCTGTTGCAGTTACTTGACTGCAACCAGGCTACGCGCGTTGTTATTGGTGTCGCCGGTGATCCGATTATTGCCAGCTTTGCAGCGCGCCATGACGCTGATTCATCTATCGTGGCGATTGCCCCGTGGGAAACACGGATTTATGTTGCTGACACGGATATTGGCAAGTTACTGGATCACGACAACCAGTTGGTTCATGAACTCAGACGCGCCGGTATCCGCACTGGTGCGGACCTTGCTGCAGTTTCCGAGCGTGTTGTTCAGCATCTTTTCGCCGAGCGTGGCGTAGCGCTGTGGCGCGCGTGCCGTGGCGTCAGCAGTGCGACTGCACCGGAAGTGCATTGTCGCTACAACGGTGTTCATTGCCGGGTAGTGCTGCCGCCACGAACCAGCAGCCAGCGTTCCGTTATCTCGCATGTACGCAGAATCAGCGGTGCTTTTATGAATGCCCTGCATCGCATCCAGCGACAAACGCAACAGATCCAGTTCGTTATTCGCACCGATGATCAATCAGGGAAAAACGGCACCAGTATTCTTCTGGATGTTTACGAAGCGCCCATTCCCGATCTGGCGCACGTACTGGTCAACGCGATGAAGCAAAACTGGAACGGTTCGGCCGTGACCTACCTTGAGCTAGGCGCAGCCAATCTGATGGCGCCTGGCGGGCAACTGGATTTGTTTTCCGTCGCTTAACCCGTTTTTCATCACAAGTACCGGGCGCGACTGCGGCCACAGATATAAAAAGCGGATGGCGGTACAATGAGCCAATGCGACGCGTCCTGCATAGTCTGACCCATGATCATAATGGAGTGCCAGAGTGATCGCGACTCCCCAACAGCATACTAAAAACAATGTTGTCGACTGGCATCAGCTGACAGTTGAAATTACGGAAGAACGGCTCGGCACTGACCAGCATCATGGGCTGAGCAAGCCTCAGGCCAGCAGGCTGCTGGAACAGTATGGTGCCAATGAAATACGCGAGGGCCGACGCCGGCATCCGTCAGTCATATTTCTTTCCCAATTTACCGATTTCATGATCCTGGTACTGATTGCAGCCGCAATTATCTCGGGCATCATCGGCGATCTTCTGGACACGCTGGTTATCGTCGCAATCATTATGCTTAACGGTGTGATTGGCTTTGTTCAGGAATACCGCGCAGAACGTGCGATTGCCGCGTTGAAGCGAATGGCAGCGAACCTCGCCGTTGTGATTCGGGACGGTCAGTCGCTGGAACTTCCGGCAGACGAGCTGGTGCCGGGCGATGTAGTCTTGTTCGAGGCCGGTGCTGCAGTACCGGCCGATTTACGCATAGTCAAGGCAGTGCAGCTTAAGGTTGATGAATCTGCGCTTACTGGCGAATCGCAGCCCGTAGAAAAAACAGATCAAGTACTTGACGAAGCCGGGCTGGCCTTGGGTGATCGAAGAAATATGGCCTACAAGGGCACGTTGGTGACCTATGGGCGCGGGAAGGGCATTGTTGTTGCCACCGGGATGCACAGCGAGCTGGGACATATTGCCCAATTACTGCGTAGCGCCGAAGAAGTCGCAACTCCGTTGCAGCAGCGACTTGAACGCTTTGGCAGAAAACTTTCGTACGCGGTACTGACGATCTGCGCAATCCTGTTTGTTTCGGGATTGCTACGTGGCGAACCGGTAATGTTGATGTTATTGACCGCCATTAGTCTGGCCGTGGCGGCAATACCCGAGGCACTGCCTGCCGTTGTGTCTATTTCGCTGGCGTTTGGCGCACGCAAGATGGTGAATCACAATGCACTGGTGCGAAAGCTGCCAGCGGTTGAGACGCTGGGCTCGGTTACCTACATCTGCGCGGACAAGACCGGTACCCTCACTCAGAATCGCATGCGTGTTGAGGAATTCTACTGTGATACCCGACTGCTGACCGAGCTCAACGCTGACACTGCCGTGAAAGAGCCATGGCGGAGTATGGCGCAGGCACTGGCGCTATCCAACGATGCTCACGAAAGTTCGCTCGGCGATATCATCGGTGATCCCACCGAGGTGGCGTTGTTTGAAGCAGCAAGGCGGGCCGGGGTGGACAAGCATCATCTGGAACAGGAGATGCCACGAATTGAAGAAATTCCCTTTGATGCCGGGCGCGCTCGCATGACTACGATTCACCGGGGGCCAGATGGTGTTGTTGCGTTTACCAAGGGCGCGCCGGAACAACTATTGCCACTTTGCCAGGACCTGGTTAGCGCAGACGGTGTGGCGCCATTGGATGCCGATGCCTTCGGTCGTGTTGCGGACCGAATGGCAGGCGATGGTCTGCGGGTACTCGCCATTGCCATGCGCCGCTGGTCGGACGTACCGGAAGCACTAACTGCTGAAAAGGTGGAGACTGGCTTGTCGTTGCTTGGTTTTGTCGGGCTGATGGATCCGCCGCGGGAAGAGGCGCACAAGGCAGTACAGCTATGCCAGAGTGCCGGTATTACGCCGGTGATGATTACCGGGGATCACCCGGCGACAGCGACAGCGATTGCGGAGCGTCTCGGGATTATCAAGAACGGGGAACAGGTGTTAACCGGTCAGCAGCTGGACAAACTGGAACTGGCGGAGTTTGAAGAGCATGTGGAACGGGTGCGCGTTTATGCGCGCATGGCCCCGGAACAGAAAATCAAGCTGGTCAGGGCGCTGCAGGATAAAGGTGAATATGTCGCGATGACCGGTGATGGCGTAAATGACGCGCCGGCATTACGACGCGCCAATATTGGTGTCGCTATGGGCATTAGCGGAACTGACGTGGCCAAGGAGGCGGGCCACATGATTCTGCTTGATGATAATTTTGCCACCATCGTCCGCGCGGTGCGTGAAGGTCGCCGCATCTTCGACAACATTCGCAAATTTATCAAGTACGCGATGACCTGTAACTCGGCAGAAATCTGGACCATATTTCTGGCACCGTTCCTGGGTTTGCCAATCCCGCTATTACCTATTCACATACTCTGGATCAATCTCGTAACCGACGGATTGCCCGGTCTTGCGCTGGTCACCGAGAAGGAAGAGCGTGGCATCATGCAACGTCCACCGAGACCACCCAATGAAAGTATTTTTGCCCACGGTATGTGGCATCATATTCTGTGGGTTGGGTTGCTCATGGGTGGTGTTTCACTCGGTACCATGGCCTGGGCGATCGAGTCCGGCCATGGCCACTGGCAGACCATGGTCTTTACCGTGCTGACCCTTTCACAGCTCGGCCAGATCATGGCAATACGTTCAGAGCGTGACTCGCTGTTCACGCAAGGTCTTTTTACCAACGCACCGTTATTATTTGTAGTCTTGCTGACCATTGGCCTGCAGTTGTCTACCATATATGTGCCCTCGCTGAATCCGATTTTTAAAACGGAACCACTGACGCTGTTTGAGCTGACTGTCTGCTTTGCCATGTCATCGGTTGTGTTTGTCGTCGTTGAACTGGAAAAATGGGCACGACGCAGGGGCTGGATCTACAAGGAGACTGTGGATGGATAATCAGCCGGAGCGGGTAAATTCGAAAGTGATGACACGGACGCGTTTTCTCGTCTCACTCTACCTGACCGAGCTGGTTCTAATAGTGATATCTGTCATTGTCACCAGCCTCACCGATCGCAGCCTGTTTCCTTTTGGTTTTTCGTTGACTGCCGAGCACCTGTTGCTTGGCGTGCTGTCAGCGGTGCCAATCGCCCTGCTTGTACTCATTGCTTCCGTCGGTCCGGTAAGCCGGCTGGGTTGGGTCCAGCGGGCAATGACCAGCATTACCGGGCGTCTGCAAAAAATGCTTGGGCCCACTATGCTGGCGCTGACAACGATGGATATCGTTTTGTTGTCGACTGCCGCCGGGATAGCGGAGGAAATGTTTTTTCGTGGACTGCTGCAATCCTATATTGGCATCATTGGCTCAGCAGCTGTTTTCGGTTTGTTGCATGCCCTGACGCCGGCCTATTTTGTCATGGCCACCGCGATTGGTCTGTATTTTGGTTTTCTCTACGAGACATCAGGCAACCTGCTGATCCCCATGGCCGGTCATGCGGTTTACGATGTGTTTGCCTTGTATTTGCTGCGCTGGGAATTCACCCGGCGCTGAATCTGGCCACCGCTATTGAAATCCTGTTTACCGGTTACAATGTTACGCTTGTGATTCGATATCAAGGTACAGGGGCGGGCTGATGCGCCAAAGAGCACTCATAGCAATCCTGCTGCTGTCGGCATGTCCTGTCATCACCAGTGCCAGCAGTCCCGAGCATCAGCAACTGGTCTCCCGGTATCAGGAGTTCTCTGCCAATCTCAAGCCCGTTGTAACGACGATGCCGCTGCATATCAGTTCGGTTGAAGTGGACGGTCGGCTCGACGTGGATGTATTCGGCGTCATAAACCAGCCGTTTCAGCGAGTGGCAGCGTCGCTCGCCGCCCCCCGGTCGGTGTGCGAATTCCTTTTACTCAATCTTAACGTTAAGGCGTGCACATATGAGGGAATTGGCGACGCTGCCAGTTTGAAGATCTACGTAGCTGGCAAAGGGTACACGCCACCGTATCGATCACTTAGCATTGAGCCGTTACATCAGGTTAGCAAGCGTTCACCCGACTATATGGCGATGGCCCTTGATGCCCAAAAGGGCATCATGGGTAGTAGCAATTACCACGTATTGACCGAAGTGGCGCCGTATCAGCAGCGCACCCTGGTGCGGGTGTCATCTTCCTATCAGGGGAGCCGCATCAGCAACATGGCAACCCAGGCTTATTTGCGCACTTTCGCTCGCGACAAGATAGGCTTTTCGGTGACCGGGTTCGATACCCGGGGAAAACCGGTTTATATAAAAGGTCTGCAGGCGGTGATTGAGCGAAACGTGGTCAGGTCCTATATGGCGTTGCAGGCATACCTGGAGCATAGCCAAAAGCGAAACAGGCCGGAACAGTTCGAACAGCGCATCCATCGTTGGTATGACCTGACCGAGACTTACGCCATGCAATTGCGGGAGGTCGAGCGCGAACGCTACTTTTATAACAAGCGCAGGGAATACCGGAACCAGTTACGGTTGCAAACGAAGCTGGACGATCGCAGCGGTAGTGGTGCCGTTACAACCCGAGCGCAGACTGGCTCAGGTCAAGGTTTTAACGCCATCCGCACAACCAAGTAGCAATACATCGGCAGGGCGGCAGGCGAACAGCCCGTTGGTGACAACACCGGTAATGCCGTTCAGCCTGGTTTCCAGCTCTACCGGGTTGAGGATTTCCAGGTTGTGGACATCGAGAATGACGTTGCCGTTGTCGGTAATAAACCCGGTTCGTAATACCGGCTCACCACCAAGCTTCACTATTTCGCGCGCGACATAACTGCGCGCCATCGGAATCACCTCGACCGGCAGCGGAAACTGACCAAGGATGTCTACCAGTTTCGACTCATCGGCGATGCAGACGAACTTGTCACTGGCGGCGGCAACAATCTTTTCCCGGGTTAGTGCGCCACCACCACCCTTGATCAGGTGAAGGTGTTTGGTGGATTCGTCGGCACCATCAACATAGAGCCCCAGCTGACCGGCCTCGTTCAGGTCCATAACCCGGATGCCATGACCCTTGAGGCGTTCGGCAGAGGCTTCGGAGCTGGCGACAGTGCCATCAATCTTGCCCTTGATACTCGCCAGTCCATCAATAAAATGGTTCGCCGTCGAACCGGTGCCGACACCAATAATGCTGCCAGCTTCGACGTAATCCAGCGCCGCCAGCGCGACGGCCTTCTTCAGTTCATCTTGAGTCATCAGTGTTCTCTCTGGTCATGGACTGCTCGTCAGACAAAGGTCCACGGCAGTCTTTCTTCGCTCTAGCACTTTTAGTCTGGTAGATTATGCCCATGCCGGATAAATACTTAAAGAAGATACTTACCAGCCACGTCTACGATGTTGCCCACGAGACGCCGCTGGAGCCTGCACCGTTGCTGTCAAAGCGCACCGGCAATACCGTTTTTCTCAAACGTGAGGACGAGCAGCCGGTATTTTCTTTCAAGATCCGGGGCGCCTACAACAAGATGGCCGGGCTGCCGCGCGAGGTATTAAAGCGCGGCGTTATCTGCGCCAGTGCCGGTAACCATGCCCAGGGTGTTGCATTCGCGGCGCAGCGATTGAAGACAAAGGCCATCGTTGTCATGCCGCGCACCACGCCGGAGATCAAGGTAAACGCCGTTCGCAACTACGGCGCCCGTGTTGTGTTGCACGGCGACAACTACGACGCTGCCTGGGAACATGCAAAAGGCATCTGTGAACAGAAACAGATGACTTTCATTCATCCTTTCGACGACCCTGATGTCATTGCCGGCCAGGGCACCATTGGTTTCGAGATCCTGAAGCAGCATCCGCAGGAGCTGGAGGCGGTGTTTGTGCCCGTTGGCGGTGGAGGTCTAATCAGCGGTATCGGTGCCTATATCAAGGCACTGCGCCCGGAGATCAAGGTCATCGGCGTGGAAGCCGAAGACTGCGATGCCATGGAGAAATCACTAACTGCCGGCAAGCGCATCATGCTGGACCACGTCAATACGTTTGTTGACGGTACTGCCGTGCGCCAGGTGGGCAGTGAAACCTTCAGGCTGGCCAAACAGGTGATTGATGAAGTCATCGTTGTCAGTAACGACGAGGTCTGTGCCGCAATAAAAGATATCTTTGAAGACCGCCGCTCGATCCTGGAGCCTGCCGGTGCACTTGCTATGGCCGGCCTAAAGGCTTGGGTAGCAAAACATAAAGTAAAGAATCGCGACCTGGTCGTGATTGCCTCGGGGGCCAACGTCAATTTTGATCGCTTGCGCCATGTCGCCGAGCGCGCCGAGGTTGGCGAGCGACGCGAAGCGGTACTGGCGGTCACCATTCCGGAGAAACCGGGCAGCTTCAAAAAGTTCTGCGCCACCATCGGCAATCGTGGCATTACTGAATTCAATTACCGTTATGATGATCCGGCGCAGGCACACATCTTTGTTGGTGTGCAGATTCACGATCAGAAAGAGGAAAAACAGCTGATGTCCGCGCTGCGCAAGCATGGATACAAACCAGTTGATATGACCGACAATGAAATGGCAAAGCTTCATATCCGCCATATGGTTGGTGGTCACGCGACCAACGCCATCGACGAAATCGTCTACCGCTTCATGTTCCCGGAGCGACCGGGCGCATTGATGAACTTCCTCAATACCATGGGGCGGCGCTGGAACATCTCGCTATTCCATTATCGCAATCACGGTGCCGACTTCGGCCGGGTGCTGGTGGGCATGCAAGTGCCGATGAACGAGAAAAAGGAATTCAAGGAATTTCTGGACCGACTCGGCTATGACTATACCGAAGAGACCGGTAACCCCGCCTACAAGCTGTTTCTCGGTTAGCGCTGGCAAACTGGCCTCTATTTCTTGCCGGGCAGTAATTCAGCCTTTTCAATCACAATTGGTTTTGCCGGTACATTCTGGAAATAGCCAAACGACCGGGTTGCCGTACTCTCGATTTTTCTGACCACATCCATGCCGCGGGTCACTTTGCCAAATACGGCATAGCCCCAACCCTGCGCCGACTTCGCGTAGTAATCGAGCGAGACGTTATCGACAGTATTAATAAAGAATTGGGACGTCGCTGAATGCGGGTCAGGCGTACGAGCCATGGCGATGGTGCCGGTAACATTTTTCAGACCATTATCAGCCTCATTCTGTATCGGGGCGCGAGTGGGCTTTTCCTGCATATTGTAGAGATAGCCACCACCCTGGATCATGAAGCCCCTGATTACCCGATGAAAGATGGTGCCGTTGTAGTGGCCGGATTTTACGTAGCGCAAAAAGTTATCGACGCTGTTCGGTGCCTTGTCACGAAAGAGCTCGAGCTCGATCACCCCCATGTTGGTGGTCAGGCGTACAGTCGGATTCGCTGGAGCTGTGGCGCCAGCGACGGCAGTAAAAGCCAGGTATATTGCCAATAACGTTGATAACAGTTTTTTCATGTTGATTTCTCCATCTTCAGGATTTCCTGCCATTCCTTTTTCTCTACCGGCATCACCGACAGACGGTTGCCACGCTGGATCAGGCGCATGTCTTTTATCGCCGGATTCGCCTTAAGTGCCTTGAGGCTAATGGTATTGGCAAATTTCCGGACAAACCGGATATCAACCATCATCCAGCGCGGATTTTCCGGATCGGTCTTCGGGTCGTAGTGCTTGTCGTTGGGATCCCATGCGGTAAAGTCTGGATAGCCTTCCCTGACGACTTCGGCGATTCCAACGATACCGGGCTCGTCACAGTTGGAGTGATAAAAAAACACCCGGTCACCCAGTTTCATGTCGTCACGCATGAAGTTGCGTGCCTGGTAGTTGCGTACCCCGTCCCAATGCTCGGTCTTTTTTGGCCGCTTTTTCAGGTCATCGATACTGAATTCTTCTGGTTCGGATTTCATTAACCAGTACTTCATCGTTAGTCACACTCCCGGGTTTCATAGTATCGGTGGTCGGCATAGAAGCCGTACCAGCCGCGAATATTTTCATAGCCTTGCTTGGTTTCGGGATAGACCCATGACCCGTCGGTGACAAAACCTTTTTCGGTTACCAGGTCTATCCAGTTACAAACGCCCTTTTTCGGGCAGTTGTAGGTTCGCTCGGTGATATCAAGCAGGGACGGATCAACCAGATCGGGGTGAAAGTAGAAGTTACCTTCCAGCCGGATTACCTGATCAGGATTGTCGGCACGGACCAGCACTGAACGGTCTGATTTTCTCAATACACAGATTGCCATGTAGCTATATTCGGTCTCTCTTTACTGAATGTACCGTTTGGCCGGCGTTAATCGAAATGGCCAACAGACCTCAGCTTTTGTGACGATTAAACAGCAATAGTTCACGGTCCGTTGCGACCGCATCGAGGGGTACGTCCCAGGGGTTGGTCGAGAGTGGATCGGTTTGCTGCAGCGCGTGCGCCAGGCCCATTAGTCTGGGTCGATGCCATCTGTGCCGGTGATGCATGAAAGCCAGGGTGCGATCGTAGAAACCGCCACCCATTCCAATGCGATTGCCGGTGTTGTCGAAACCAACCAGTGGCATCAACACAAGGTCCAGCTCGCGTGCATCGAGCAGGCTGCGCGATGTTGCAAGCGGCTCCAGGATACCAAATCGGTTGGCGACGAACTTGCTGTCGGGAGTTACCGGAGCAAACCATAGACGTTCGCCAATGAGATAGGTGAGGATCGGCATGTAACAGGCCTTTCCGGTTTGCCAGATTCGTTCGACAAGGGCATCCGTTGCAATTTCACCGTCAGCGGCAAAGTAGCAGGCGATGCGCTTACTGGTGCGGAAATAACGGGAGCGACAAACCTGCCTGGCGACGCCATCTGCAGCGAGTCGTTGCTCTTTTGCGGTGAGGTTTGTTCTCGCGGCGCGAAGTTGCTGTCGCAATTTGGCTTGAGTGTTTGTGGTCACAACATCCACCGGAAGATAAAGGTGGGCGCCCTCCGCCTGTGCCGTGCTGCTCTTCGACTTCTTGAACCCAGAGGTTCAAGTGGGTGCTGTGGAAATGAATCAGGCTTTCCGAACAAGCGGACATGCACACATCATTTACGAGTCAGCTCCCGGGATGATGCTTATAGGTTCAGAGAATTACTGGAACACCACGAACACCGCAGGGGACGCCATGATCATGATAGCCCTATAGGGTCAGTTGTGCACTATCCCGAAGGGCGTTATCGATTTTGGTCTGAAGTGCGCGGATTTTGTCGCCCATGTCAGAGGGTATGCCGTCGCTTTGATATTGCAGCAGTTCATGGGCGATGTTGAGCGCAGCCATGATGGCGCAGCGCTCGGCACCCAATACCTTGCCGCTGTTATGGATATCCTTCATCTTGTGATCAAGATATTTGGCGGCAGCAACAAGACTGGTTTTTTCGTCCTCCGGGCAGGCAACCATAAATTCCTTGCCCATGATGGTGACTTTGATTCCGGGCTGATCCTGTCTCACGTGCTACGTTCCAGTGCTTTTAGGCGCTCAATCATTGATTTGATGCGGGTTTTCGCCTGACGGGTTTTTTCCATCAGATCGGCATGCTCTTCTTTCAGAGCATCACCGCCATCCCGCAGGGAATGGTTTTCCTGTTTCAGGCGTTCACACGCAGTGATCAGGTCATCAATACGGGTTTCCAGAGTTTTCAGTTGATCGTTTTCCACGCCCGGGCAGGTTCCCTGTTAAAACGGTAATAAATATAGGGCGGTGGGCGAGTGGGGTCAATCGCGACGTCTGGCAGTTACGGCAGGAAAATACCGAATTGTGGGAAATAGGCGCTCGCAAGCGTGTGGTCGCCGCCCGGCTTTCTATATAATAGTTACTTTATTCGGCCGCTTTCGGTGCCAATACTATCTATATGAGCGTGTCTACCGCAGTACTTCCGGAGTATGAACAGGCCAGTGCCGCGTTTGCACTTGCCGGTATCGAGCCAGGCGTTTCAGAGGTACATGGCATAATTTGCGGCGTGCTAGTGTCGCCCGGCGCAGCCAGGATCGATTGGCTCGCCACGGTTCTCGGTGGAGATAGCGGGCTCGTACACCAGTTACCTAAGCCGGTTTCGGAACAATTGCTTGGTTTGTATCAGTCAACGCGTAAGGCACTGGGCGAGGACGAATTTGGCCTGACTTTGCTGCTGCCCGGTGAGTCCCACGATATTATTGACCGCACCGAGGCGCTGGCCGCCTGGTGCCGCGGTTTTCTGCTGGGCCTGGCCGAAGGCGGCCTGTCAGATTTCTCGTCATTATCGAACGAGGCGCGCGAGGCCCTGGAAGACCTGATCGACATTGCCGAGGTGGTTGCCGAAGAAGAGGTCGACGAACAACAGGAGCAGGCATTGGTCGAGGTCGAGGAATATGTCCGGGTGGCCGTGCAGTTTCTGTACGACGAGGATCATCGGTCAACCGAGCCAACTAGTCAGTAATTAACCCGCTCCAGCCCGAGTACTCCGGAACAGAATATGAAAACTCTTGCCGCCAGACGCCGCGATGTCATGCAACACATGGGTAGCGGTGTGGCCATCATTCCCACTGCACCGGTACAAATTCGAAATCGTGATGTCGATTACCAGTTTCGTCCGGACAGCGATTTTTTCTATTTGACCCATTTCCCGGAACCGGAGGCTGTGCTGGTGCTGGTGCCAGACCGCCCGCAAGGCGAGTACATCCTGTTCTGTCGCGAGCGTGATCCCGAGAAGGAAATCTGGGACGGCTACCGCGCTGGTATCGATGGCGCCTGCGAACAATACGGTGCCGATGACGCCTTTCCCATCGACGATATCGACGAGATTCTGCCCGGTCTGCTTGAAAATCGGGACAAGGTTTTTTGCAACATGGGTCGCTACCCGGATTTTGACAAGCGACTCATGGGGTGGGTGAACGACGTGCGCGCCAAGTCACGGAACGGTGTGCATGCACCCGGCGAGTTTGTTGACCTCGATCACATCGTTCATGAAATGCGCCTGTTTAAACGTGTGGACGAAGTTCGCACCATGCGCCGTGCTGCGAAAATTTCGAGCCAGGCCCATATTCGCGCCATGCAGGCATGCAAACCCGGCATGTACGAATACCAGGTTGAGGCCGAACTGTTACACGAGTTTCGTCGGAATGGCAGTCAATACCCGGCCTATCCGTCGATTGTTGGTAGTGGTGCCAACGGCTGCATCCTGCATTACATAGAAAATAATGCGCAGATGAAGGATGGCGACCTGTTGTTGATTGATGCCGGCTGCGAGCTGGACGGCTATGCGTCGGACATTACGCGTACGTTTCCGGTTAACGGCAAGTTCAGCCCGGAGCAAAAGGCGATTTATGAAATCGTATTGGCGGCGCAACACGCGGCAATCGAACAGGTACAGCCGGGCAACCACTGGAACGACCCGCACGAGGCGGCGGTGAAGGTTCTGGTGGACGGTCTGCTGGATCTGAAGCTGCTGAAAGGCAAGGCCGACGACATCATCGAGAAGCAGGAGTACCGTAAATTCTATATGCACCGTACCGGTCACTGGCTGGGGATGGACGTGCACGATGTCGGTGACTACAAGGTTGACGGCATCTGGCGTCTGCTTGAGCCTGGCCTGGTATTGACCGTAGAACCCGGTCTATACATTGCTGAAGGTCAAAAGGGCGTCGACAAGCGCTGGTGGAACATTGGTATCCGTATCGAGGACGATGTCCTGGTTACCAAGTCCGGCAACGAGATCCTTAGCATCGACGCACCCAAGGCGATCGATGACATCGAGGCGGTTATGCAATGAATTCGACCGACTACGATATCGTAATTGTTGGCGGCGGTATGGTGGGGGCCAGCCTCGCCTGTGCACTCGGCAGTAGCGAACTGCGCATTGCAGTAGTCGAGGCTGTGGCGTTGGGTGACCCGGGTCAGCCGAGCTATGACGACCGGACCATCGCGCTTGCCTACAGCTCCCGGCGAATTTTCGAGGGCATTGGAGTCTGGGAAAGCATCGCCCAGCGATCCGCCACTCCGATAGAACATATCCATATTTCAGATCGTGGCCACTTTGGCTTCACCCGTTTGCATGCAAGTGACATGGGTATCGAAGCCCTGGGATATGTCGCGGAGACGCGTGCACTGGGTGCCGCCCTGTACGAAGTGATGGCGACTTACAAGAATATCGAATTGGTCTGCCCTGCCAGCGTCGGCGATGTCAACGTCCGGTCTGACCATGCTGAGTTGAGCATCGAGCGCGAAGGCAAGACGCAGAAAATATCGGCGCGGCTGGCGGTGGCTGCCGATGGTGGCGATTCGCCATTACGCCGGGCAGTCGGTATCGAATCCCGCAAGCACGAGTACGACCAGGCGGCAGTGGTGGCCAATGTCACCCCTGGCCATGACCACCACAATACGGCGTACGAGCGTTTTACCAAAACCGGACCTCTGGCACTGTTGCCCATGCCCGGGAAGCGTTGTGCCGTGGTCTGGTCGACAAACAGTGAAAACGTGGAAACCATCATGGGCTGGACTGACGAACAGTACCTGGCCCAGTTGCAGCAGCGCTTCGGTGATCGCCTCGGCCGGTTTGAGCGTGCGGGCAAACGCGTTGCCTATCCACTGGCACTAACGCGAGTAAAGGATTCTGTCAGTGATCGCATTGCGCTGATCGGCAATGCTGCACACACAGTGCACCCGGTCGCAGGACAGGGCTTCAATCTTGGCTTGCGTGATGTTGCTACCCTTGCCCAGGTCATTGTCGATGCGCGGAGGGCGGGCAAGGACTTTGGCAGTATTGATGTGCTGCGACCCTATGCCGAATGGCGCAAGCGTGATAACCAGCGTGTCGCCACGTTTACCGATGGCCTGGTTCGCATATTTTCCAATGACTTCTTGCCGTTAACACTGGCGAGAAACGCCGGCCTCTCGCTGGTCAATCTCTTCCCTTCGATCAAGCGCACCTTTATCCGTCGTACCAGCGGCTTGAATGGCCGTTTGCCGCGGCTTGCCCGCGGCTTGCCGCTATGAGCACGAAGCAATTCGATATCGTGATTGTCGGCGGTGGCATGGTAGGTGCGACACTGGCCTGCGCGCTGGCTGAGGCCGATTTTCGTATCGCCGTTGTCGATAGCGCACCGGTGCCAGATATCGATACCAGCGATTACGATTTGCGCGTCAGTGCCGTTACCCTCGGTTCCAAAGCCATCTTCGAGACGGTTGGACTGTGGTCGGGGATGGAGTCACAGCGGTTGTCATGTATCGACAGCATGGCTGTCTGGGACGAAGCGGGTAGCGGTCATATCCATTTCGACAGCGCCGAAATGGCGCAACCCTGCCTCGGCTACATTGTCGAGAACCGTGTCATCCGCAAGGCTGCCCTCGACCGCATGCAGGCACTGAGAAACATCGAGCTATTCTGTCCGGCGTCAGTGAGCGGGATTGATAATGATGGTAATAGCATTTCCATGCGAACAGATGACGGCACTTTGCTGGAGTCGCATTTACTTGTCGGTGCCGATGGCGCCAATTCCTATGTACGCCACTGGGCTGATATCGATACCCGAAGCTGGAGTTTTGAGCAGAAAGCTATTGTCGCGACGGTGACCACCAGCGAGGACCATGGCGGCGTTGCACGCCAGCGTTTTCTGGCAACCGGGCCACTGGCGTTCCTGCCGCTGGACGATCCGCATAAGTGTTCGATCGTGTGGTCCGCAGACAACGCGCGCGCCGATGCGCTGTTGGCGATGGAAGACGCTGGGTTTCTGGCAGAGCTTCACGCGGCAATCGCTGATGGCCCTGGCACCGCGCTTGGCGATATGGAGGCGGTCAGCCAACGTGCGGCGTTTCCGCTGACATCCGCGCATGCGCAGCACTACATCGATGAGCGAATTGTGCTGGTGGGTGACGCGGCCCACCGCATTCATCCCCTGGCCGGCCAGGGGCTGAACCTGGGACTGGGGGATGTCGCGGTGCTCGCCGAGGTATTGGTCGAGAGTCAGCGCGAAAGGCGCGACATTGGTTCACTGAAAGTGTTGCGACGCTACGAACGGTGGCGACGCGGGGACAATGCACTGATGCTGACAAGCATGGATGGTTTCAAGCGCCTGTTCAGCAATGATGACCCGATTCTGGGTGGCTTGCGCAATGTGGGCCTCGATCTGGCAGATACCCTTTCGCCGTTGAAACATCGCATCATGTTATACGCGGCAGGCCTAGCCGGTGATCGACCGAAACTGATGCGCGGTTTACGACCGTAAAAAAACCCTACGCGAATGTGTTCGGGTAGTGCCGATGGTTTTGCAGGCTAGTCCCGTTAAACGTCACACCTTTCTTGGTGGTGCCTTGCAGTAAGCTCGGGTCGAATAGTCGGAACCCCCCTTCACTTCTCAGATACCGGGATACGTTAGCGTATTCCTTTCCTCGGTTGTTGCTCACGAATAAGGTACCAGCGACGAGGTGTTGTCACGCATGGATCTTCGTCAACACAACACTGCGCAAACAAAGTCCGGTTAATGTCGGCATTCGTTTTGGCAACAACAAGCGCATTTGGCATTCGTTGATACCGTTCACTCATTCACTGAATTTAACCAAGGTATTAAATTCATCCCACCGTCAAATTCCAACTTATTAATCAAGTGTTTCATTACAAGTGACGTAATTCGTCAGACAAATGGTTACTTAGTAATTACACATGGTAAAGCGCACCGTGTGTTTTTGAACCATATATATAGGGCAGATAGAAGAAAGCGATTCACTCAATACTGTCTTGTTTTTTGTAAGTTTTTATTTGCGTTGATAACGCGATTGTAAAACAGCAAGCAAAGTATTGGATTTATAAACGTAGCGTAATTGTTAAATAAGGAAGAATCAGGTTCATGCTAATGGGTTCAATTTCAAGACATGGCCCACAAGTGTGCCAAAAAATATTCGGGAAAATGGTGATATGGATATCTTTTTAATCGGCGCGGAGCGCTCCGGCTCTCAACTGCTGACCAGCTTACTCAAGCAAATACCAGGTCTGGCTGTACCAGACTCGCCAAATATACTTCGGTGGATGACCCCGTTGGTGCCATCCTATGGTGATCTTGGTTCCGATCAGCAATTTCTGGCGCTGGTCGAGGATACCTGTCGGCTGGTCGAATTGAGCCCGTCCCCCTGGAGCGGGTTGAACCTAGACCGAAAAGAAATTGCCGAACGGGCACAGAGTCGTTCACTACTGGGTGTATTCGAGGCCATCTACGACACGATGGCGCAGAAGCAAAAGGCGCGTGACTGGTGTTGTACGAGTCTGGCCAACGTTCAGTTCCTGCCTGCCATCGAGGCTCACTTCGGAAGTAAAGCAAAATATATTTTTCTTTATCGTGATGGGCGTGATGTCGCCGTGGCGCAACGCAAGGCGCCGGAAGGTGAAAAACATTTTTATCACATCGCCAGGGAGTGGGGACAAATTCAGCGGCTGGCCAGGACCATGGAAAAAGTCATCGGTGCAGAGCGATTTATGAGCGTTCGCTATGAATACATGGCTCGTGATACGGAACAAACCATGTCCGAGATTTGTAACTTCATGGGGGTCGAGTTCTCGGACAGGATTCGCTATTCACTCAAGTCTGAAGAAGTGCTTGGCGCCATGGAGTCGAGTGAGTCAAAAGCCGGGGATCGAAAAACCCCGATTCTGAAGGGCGGCGTCGGCAAGTTCAGGGTCGAGGCAAGCGACAAGGACATCGAGATATTCGAGTCGGTTGCCGGCGATGTGCTGGATCAACTCGGATATGTTCGTGGCGTTGCGCCCAAAGGAAAAGAAAAATTCTATCGTGAGGACCAGGTGCGTATGTTTGATCTGGAAAATGATCAACTCAAGCGCCAGGCCGCGGCCAGTCTTGCCGAGCCCAGCCGGCAGGCAGGACTCGTCAGTACGATCGCCTCACGGCAAAAACATGTCTCTGACGAGTGGTTGTCGAGACTGGAAAAATCCGGTTAACGTCAGCGAATATTCGGTTGTCTAATCCTGGTAACCGAGTTCTTTCAGTTTGCGGGTAAGGGTGTTTCGACCCCAGCCGAGTTTCTTGGCCGCATCCTGTTTGCGCCCACCGGTGGCGCCCAGCGCCGCCTCTATAAGTGTTCGCTCAAACGTGGCGTTCAATTCTTTATAAATATCCGACTCACCCTTGCCCAGTTGTTGTTCGACAACGCGCTTGAGATTTCCCGCCCAATCGTTGTCACGCCCGGATTCGCCCGTTTTTGCCTGTAACTCGGGCGGTAAATCCGCGATCCGCACAGTCTGTCCAGGCGCCATTACCGTCAACCAGCGACAGGTGTTTTGCAGCTGCCGAACATTTCCCGGCCAGTCGAGCTGGCTCAGGTATTCCTCGGTCTCGGGAGCCAGTTTCTTCGATTCAACATTAAGCTCGTTGGCCGAGTGGTTGAGAAAAGAACGTGTAAGTGCCGGGATGTCCTCCCGTCGTTCACGCAAGGCCGGCAGATGGATGCGGATCACATTGAGTCGATGAAACAGGTCCTCTCGAAAAAGCCCTTCCTCAACGCGCTCTTCAAGATTCTGATGAGTCGCGGCAATGATGCGCACATCACACTTGATCTGTTCGTGGCCGCCGACGCGGTAGAATTGTCCGTCAGAAAGCACACGTAGCAATCTTGTCTGCAGCGATGCGGTCATGTCACCAATCTCGTCCAGGAACAGGGTGCCGCCATTGGCCTGCTCGAAGCGACCCTTGCGTTGAGTCTGTGCACCGGTAAAGGCGCCGCGTTCGTGGCCGAATAACTCGGATTCAAGCAATTCGCTGGGAATAGCGGCGATATTGATAGCGATAAAGGGCTTGTCCTTGCGTGGGCTGTGATTGTGCAACGCATTGGCCACCAGCTCCTTACCGGTACCGGACTCGCCATTGATCAGTACATTCAGGTTGGAACCGGACAGGCGGCCAATGGCACGAAACACTTCCTGCATTGCTGGCGCTTCGCCGATAATCTCGGGTGTCTCAGTCAGTTGTTGTTCTTCCGATGATACCTGGCTGCGTCGATGCTCCGTCGCGCGGCGGACCAGACCAATGGCCTCGTTCAGATCAAACGGTTTTGGCAGATATTCGAATGCGCCTTTCTGGTAAGACGTCACTGCGCTATCGAGATCGGTATGAGCGGTCATCACGATCACCGGGATCTCGGGCGCTTTGTCATTGATCGCGGACAACAATTCCAGGCCGCTGAGACCTGGCATACGAATATCAGTGACAATGACATCCGGTCGTTTGCGATCCAGCAACTCAAGGATCTCGTTGGCGGAATCAAACGACTCCACCTTCATATTTTCCTTTTCCAATGCGCGCTGCAATACCCAGCGAATGGAATTGTCATCATCGATGACCCATATGATGTCTTGTCTAGTCATCGCCGTTCTCCAACGGTAAATAAATGGTAAACACGGTCTGTCCGGGCTGGCTCTTGGCTTCGACCAGGCCACCGTGCTTATTGATAACGTCCTGTGCGATTGCCAGGCCCAGACCGGTTCCTTCAGGGCGACCGCTTACCAGCGGGTAAAAGATGGCATCCAGCATTTCCGGAGCGATGCCGGGACCGTTATCCTCAATTTCGGCACGCAGTACGAGCCGATAGCGTTTGTGGCCAATGGTGAACTGGCGGGAAATGCGTGAACGGAAAATGAGTTTACCCTTGCCATTCATGGCCTGAATCGCATTACGCGCGATGTTCAGCACCGCCTGAATCATCTGTTCCTTGTCACCAATGAATTCGGGAAGACTAGGGTCGTAATCACATTGAATCGTCAGTCCAACTGTATTTTCCGCAAGCAACAGTTTGCGAACATGCTGGAACACATCATGAATATTGACCGGTGCGTGCTGCAACGGCTGGGTGGGGCCCATCATGCGGTCGACCAGGGTGCGCAGCCGATCTGCCTCGTGAATGATGATGCGCGTGTACTCTTTCAGTTCTTTCGACTGTAATTCCTGCTGCAGTAGCTGGGCTGCACCACGCAGGCCACCGAGGGGATTCTTGATCTCGTGTGCCAGGCCCTTGAGGATTGCGCGATTGGCCTCGTGGCGATCCAGCGCGCTTTCGTCGCGAGTCAGGCGCAGCAATCGATCGATCTGGTTCATTTCCACCAGCAGGCCAACGATCTCGCTGCCTTCATACATCGGGGTAACAAAACAATCGACCACGATCACCTTGCCCGGTGCGATCGCCAGATGCACACCGCGTGCGCTGAAGGATTGCGCACGATTCAGGGTGCGTTCCAGTACCTTTTTCAGTTGTTTGCCGCGCGGCAAGAGTTTGGAGATATTTTTGCCGGCGATGCTGCGCTGACCGGTCTGCAGCATCTGCTCGCCCGCGGGATTAATGGCAATCAGGCGAAGTTCTGTATCAAAGGCCAACACGGCAGTGCTGAGATTGTCGAAAATCTGTAGCCGTGGGTCTGTGAACATCGTTGTATCCAGTCTTTTTTGCGCTGTCGCTTTCATAGCGGCAATAAGAAATCTTTAATAAATAGCAAGTTATAGTAGATATCGTACCAGTAATTCAGTCTGCACCAAACAGGTGCATACGCCAATAAATTAGCGGTGCCCAGAAGTAAAACGCCCCCGGGAGTGGGGGCGTTTTCCTTACATCCTTCGGATCGGTTTCCTTACAGGCTGTAGTACATATCGAACTCAACCGGATGAGTGCTCATACGCAAGCGCGTCACTTCATCCATCTTGAGCGCGATGTAACCATCAATGGCGTCGTCAGTGAACACACCGCCAGCCTTCAGGAATTCGCGATCCTGGTCCAGGGCTTCCAGTGCCTGGTCCAGCGAACTGCATACCTTGGGAATGGCCTTCTCTTCTTCCGGAGGCAGGTCATACAGATCCTTGTCCATGGATTCACCAGGGTGGATCTTGTTCTGGATGCCATCAAG
Organism: Acidiferrobacterales bacterium; assembly: GCA_022340825.1. GTDB lineage: Bacteria > Pseudomonadota > Gammaproteobacteria > Acidiferrobacterales > JAJDNE01 > JAJDNE01. The sequence goes on along the minus strand of JAJDNE010000023.1, from coordinate 56,855 downwards.
GCCAGCCATCAACAATGCCGTAAAGGTGAAGTAAGGATTACCGGCTGGATCAGGGAAACGAACCTCGATGCGACGGGCCTTCGGATTGGCTTCATACGGAATACGAATCGAAGCTGAACGGTTGCGCGCCGAGTAGGCCAGCATCACTGGTGCTTCAAAGCCTGGCACCAGACGCTTGTAGCTGTTGGTCGAGGCATTGGCAAAGGCGTTGATTGCACGCGCATGCTTGATAACGCCACCAATATAATACAGGGCAGTTTCGCTCAGGCCGCCGTATTCGTTGCCGGTAAACAGGTTGACGCCGTCTTTTGCCAGCGACTGGTGCACGTGCATACCGTTACCATTATCGCCAACCAGCGGCTTCGGCATGAAGGTTGCGGTCTTGCCGAAGCTGTGGGCAACGTTCCAGACGCAGTATTTCAGGATCTGGTTAAAATCGGCACGACGGACCAGGGTATCGAACTTGGTGCCGATTTCGCACTGACCGGCAGTTGCCACTTCGTGGTGGTGGACTTCGGTCTCGAGGCCCATTTCCTCCATTGCCAGGCACATGGCGGCACGGAGATCGACCAGTGAATCGACCGGCGGCACCGGGAAGTAACCACCCTTGACGCCCGGGCGGTGACCAATGTTGCCATCTTCGAACACCTTCTCGGAGTTCCAGCCAGCTTCCTCGGAATCCACTTTATAGAACGCACCGTTCATCTCTGCGCCCCAGCGAACATCGTCTAGAACGAAGAACTCGGGTTCGGGACCGAAAAAGGCAGTATCAGCAATACCGGTTGATTTCAGGTAGGCCTCTGCGCGCTTCGCAATAGAACGCGGATCGCGTTCATAGCCTTCACCGGTGGCCGGTTCAATGATGTCACAGGTAATAATCATCTGCGGTTCTTCAGAGAACGGATCCATTACTGCCGTGGTCGGGTCCGGCATAAGAATCATGTCGGATTCGTTAATTCCTTTCCAGCCGGCGATGGACGAGCCATCAAACATCTTGCCGCCTTCAAACATGGACTCGTTTACCGAGTGTGAAGGCAGGGTTACGTGCTGTTGCTTACCCTTGGAGTCTGTAAAACGCAGATCTACAAAAGTAGCGTTGTTGTCTTTCATCATTTTGATGACGTCGCTTGGGCCTGACATGCTGGATTCCTCCTAAAAAGCGTTGTGGCAGTTAAATACAAATGCTGTAAATGAAAATTGAGCCTCAATAGTGCACTTAGCGTGCCAAGCTCGAAAATCACATAACCCGTTGATAATTAATGACTTGAGACTAAAGATGCTAGATATAATGCACTATGATAGTGCGCACCATAATTGTGCTGCACTCTATTAGTGCACTATCCGAAGTGAATTTCAACCGCTGAAATTTGCGGATCATCCTTGATCGCATCCTGGAATTGCCGCACCAGATTGCGGGTGGATTCGACGTCTTTCGCGAGGCTCAGGGGCAACAGCAGAACCAGCTGAATCTTGCCGTCGAGGTAGTGCAGCGTCATTTGTTCAATATCGTCGACCTCGTCGATATGCTTGAAGCGCTCCATCGCGCGTCGGATCGCCTCGGTGCGTAGCGGCAAGTCATGGGTACGCCGGGCGGCCTGATCATCTTCGGTATCAATATGGACAGTCACATCGGTGAGCTCCTCCACTTCCCGAATTAACATTGACCGCACCGCTTCGGAAATATGGTGCCCTTCCGAGACACTGATCGACGGGTTCACCTGAATATGGACATCGGCCAGGGCGTCGCCGCCCATGCGCCGGGTGCGCAGCATATGCAGTGCTGACACGCCATCGATCGATTTAATGATTTTGCTAATCAGCTCAATACGTTCCGGTTCGAGGCCGGTATCCACCAACTCCCGCAGGCTGCTCCACATCAGATCCCAGGCGATCTTGATGATCATCAGCGCTACGCCGATGGCGGCGATGGCATCAAGATAATCGAGTCCCGCCATGGTGCCGATCACGCCGACAATTACAATCACAGAGGAAATGGCATCGCTGCGACTGTGCCAGGCATTGGCGCGCAACATTTCAGAGCGATACTTGCGCGCGATAGTCATGGAGTAGTGATAGATGATTTCCTTGGAGACCACCGAAATCGCCGCGACTACCAGCGCTGCTATACCGGGTTGGAGCAGTCGTTCGGGGTTGAATAATCGTTCTGTGGCGTCATAGGCGATACCCACTGCCACGGCAAGCAACGCGATCCCAAGGCCAACCGTGGCTACGGTCTCGATGCGTTTGTGGCCATAAGGGTGATCTTCATCCGCCTCGCGCGACCCATGGGCTGCTGCGTACAGTACAAACCCGTCGGTGATCAGGTCGGATATCGAATGAATACCATCAGCAACCAGAGCCTGCGAATGGGCAGCAAAGCCAAAAATAATTTTGGCGACGCCAAGCGACAGGTCCACCGCGGACCCGATCAACGTCACTTTCACGATCTCCCGGCGACGAGAGTTTGCAGAATTGTTTTTCACCGATTTCGGTGTATCAGTCACTTTGTCCCACCTCGATGGTGATAATAACCTCTCTGCCCTGGTCGCGGGTATCTATAACCTTGTGTCCGTTGATTCGACACCACGCCGGTATATCGTTCAGTGCGCCATGATCGGTGCACACCACTTCAACCACCTCACCCGGCGCGAGCTTTGTGACTGCATCCTGCGTGCGAATCACCGGCATCGGGCAAAGCAGGTTGCGTGCGTCCAGCTGGTGATGGCTCATACATACCACTCCTGCGGTATTTCGTTTACCGGCATTGGTGAGATTACCATTTCCCGGGAACTGCCATCGTTCAGGTTGATGCTGATATTGACCGCATCAGCATCCCGACCCTGGCCAAAGCGCGCCACCAGTCTGGCTGCCAGTTCCAGGTCGGCGTCATCAGCCTCGCCATCGAGTAGCACCAGCGGGCCTTTGTGTGACACAGAGTACAGACTGGTAAAACGTTTCTTGTAGCCGCTAAGGAAATTGTTCTCGCCGTCATCACGTGCGACGATCAGCTTCATGTTGGGTTTTGGCCTTACGTGCCGCCCGACTTTAAGTAGCATGATGTCGTCCAGGTCGTACTGTTTTTCGCCGCGGTTTTCCCAAAGATCGGCCAGCTTTTTTGAGTAGGCAGCGTCGGTGAGGAAACAGCAACCGCCGGCCGGTTGTGCATAGTCTTCGAAGCCGTATTGCTTTGCCAGCGCAATCTGCGGTTTGCGGTTACGGCCGGACAGATTCAGCAAGCGCTCGCGATCGACCCAGCCTTCACGTTCCGGTTTGGTCTCAGGAAGTAATCGGGCGCATAGCGGGCGCAATAGCAGGTCGCCGGCCCCGGACTCTCTTGCGATTACCGGCATGGTGTCGCGGCGTTGCGACATCGGTCGTTGGCCAATGACCTCGCCGGTAACGATGAAATCGAAACCGTTTTCCTGAATCCATTCCAGTGCCTTGCCCACCATGAAGCCCTTGCAGTCGAGGCAAGGATTGAGATTGGCGCCATAGCCGTGACTGGGATTGAGCACCACTTCCTTGTAAGGCTCGATCACGTCGACGATGTGCAGCTTGATTCCGAGCGTTTCGGCCACCCACAGCGCGTTGTTGCGTTTGGGTTTGTTTTTATCCTTGCTACGGATGGCGTGGGTATGCCCCTCCACGCAAAAACCGGTGAAGAAGTTGATACCCTCGACATGAATACCCTGGTCCAGCATCAGCTTGGCGGCCAGTAGCGAATCGAGCCCGCCCGAAATCAGGGCGGCGGCTTTGCGTGGTTGCGTCATAGGTAGATGGGCGTCTGTCTTGGCGGGCGACCGGCTGGTCGCGATAAATCAAAGGGAGGGGATTTTACCGCAATTTGGCGGGCGAGGTGGGGATGTTTCCTATCATGTATAATATGGTTATTCAGATGTAGAAAGGGCGAACTTCGAAGGATATCGAAGCTCGCCCATTCATTTTTTATTATTTTTGATTACTGTGGTCCTTCCTTAGAACCGGCTCCTCCTGTCTTGGCGATTCGGGCATAGTCCCTTGACGCGAACAGACAATAGCTCAAGGTGATGATGTATGTCCATTTTTTTAAGCACTAAAAAGACAATTTAAGTTGCCTTAATTCAAAGTTTACTAAATAAGAAATTACTAATTTAATCGAATGATTTTCTGGCGACGAAGACGATATGCCAAGTACCGACGTGGCGAGAGTTGGTGGCAACGACTATTAAACTTTGGCTCATGGATAACATGGGGAACGCGGCTGTTACTGTTGCTTCTTATTCTCGATGCATTCTATGTCAGCACTATTTGGCCAGACTGGAAAAAAATTGCCGCCGGCCCGATACCGAAGTCCAGTTTTATTCTTCGTTATGAAAAGACTTATCGCAGTCAGGACTGGCCGCGAGTCAGATGGCAGCCGGTGCCGCTGGATGAAATTCCCAAACATCTTCAGCGTGCGGTGGTGGTTGCAGAAGACAGTCGATTCTGGCAACACGATGGCTTTGATCTGATCGCTTTCAAGGAGGCGATGGACCACAACCTGAGCGAGGGGCGACTGGCCTTCGGCGCCAGCACCATCTCGCAGCAGACAGTGAAAAACCTGTTTCTCAGTCCGTCGCGAAACCCCTTGCGCAAGTGGCACGAGTTGTTAATGACCTGGGGTATGGAGATGAACCTCAAGAAAAAGCGCATTCTTGAACTGTATTTGAACATTGCCGAGTTTGATCGTGGTGTGTACGGCGTCGAAGCCGCAGCCAGGCACTACTGGGGCATTCCGGCCAGCGAGCTCAATGTTACACAATCGGTAGAACTGGCCGCTTGTTTGCCGAGCCCGACCAAAAACAATCCGCAGACCCGAACCGAGGCCTTCGAGCACCGGGTCGAGAAGATTAATGGCTGGATGGCGCCGTCGCTGGACGAATACTCCTACGACTAGAATTCATGCAGACCAGTCTTAGCGCTGGCCTGCGCACAAGGGTATAATCGCCGCCTTGCCATCCCGGCCCCGTTTGACGCATTGGCCAGGGCGTATCAACCCAACATAGAAAGCGACTCAATTGAATTTCCAGGATCTTATACTGACACTGCAGCAGTACTGGGCAGACCAGGGCTGCGTTGTCCTGCAGCCTTACGATATGGAAGTGGGCGCGGGCACGTTTCATCCGGCCACCTTCCTGGGTTCCATTGGTCCAGAGCCGACGCGCGCCGCCTATGTGCAGCCTTCGCGTCGCCCGACTGACGGCCGTTATGGCGAGAATCCCAATCGTCTGCAGCACTACTACCAGTTTCAGGTCATCCTGAAGCCGTCGCCCCTGAATATTCAGGATCTCTATCTCGATTCCCTGCGTCGTCTCGGTGTGGATACCCTGGTGCATGATATCCGCTTTGTTGAAGACAACTGGGAGTCGCCGACGCTTGGCGCCTGGGGTCTCGGTTGGGAGGTCTGGCTGAACGGCATGGAGGTGACGCAGTTCACCTACTTCCAGCAGGTCGGTGGTCTCGACTGCAAGCCGGTGACCGGTGAGATTACCTACGGTCTCGAACGTATTGCCATGTATCTCCAGGGTGTCGACAGTGTCTTTGACCTGGTGTGGACCGAGGGCGTGACCTACGGGGATGTGTTTCATCAAAATGAAGTTGAGTTCTCCGCATACAATTTTGAACACGCCAGCGTCGAAGACCTGTTCGAGCGTTTCAATCAGTTCGAACGCGAAAGCCAGGCGCTGATGGAAGCCAGCCTGCCATTACCGGCCTATGATCTCGTATTAAAGGCGTCGCACACATTCAATCTGCTGGATGCACGCAGCGCCATCAGCGTTACCGAGCGGGCGCGTTATATCGGCCGGATACGCAACCTCGCACGTGCCGTCGCCCAGGCCTATTACGATTCGCGTGAGTCATTAGGCTTCCCTCGCATGAAGGAGGGTCGTCGTGGCTAAAAAGAAAACAGGCAAGAAGGTCGCATTGAAAAAGAAAGTGGCCGGCAAAAAGAAGAAGGCAACCAGGAAGTCAAAAAAGACGAACGCAGTTGCAAAGAAAAAGATTGTTGACGATTTGCTGATCGAGCTCGGCACCGAAGAGCTACCACCAAAAGCACTCAAGCGTCTGAGCCAGTCGTTTTACGATAATCTCATCGCCGGGCTGGAACAGGCCGGGCTCACCACTGACAAGAGTATTAACGCAGTCCGATTTGCCGCGCCGCGTCGACTGGCGGTAAGGGTGCCTGGGGTACGAATGCAACAACCGGATCGCGAAGCAGAGCGTCGCGGCCCGGCGATACAGGCGGCCTATGATGATACCGGTAATCTGACCAAGGCCGCCGAGGGTTTCGCTCGCAGTTGTGGCGTCAGTGCCGACAAGCTCGAGCGCATTAAAACGGACAAGGGTGAATGGTTGGTGTTCCGGCAGCTGGAAAAGGGTCGTGCGGCAAAAGAGCTGGTGCCGGAGATTCTGGAGCAGGCGTTAAAGCAGTTGCCGATTCCGAAGCGCATGCGCTGGGGTGATCTGGACGCGGAATTTGTCCGGCCGGTGCACTGGCTGGTGATGCTGCATGGCGACAAGGTCATTCCAGCCACGGTGCTGGCAGTCAAATCCGGTCGCAAGACCATGGGCCACCGTTTTCATTCGCCACGCTATGTATCGCTGGCCAAAGCCAACGATTATGAAAAGACACTGAAGAAGAGTTTTGTTATTGCCAGCTATGATCGGCGCCAACAACTGATTCGCGATGGCGTGGAGAAGCTGGCGAAAAAACAGGGTGGCGTCGCAGTGATTGATCCGGACCTACTCGATGAAGTCACTAGCCTGGTGGAGTGGCCAGAGCCAATCCTTGCCGGCTTTGACAAATCCTTCCTCGACGTACCGCCGGAAGCGTTGATCAGCACCATGCAGGAGCACCAGAAATATTTCCCGGTGACTGACAAGCGCGGCAAGTTGATACCGTATTTCATTACCGTCAGCAACATCAAGAGCAAGCAAAAGGCGCGGGTGCGCGAGGGGAACGAACGGGTGATTCGGGCACGCTTCTCCGATGCCAAGTTCTTCTGGGATACCGATCGCAAGCAGCGCCTCGATGCCCATGTTGAGAAGCTAAAGGACGTTGTTTTCCATGTGCGTCTCGGGTCGATGCACGACAAGGCCGTGCGCGTTTCACGTCTGTCCGCTGTCGCTGCCGGTGCATTAAAGGCCGATACGAAACTGGCGGAGCGCGCCGGGCTCCTGGCCAAAGCCGATCTCATGACCGGCATGGTTTACGAATTCCCGGATCTGCAAGGTACCATGGGTCGTTACTATGCCAAGCATGATGGCGAACCCGCTGAAGTGGCGGCGGCTATGGAAGAGCAATACATGCCACGCTTTGCGGGCGACGCCCTGCCTGCCGACAGCACCGGTCGTGCAGTCGCCATTGCCGACAAGCTCGATACCCTGGTCGGTATCTTTGGCGTGGGTGAAGTCCCGACCGGCGAGAAAGACCCGTTCGCGCTGCGTCGCGCCGCACTTGGTGTGTTGCGTATCATAATAGAGGGTGAGCTGGAGCTGGATCTGATGCAGCTGCTAGAGGCGGCAGTGGAAGGCCATGCCGAATTACCGGAGCCATCGAAGGTCCCGGCACAGGTGTATGAATTCATGATGGATCGCCTGCGTGCTTACTATGCCGACGCCGGCATCAGTCCCGATGTGTTCGAATCTGTGCGGGCATGCAATCCGGCCGCGCCGCTCGACTTCGACAAGCGCGTACGTGCGGTCATGGCCTTCGGCAAATTGAAGGAAGCGGCGAGCCTGACGGCGGCCAACAAGCGTATACGCAATATTCTCAAGCAGGGTGGCGATGCCGATTGGGATCATGTGTCCGAGGTGCTGTTACAGGACCCGGCCGAAAAGAATCTGGCGCAGAAGGTGAAAGCGCTCGGTGCCGAACTCACACCACTATTCGACAAGGGTGATTACACCGCGGCCATGAAAAAACTGGCGGCACTGCGCCCGCAGGTGGATGACTTCTTTGACAAGGTGATGGTCATGGTTGACGAAGAGGCAGTACGCGATAACCGCCTGGCCCTGTTGAGTGGCCTTAGCCAGCTTTTCCTGCGTGTCGCCGATTTATCCAGGCTCCAGGACTAGTAATGAGCGAATCCCGGAACCAGGACTCCTATGCCGAGATGCTTGCCGAAGTACAGGCGTTTCACACAAAGCATGATTTCAAGGGTACTGGCGGTGAAGACCTGACGTATCGTATCGCCCTGATGGCCGAGGAGCTCGGTGAGATTGCCGAGGCCGTGACCAAGGGTAAGCCGGTGGAAGACCTGGCCGAGGAGACAGCCGATCTGTTCATACTATTGATTGGCACCGCGATTGCCGCCGATTTTGATCTGAAAGAAGCTTTCTGGGAGAAAATGGAAAAAATCCAGTCACGCAAGAGCAAGATGATCAATGGTCGAATCAGGGTGTCGGAGTTTCGTGATTGACCTGGTTCGCATTCGGCGAATAAAAATCTTGTGTTTCGGGCACCCTCCGGCAAACAGCATCACCCGCCGCTGGTGACCAAAATAAGCGGTATAATCCCCCAATGAACCTCATTATCCTCGACCGCGACGGCACCATCAATTACGACTCTGACGACTTTATCAAGTCGCCACAGGAGTGGATTCCGATTCCCGGGAGTATCGAGGCGATCGCACGTTTGAATCGTGCCGGTTACAAGGTAGTGGTAGCGACCAACCAGTCCGGCGTTGCCCGAGGCCACTTCGATATGGATGTATTGAACCGCATCCATAACAAGATGATCGATGCCGTGCGCGATCATGGCGGGGAAATCGATGGTATCTTTTTCTGCCCGCATGGGCCGGACGATGGCTGCAAATGTCGCAAGCCGAAGCCGGGGTTATACCAGGAAATAGCGAAGCGTCTGAATACCAACCTTGCCGGGGTTTACGCGGTGGGTGATTCCAAGCGCGACATCGAGGCGGCACGTGCCGGCGGCGCGATACCGATTCTGGTGCGTACCGGCAAGGGTGATCGTACATTAGCCAAGCCCGAGCCGGAGTTTCTCGAGGGTGTGCCGGTATTCGATGACCTCGCGGCTTTTACCGACAGCCTGCTGTCAGAAAAAATAAAGGTATAGCCGTGCAATTAATCGCATCCCTGATCTATCACGCTGTGACGGTGATTTCTCTCATTCTCTACGTGCCCATCGTCCTGTTAACGTTCCCCTTCCCTTATCGGGTTCGCTATGGCGTGGCAACGCAATGGGCCACCTTCATGATCTGGTTAGGCAGGGTGTTGTGCGGCATGCGCTATGAAGTGGAAGGCAGGGAGAATATCCCGACCACACCGACCATCGTCATGGGCAAGCACCAGTCGACGTGGGAAACCTACGCATTTCAACAGATCTTTCCGCCGCAGGTGTGGGTGTTAAAAAGGGAGCTGTTGCGCCTGCCGTTTTTTGGTTGGGGCCTGGCGTTGATGGAGCCAATTGCCATCAATCGTGCCGCTGGGCACCGGGCGGTAGAGCAGATTATCGAGCAGGGCCGTGCGCGACTCGAAAGTGGCAAGTGGGTAGTGATTTTTCCCGAAGGCACGCGTGTGCCCAGGGGTAAGCGTCGTAAATATGGTCTGGGTGGGGCGGTGCTCGCCGCCGAGACCGGTTACCCGGTATTACCGGTAGCCCACAATGCCGGTACCTTCTGGCCACGGCGCAGTGCGAAGCTATACCGTGGCACCATTCGCGTTGCCATTGGTCCGGTGATTGATCCAACGGGACTCAGCGCCGAAGAAGTTCGCGACAAGGCACAGGACTGGATTGAAACAAAAATGATGGAACTCGAAAGCCGCACCGAGATGGCCGAGCTGATTACCAAGCGTCACCCGGGCAAGTCGAAATAGTCGTTCTGCCACTGCTAGCCTGACAAGGCTGAATTACCGGTCGATATTGTCGATAGTGATCGGTGCAAGCTCATCGGCGGGCTCAAAGCCGAATATTTTTCCGTAAAAATACAGTTCTGCTTCAAGCGCGCGCTCAATCGATGCCGCACGACGAAATCCGTGTTGCTCGCCCTCAAACGTGACATAGGCTACCGCAATACCATTTTTTCGCAACGCCTCGACCATGGCCTCAGCCTGCGACGGCGGCACGACTTTGTCTTCGAGTCCCTGCAGGAAAATCACCGGACAGGAAAGCTGGTCGGCGGCATGTATCGGGGAGCGCTGTTGGTACAGCGATTGTTTTTCGGGGTACGGACCCACCAGTCGATCCAGATAGCGTGCTTCGAATTTATGGGTATCTCGGACCAGGGTCTCGAGGTCACCAATTCCATACAGTGAGGCGCCGGCCTTGAATGTATGACCAAAGGCAAGGGCACACAGGGTGGTATAGCCGCCCGCGCTGCTGCCACGAATGATCGCCCGTTCCGGATCAATGTCACCGCGCTCGGCCAGGTAGCGTACGCCAGCCTCGCAGTCGGCAACATCAGCAACACCCCAGTTACCGATAAGCTGCTCACGATAGGCGCGACCATAGCCGGTGCTGCCGCGATAGTTGACATCGAGTACGGCAAAGCCGCGACTGGTCCAGTACTGAATCTTGAAATTCAGGGTGCTGCTGGTAGCAGCGGTAGGGCCACCGTGGCTGACGACGATCAGCGGCGGCTTCAGGTGTTCAGGCCCGGTAAACGATTTGTTGACCGGTGCATAGTAAAAACCGTATGCCACCGCGCTATTGCTTGTTGGATAGCAGACAGTCTCGGCAACGGACAGATTTTCCGGGTCGATGTTGACCGTGTTCGATTGCTTGATCGCTTGCGTGACGCGCCCTGGCAGGCTGATCTCGACGAGTTCCAGTGCGCGTGTTGGCGAACCGCCCAGGAATACCGCGCGCGAGTTGCTGGCCTGTACCCCGCTAATATCTGTGTATGGTGTATCAATGCGCTGAAGTTCACCGGTGTTGCAGCACACGGTGGCCAGTGACCACGCGCCCTGTTGACAGTAGGCACAGATAATCTGGTCAGCAGACTGAAACGCATATGTCGACATGCCAAATACCCACTGGGGCTGAGCAAATTCGGCTTCAAACTCGCACAGCAGTTCGACATTATCGTTGTCGTAGCGATAAAGGTTCCACCAACCGCTATGGTCGGAGACAAAATAGAGACGCCCATCTGGCGACCAGCGTGGTTGAAACACAGATTCACTGTCGCCACCGGCGATGGTTTGCGTGGGCTCGGCCGCGCCATTCGGTGCCAATCGTGCAAGTAGCAAATCAGTGCTGTCCCAGGGCATGTCCGGATGGTGCCAGGCAAGCCAGGCCAGGTGCGTGCCATCTGGACTCAGTGTCGGCGACGCGTAGAAATCGAAGCCTTGATGAAGTGTGGAAATCTTCTGATCATCCAGGCCAATTGTCACCAGCCGATTTTCCGGTTCACCTTGGCCGCGGTGATCCTCGCAGACACAAATCAGGCGATTGCGTTGTCTATCGAGACAGAGATCAGCAAAGCGCAACCCGGACGCCGAGTAAACGCACGTCGGCGTTGCGCCGGGCCGTGTACGGTAAATTCCCTGGTCGCTGTCATTAACAAAGTACACCTCACCTTCGTTGACGCTGTAAACGCCACCGCCATATTCATGTACGCGTGAGCGCGCACTGAAGGGCGGCGCGATGACGTCGCTGATCTGTCGCGACGGCGAATGCATGACGATAACCTGCCTGCCGTTCTCGGTTGGGCGTTTTTCAATCGAGTAGATGATGTCAGCGTCGAGGCGGGGTTGATCAAGGCCGGTGGTTTCACCGGCAATCAGGCTGGCGTTAATCGGCGATGCCCAGCTTCCAAAGGGAGCGACAGTTCTGGTCATGGGCAGACGCCTAGGCGCGGTCGTTCGACAGCATTTGCTCCAGTTTTGCCTGAGACAGCGTGCCGACGTGTGCCTGGCTGATACGTCCATTCCTGACCAACAACACAGTCGGAGTAGCAATCAGGCCAAATTCGCGTGCCAGTTTCGGGTGTTCACTGATATCCACAGCGAATACATTATCACGTTGTTCACCCATGGCCTTAACCACTGGTGTCATCGGTTTGCATGCGCCGCAATGTGGCCCATAGAAATAAAACATTGTGCTCTCATGTGGATCCAGTGGGCGACCGCTGAGCTCGCTGACATCGGGCGCCGGTTTGCCGACACTACGCCTCACCCGCATGCTCATGCCAAATCGCAGCGCCAGCGCCAGCAAAATGATTACCGCAACCGTTGTCAGAAATGGATCCATCGTGTCGGCAATGTACCGAGAACCATCGTTCGTGGAAAGCGCAGGCTTGCCTTAACCACTGGCATTGGCCAGCGCAGCGAATTCCGCGACCGTGAGTGTCTCCGGGCGACGAACCGGATCAACGCCTGCAGCACGAATTGCGTCGGCGTCCATGATCTCTCTCAACGAGTTGCGCAGGGTCTTTCTACGCTGTGCAAAGGCGGCCTTAACCACGTGTGCAAAATGGTCAGTATCAGTTACCGAGATCGGTTTATCGATCGGGACCAGTCGAACCACTGCGGAGTCCACCTTGGGCGGTGGGGTGAAGGCGCCCGGCCCGACGTTAAAGCAACGTTCAATCCGGCATTGCCACTGAGCCATGACTGAAAGGCGCCCGTAGTCCTTGTTGCCGGGTACCGCACACAGGCGGTCGACCACTTCCTTCTGCAACATGAACAACATGTCGTGAATACATCGGTGTTGCGCAAACAAGTGGAACAGGAGTGGCGTCGAGATGTTGTAGGGCAGGTTGCCGATCAGGCGCAGTGTCTCGTCGGCTTCGGTCAGGCTGCAAAAATCAAATGCCAGGGCATCGACTTCGTGAATGGTCACTGATGACTGTGCTGCAAATTCGGTGGTCAGCGCTGCTGCCAGGTCGCGATCGATCTCCACCGCATCAAATCGACCGACACGGTGCGCGAGTTCCCGCGTGAGTACGCCCGGTCCAGGACCGATTTCAGCGACGTGATCAGTGGATTGCGGTCGAAAGGCGCTGACGATGCGGGCGACTACCGCGCGGTCGTGAAGAAAATGCTGACCGAAGCGCTTCTTCGGGCGTGGAGCACTCATGCCCGAACCATGCATTCGGCCATGTCGATAGCAGCGAGCAGGCTACCGCTGTCGATATCGCCGGTGCCGGCTCGCTCAAGCGCAGTGCCGTGGTCCACGGACGTACGAACAATGGGCAAACCGAGGGTGATATTGACGGCCTGGCCGAAGCCCGCGTGTTTTAACACCGGCAGGCCCTGGTCATGGTACATCGTCAACACCACGTCGGCTTCGGCCAGTAGTCGCGGTGTAAATGCAGTGTCGGCTGGTAACGGGCCACGCACACGCAGGCCTTCGCCTTCCAGGCGGTCGATCACCGGGGCGATGGTATCGATTTCCTCGTGCCCGAGGTAACCGGATTCGCCGGCGTGGGGATTGAGGCCGCACACCAGGATCCTCGGTTGGGTGATACTAAAACGCCGGACCAGATCCTGGTTCAGGATGCGGATCACCTGCTCCAGCAGGGGTTGGGTGACGGTATCGCTGACCCGACTCAACGGGATATGTGTTGTCACCAGGGCGACCCTCAAGCTACCGGCGACCAGCATCATGACGACCTGCTCGGTGCCACACCGTTGAGCCAGAAATTCGGTATGGCCGCTGAAGTGGATGCCACTTTCGTTGATGATGCCCTTGTGTACCGGCCCGGTAACCAGCGCATCAAATTCTCCCGAAAGACAGCCGTCAACGGCACGTTCCAGTGTCTGCAATACGTATGCGCTGTTGCGTGTATCGAGGTGACCCGGTCTGACCACCACCTCGGTGGGGATGGACAGCAGGCTGACTGGTGCCTCGGTATCGGTGTGCCACTCAGGTAAGTCGATGGATTGACCCAGTTGTGTTGCACGGTCGAGCAACAGCTGGTGATCTGCGATAACGACGATGCGCCGATCCGCAGACGATGCATGCTGCGACAGTCTGATTACCAGGTCTGGTCCTATGCCGGCGGGTTCGCCCGGTGTCAGTGCAATGACAGGTTTGGATTTGTTCATCTCAGGCGGACAGGTCTTTTCCGCGCAGGGCCGGTGTGACTGGCTTAGCTGCCTTCTGGAATGATTTCAACATACGCCTGGTCACGCAGTTCGCGTTGCCACTGCTGCAACCGCTCCTCAGCCTTGCGCTGGTGAATTTGTTGCTTGGCGGCCAGTCGTTGAGTCTGGTCACCGAGATCCTGGGTGCGTCGACCCACCACCTGGATCAGGTGGACACCAAAGCGGGTCTGGACCGGTTTGCTGATTTCACCTGGCTTCAGCTGATCCATGGCCTTCTCGAACTCCGGGACCAGTTGCCCCGGGCTCATCCAGCCGAGACTGCCGCCCTGTGATGCACTGCCCGCATCCTCTGAGTTGGCGCGCGCAAGGGCATCAAATTTTTCGCCGGCCAGCGCGCGTTCCCGCAAGCGGTTCAATTTTGCAGTGGCACTTTCGATGGTCTGGACCTCGCTCGGTTTCAACAGAATATGGCGCACGTTAGTTTGCGTCACTACGCCGCTTGTCTTGCCGCCGCGTTTGGCGTTCAGGCGCAGCAGGTGATAGCCGTTGGCGCTTTCCAGCACCGGTGTAATCTCGCCCGGACGGATTGATTCCAGCGCCTTGACAAACACTTCCGGCAGTCGGCCAGCCTCGCGCCAACCGAGGCCACCACCTTGCAGGGCATTGGGTCCCTTGGAATAGGTAATGGCCATCTTTTCGAATGATTCGCCGGCCAGCACTTTTTCACGTATCTGGTTGGCTAGCTCCTGCGCCCGCGTGCGCTCCGCGCCGGACGCCGATTCACCAACGGCAATGAGGATGTGCGACAGGTTGAAATCCTGATCCGCTCCCCGCTGACCCTGTTCGCTAAGGAAATTGTCCACTTCGCTTTCCGATACCTGAATGTCGCGATTGATCTCGCGATCGACAAGCTGGCGAATCAACATTTGCCGGCGAATGTCCTCACGCAACTGGTTCTGGCTCATGCCTTCTTTCTTAACCTTGTTAAGAAATGCCGACAGACTCATACCATTCTGGCGCGCAACACTTTCCAGCGCCTGACTTACCTCGGCTTCGCTAACCTGAATACCGCGACGTTTTGCCGTGTCTACTTGTAGTTGTTCCAGGACCATGGACTCAATGACCTGGCGCTCAAGTATCTCATTGGGTGGCAACGCGATGTTTCGCTGGGCAAGATTGCGTCGCGCCGCGCGCATGCGCGCCTCGACCTCGGATTGCATAATCACCGAGTTTTCGACCACGACCATGATGCGGTCCAGCGGTATCACCGGTACTGGCTTGCTGGCCGCAAGGGTCGTTGCCGGTGTGACACCGAGGCCGATGATCAGTAAGCAGCGAGTAAGGAATGGAACAGATTGTGACATGGTGTTGTGTGGCGGCGATCTACTGGCCGCGAATCATATCATGATCAACCGGGTCTCGTGCCAACCCGGTGGCTCAGTCAAATACAGTCTGCTCCAGCGGCATGTCGCTGGTGATACCCGTCTCGAAGCCCGCCAGTCCCTTGAAGATCAGCTGAAACGAAAAGCTGTTGACCTGGAGGCCATCCTGATCAACGCGCTGGCCGGCCAGCGTCCGGAACGACCAGCAGCAGGTCTCGTAGAGCAGCCCGGCAAAGCTGTCCTGGTTTTTCCGGTCCCGAATCGAGTACTGACTACGGGCGAGAACGGCCCACTTGCTGGTGATGGGCCACTGACCGGAAATATCCACCAGCTCCTGGACGCCGTCTACAAAGCGATAGCCGATATTCAAGATTCGGTCCTTTGCCGGCTGATATTGCAGAAATTGGCTATTCTTGCGTATACCGTTGTTTTCCGTATCGAACAGCAGGCTGCTGCGCAGATACCAGTGACTGCCGAGCCACGCGGTAACTTCGCCGGCGATGTCCGATGATCCGGCGGTTTGAACCGGCAGCGGGGGTAATTCCGACGATACTTTGCGGTCTGCGAAATAGTAGGTCTGACCCAGGCTGGCAGTCAGGCGTTCCGCACCGGACTGATCGTCGATCAGGCGCGTGGTCACAGCCATCGTTAGCTGGTGGGTGTCACCGACACGGTCGGCACCAATAAAGCGATTGTCCTGGAACAGCGAGTTAAAACTGAACGTCGGAATGCTGGTATCGAAAACCGGAAACGAGTTCTGATCCACGAAAGGCGCATAGACATAAAACAGGCGCGGCTCCAGTGTCTGCTTCATGGCCTGCTGTTTTACCGTTACCGGCCGCTCAAAAACAAGCCCCGAATCAATACTGCCAGTGGCGGCGACAAAGGAGCCATCAGAACCCACTGTACGGTCGAGGTAACTGCTGTAGTAAGCCGAGAGTTTCGGTCGAAAGAAACCGGCCTGGCTACGTATCGGATAGCTGATGGTCGGTTGCAGGTGCAATCGATTCGCACTTTCATTGGTTTCGTGCTGAAACACAGTGGCGCTGCCGAGCAACTGGTAACTCAATGCCCGATCGCGCTCGTCGGGTAGCCAGTTCAGCGTGAACTGTGGCAGGCGCGCGTATGGGTAGTCCGTCGGGGCGATGGATTTATCCAGCGTCTGGAAGTTGGACATCTCGGCACCCAGGCTCCAGTCTTTATTCTGATACTTGAGTTTCACCGATTGCGGCAAGTGTGTCTGGCTGCTGGTAGACAATTGGGTGGCAAAGTCATCAAAGTAATCCTGGTCTGATACCCAGTTGAGATTGGCCGAACCACTCAGGTGCTGGCTGAACTGATGTTGGTGTTTATATGATGCCCCGGTACGACTGGTGCCGGTTATCGAGTCATGGGGCAAGGCTTCAATTTCAGCAACGCCGTTATATTTGTTGCCGAGATAGCGAAACTGGGTCTGCAGTTGTGTGCCACGGCTGGACATGAATCGCGGCTTGAGGGTGGCGTCATAGTTGGGTGCGATGTTCCAGTAATAGGGAATCGTTACGTAAGTCCCCATCTTGTCGGTGGTGCCAAAGTCGGGTAGCAGGAAGCCACTGCGGCGATTGTCACCCAGGGGAAAACTTAAATAGGGTGAATAGAAAATCGGTACGCCCAGCAGATTGACGCTCGCGTGTCGGGCGGTGCCTGTGCCACTGTCCTGGTCGATATCGATTTCCTTTGCCTTCAGATACCAGTCCTCGTTGTCCGGGCGACAGGTGGTATAACGCACGACCTGCAGTTTCAGGCGGCTCTTGGAGACAAACACGATGCGCTCGGCATTGCCGCGACCGCGACTGCCACTGAGACTGAAACCACCAATTTCGGCATAACCGGTATAGTCATCCAGGTTCAGGAAACTGTGACTGGACGAGTAACTCCCTGCCTCGAGCGAGTCGATTTTCACATCACCGGTCGCCTCGATCGTATTTTCCTTCTTTTTATATACCGCGCGTTCGGTCTGGATGCGGTGTCCTCCCTTTAATATGACAACGTTGCCGGTCAGGATGACGATTTCATCCTTGAGTGATTCAATCCGGTCGGCACTGACATGTAACACTTCGGCATCTGCCAACGCGGCCTTCTCCAGCTCGGTTTCCAGCTTTTGACGCGTCGTCGCTGGCACCGGGCAGCCAAGCCCTACGCCAGCGATCGCCGGGGAAATCTGAACCAGAAAAACCAGCGCCACGACCGGAAAAAGAGAGAGCTTGGCAGAAGAAAGGGTCATCAGGGGCGAGACGGTTGTTGTTTGCACCATAAAATTGCATAGAATCAGGACACCATCAAGCAAATGCTTTTCACTGCTACTTTCGCGAAACGCACTTAACTGGAAACTCATGCCTCAAGACCAACGCCGCGAACAACTACAACGCTGGCTCGCTGATTTGTTCGGCGTCACATCAATCTCGGTGGAACCGGCATCTTCGGATGCCAGTTTCCGGCGCTATTTTCGTTTTCTTGTCGATGATCAAAGCTATATCGCCATGGATGCGCCACCGGAAAAGGAAAATAGTGAACCGTTTATCCGTATTGGCAAACGTTTTTATGAGCTTGGACTGAATGTGCCAAAGATAATCGATCAGGATATCGATCAGGGCTTCCTGTTATTGAGCGATTTGGGCGATATCGTTTACTTGTCACAATTACACACCGATACCGTAGAGCGGCTCTACGGCGACGCTCTGGCCGCTCTGGCGGTGTTACAGGCCGGTACATCGACCGACGAGAGTTTTTTGCCGCCTTATGATGCTGAATTATTGAATACCGAGATGGAATTGTTCCGTGAATGGTATCTCGGCCGACATCTTGGTCTTGTATTGAACCCGACACAGCATCAGCAACTGGATAGCGTATTCAGTGTACTTACCCAATCCGCACTGTCACAGCCACGGGTATGGGTACATCGCGACTTTCACTCACGAAATCTGATGGTCACCCAGGTAAACAACCCGGGCATCCTGGACTTTCAGGACGCGGTACTGGGGCCAGTGACTTACGATCTCGTGTCACTGTTGCGTGATTGCTACATTTCCTGGCCTAGAGCGCGTGTGATCGACTGGGCCGAAGGTTATTTTAGACTTGCGCGAAAAAAAGGGATCCCGGTGGGTGACGACGTTGAACAGTTTGTCGCCTGGTTTGATCGAATGGGCGTGCAGCGCCATCTAAAGGCCAGCGGCATTTTTGCGCGACTGTGCCATCGTGATGGCAAAACCGGTTATCTGGATGATATTCCCCGCACCCTTGGATATGTCGTGAACGTATGCCAGCAATATGACGACCTGAAGCCACTGTCAGAGTTGATACATACGCTCAATGTCCCCTACGAGTCGATTTCATGAAGGCCATGATTCTTGCAGCCGGTCGCGGAGAACGTATGCGTCCGTTGACCGATACGATTCCCAAGCCGCTGCTTCAGGTTGGCGGCAAGCCTCTCATCGCATATACGGTTGAGTTGTTAAAAACGGGGGGAATTGACGAGATCGTGGTGAATTATGCTCATCTGGGGCAACAGATCGTTGACTATCTGGGTGACGGCAGCGAGTTCGGCGTCTCGATCCGGTACTCCGATGAATCCAGTGGCGCGCTTGAGACAGGCGGCGGCATCTTAAAGGCGCTGAACCAGCTGGATGATCAGCCATTCGTGGTGATTAACAGTGATGTCTGGACAGATTTTCCCATTGAGCGACTTCCGCGCGAGCTGACGGGTCTGGCGCACCTGGTCATGGTAGACAATCCGTCACACCATGCCACCGGCGATTTCTGTCTGGATAAAAAAATGGTCAACCTGAATCAAGGCAGGAAGTTGACCTTTAGCGGCATCGGCGTTTATTCGCCGCGAATGTTTGATGGCATGAAGCAGGAGCGCTTCCCATTAGTACCGATCCTGCGCGATGCCATCATTAGAAGGCAGGTCACTGGAGAATATTATTCGGGCAAATGGATGGATATTGGTACACCAAAGCGCCTGCAGGCATTGAACGATCAGATTCTGGCTGGTGATTAGCTGATACGACTGAGTGGTGGTCGTAAATTGCCCATTGCGGGACGCCCAGGCAAAGAAAAAGGCCGGTACCGTGGCGTAAATCTGCCTGGTATAGCCGGCCTTCAGTGTTTCCCGGTCGCCCCGGCGGAACCGGGGCGATTGGAAACTGTACTAACTAGCGACGCTTGGTCGTTTTCTTCTTGCTAGTTTTCTTTTTAGCCTTTTTCTTGGCTTTTTTCTTAGCTTTCTTTTTGGCTTTTTTCTTAGCCTTTTTCTTAGCCTTTTTCTTGGCTTTCTTTTTAGCCTTTTTCTTGGCTTTCTTCTTTGTAGCTTTCTTTTTAGCCTTTTTCTTGGCTTTCTTCTTGGTCTTCTTCTTAGCGGCTTTCTTCTTCGTTACGCGCTTCTTAGCGGCCTTCTTGGCCGTTTTTTTCTTAGCGGCCTTTTTCTTGGTCGAACGTTTCTTTACTGCCATGTTGTGCTCCTTCTTTGTGGTTAGAGGACTTACCAGAAAACCGGGGCTGAGTTACACGCCCCACTGATAGAGTTGGTAATAAACGGATTTATGCGAGAAAAAAAAGGAAAAACAGCCTTTGGCTGCCAGTTATGACTTCCAGAAGTGAGAAAACGAACCCCCGGCTTGTTAATCCCCGCCGTGTTGGCTGAAACATCCAGCCTTCTGGTCCCTAATTTCGACACCCGCGATCGATACAAAACGGTTTTTGTTCTCCTTGGTTATAAAACCCGTTTCGTTTTTCTGTTTGAAGCTTGTTAGCAATCAGCGTCGGCGGATTTTGTTAACCAATGCTGTCGCTTGTTCTTCTCACACTTCAAATTCTTGTTCCATTTACTGCTTCAAAGTGCGACTAGCACACTTGATATCCTTATCAAAGCGTAACTCTAGTAACAGTTTTTAAAAAATGCAAATATTTTTTTCAGGTTTTTATTTCCAAATCAAGTATCTCTAATCCAAATCTCAATCGTTAGATTGATTAACCACATTTCGAATCGCCACAGTTAAGACAAGTCATGCAACCATCCATCTTGATAACTGCTTTAGTCATGCATTTGTTGCAGAGTTGCGCTTCCGCCGGGAAGTCTGACTTGGCTTCTACGTCAGCAACAGAATTTTGCTCTTTTGACTCAAATTGCGCGCGTTTTTCGGCAAGAATGCTCTTGCGATGTTCATCCATTTCCTCGCTCTGGATCATGCCAATCTCTTTCAAATGGCATTCAATGATGTCACCAATGTCTGCAACCAGCGATGGCGTGTACTTACCTTTCTTGAAATAGCCTCCACGTGGATCGAAAACCGAACGTAGTTCCTCGACTAAAAAGGTGATATCGCCACCTTTGCGGAAAACGGCGGATATAACGCGGGTGAGCGCCACGACCCATTGAAAGTGGTCCATGCTCTTGGAGTTGATGAAGATTTCGAACGGGCGCCATTTCTCATGGTCGGTACCCTGGTTCAGACAAACATCGTTAATCGTGACGTAAAGCGCATGCTCGGTCAGCGGAGTTTTGATTTTGTAGGTATTGCCACGCAGCGTTTCAGGACGCTCAAGCTTTTCGTGCATGTGGACAACGTTGCTTTCGACCTGCGACTCTTTCATGTCGTCATCCTTTGCAACTTCGTAACTGGTAATTTTCTTGTCGATCTTGATAGTCATGGTGGTTCTCCTCATCCGGGCTCCCTTTTGCCCGATTAATCTTTCTTGCGGGGCCGTGCTTCAGGTCACGACCCTGCAAAACCGGCCGTACTGCCCGATATTGTCAATCGGGCAACGGCTTTATTCGCCTCAGAATTTGCCGTAATACCCTTCTTTGAGGGCATCGTAGAGATTGGCAGCGGTGTGAGTTTCACCGTCATATTCGATCTCTTCATTGCCCTGGACCTCGACGATTTCGCCGTCTTCCAGCTGGAAGCGATAGGTGGTATTGGCCAAATCCTTGTCTTTCACCAGCACGCCCTGGAATGCTTCGGGGTTGAAACGGAATGTGGTGCATCCTTTCAGACCCTTGTCATAGGCGTACATGTAGATTTCCTTGAAGTCTTCATAGGGGAAATCGGTGGGCACATTGGCAGTCTTGGAAATGGAGGAATCCACCCATTTCTGTGCCGCTGCCTGGACATCAACATGCTGCTTCGGCGTCACATCATCCGAGCTGATGAAGTAATCCGGCAACCTGTTTTCGGGATCCTCGGCATCCGGGTGTGCATGTGGGTTAACCAGTTCACGATAGGCCAGCAGTTCGAAGGAGTAGACCTCGATTTTTTCCTTGGTCTTGCGGCCTTCGCGAATGACATTGCGGCTGTAGTGATGGGCAAACGAGGGTTCGATGCCGTTGCTGGCATTATTGCCAAGTGATAGCGAGATCGTACCCGTCGGTGCAATAGAGCTGTGGTGGGTAAAACGTGACCCGACCTCGGCGATACGATCCGTCAGTTCCTTGTCAAACTGTTGCATATAACGCGAGTACTTGGCCATTAACACCTTGCCGGTAACCTTGTCGCCGGTCTTGTAACCGTCTTCTTTCATTTCCGGGCGCAGTGCCAGCATCGCCTCGGTCACGTCGAATTCCTGTTCCAGGGTAGGTGCCGGGCCTTTTTCTTCGGCGAGCTCGATGCCTACTTCCCAGCCGGCAACCGCCAGTTCCTTGGCGACGCGCTCGGTAAATTCCAGCGATGCCTCGGAACCATACTTCATCTTCAGCATGGTGACGGTAGAACCGAGGCCGAGAAAGCCCATGCCGTGACGGCGCTTGCTATGGATCTCGTTACGCTGTCCTTCCAGCGGCAGACCGTTGATCTCGACCACGTTGTCGAGCATGCGGGTAAATACCTTTACCACGTCACGGAAACGCGCCCAGTCAAAACTGGCACGATCACTGAACGGGTTTTCCACGAACTTGGTCAGGTTGATCGACCCCAGCAGGCAGGATCCGTACGGCGGCAGTGGCTGTTCGCCGCAGGGGTTGGTGGCGCGAATATTTTCGCAGAACCAGTTGTTGTTCATCTCGTTGATCTTGTCGATCAGGATAAAGCCGGGTTCGGCGTAGTCGTAGGTGGAAGTCATGATCAGGTTCCACAGACGGCGTGCAGGCATGGTTTTGTAAATCTTGCAGGCCACCTCACCCACTTCATTGGTGATATAGCCCTTGTCGTGTGGCCAGCGGCGCCAGACGATCAGGCTTTCCGGGTCGTCGTATTCCGGTTTGTTGGCCGGAAACGCCAGGTCCCAGTTGTCGTCGTTCTTGACTGCCTGCATGAACTCGTCGGTGATCAGGCATGACAGGTTGAACTGGCGGAGGCGCCCATCTTCACGCTTGGCGCGAATAAAATCGACTACGTCCGGGTGGGAGATGTCGAAGGTACCCATCTGTGCACCGCGGCGGCCACCCGCGCTGGAAACGGTGAAACACATGGCATCAAAAATATCCATGAACGACAACGGCCCGGAGGTATAGGCGCCGGCACCGCTGACAAAGGCACCCTTCGGGCGCAGGGTCGAGAATTCATAGCCGATACCGCAACCGGCTTTAAGTGTCAGCCCGGCTTCGTGTGCGGCACGCAAGATACCGTCCATGGAGTCCGGAACGGTACTGGATACGGTGCAGTTAATGGTGCTGGTGGCCGGCTTGTGTTCCAGGGCGCCGGCGTTGGAGGTAATGCGGCCGGCAGGGATGGCGCCATTTTCCAGCGCCCAGACAAATCTGCCATACCACTCTTCGCGTTTTTCGTCAGTGGTTTCTACGTCTGCCAGGGCCCTGGCAACCCGCTGATAGGTGGCAGCAACATCGGCGTCGATGGGCTCTCCGTTTTTGGTCTTCAGGCGATATTTCTTGTCCCAGATATCATACGAGGCCGGTTGTAGCGCGATGTCCTGGGTTTGTTGTTGGGGTTGTACTTCGATTTCAGCGGCCTTCATTCGGATATTACCTCCTCCATGTTATCTCCCGGTGGTGGTCCGGGCTGGTAAATTGTTGATCTTTCGTGTTTTCCGACCCCCATCCAGATATGCTGGAGCCCCCGAGGCCAAACCACAATATGTTGTGGTTTGGGTGAGCCGAAACCGCAGAATAGTGTGCTTAAATGAAATAATGATGTAAAGACTTTTTGGGCGTCTATTGAAAAAATTTTTGGGTTTTCTTACAAGGCACAAGCCTGTGTACAACTTGGGGAAAAAATGTGCGTGGCTTGGGGAAATGACGAACGGTCGGAAACCGGGAAAATCGCGCGATTTTCGACATCGCGAGGTGCCTATATATATTAAGGTATACCGGTCTAACCCGTACCTTTCATAAGGCTATCGAGTTTGGCACAGATTTCGCCAAGCTCAGCACCCTGCTCATTGCTCACGGTTAGAGTGATTCGGCGCTCTTCAGGGGTCAGTGGCTCGCGCCATTCCAGCTGCCGGGCCAGCACTGAGGCGTCGGCCTCTGAAGCGTCTTTACCGAAATGATTTCGCTGCTCGATTCGTTTGCGCATTGCCGCCTCGGTCGCG
This sequence comes from Acidiferrobacterales bacterium, assembly GCA_022340825.1. Classification (GTDB taxonomy): domain Bacteria; phylum Pseudomonadota; class Gammaproteobacteria; order Acidiferrobacterales; family JAJDNE01; genus JAJDNE01. Next base: position 32,919 of record JAJDNE010000023.1, on the reverse strand, counting down.
GTGATCTCCAGTATACGAAACGGTGTTTCGAGAGTTTGTGCCAGTGCCGCAAAGCGCCGGCGCTCTGCCTGGCGTAAAAACGTGGCGTCAACGATGACGCCGAAGCCGGCCTGGACGATAGTTTGTGCCAGCGTTGCCAGTCGGTCGAAAGTGCGGGTACTGGTTTCCTCGCTGTACATTACCTCGCCAACGGCTTCGTCACTGCGATCCTCAAGCGCCAGGCCGAACAATCGCTTGCGCTCGACGTCGCTACGTAATCGAATCAGCGGCAGTGATTCGAGCAGGTGCTGGCTGACAGTGGTCTTGCCCGCACCGGAGACACCATAACAACAAACTACTATCGGTTGCCTTGCGTGGGTGTAGGTCTCTGCCAGCGACAGGTAGTCGCAGAACTCCCGCCAGGCTAACTGAAGTTCGTTATCGGCTGGTGTCTGCTGCCATCTCAGTACAGCGACCTTGGCACGAACACAGGCACGATACACCTGGTAAAAGCGCAGCAGGGCGAGCCCGGCATAGTCGCCACTGCGTTGCAGGTAACGATCCAGTAAACGGCGGGCGAATTCCGGGTGAGCGCGGTCCTCGAGATCCATCACCGCAAACGCCAGCTCGCTGACAACATCAATCCAGCGAAGGGCCGGATTGAATTCCAGGCAATCAAACAACACCACCTGGTTATCGATCAGGACCATGTTGGCGAGATGGGCATCACCGTGGCACTCACGCACGAAGCCCAGTTGCTTGCGTTCTGCGAGGGTGTCTTGAAGCAAACCAAAGGACTGGCGGCACCAGTCTTCAATGCGGTCGAGTAGACCCAATTCGGACGAGTGCTCGTTGGCATTGAGTAGCGGCCGAATCTGGGCGAAATTTTCCTGTATCGGCTGAAATACCGCCTCTGGACTGCCGAACTCGCTGTCATTTCCGGCTATTTCGGCGGTTTGGTGGAAGGTTGCCAGCTCGTCGGCCAGTGAATCGATGTGGGTATCATGCAGCCGGTTCTGATCGAGCAGGCGATCAAGACGCATCGCCTCATCGAACCGTTTCATTTTCACCGCGTATTCAATCACATGATCCGCCACGCCGAGCCGCGGTGCCTCAGCCGAACCGCCTATGGCAATAACATCCAGGTAAAGTGATGGTGCCAGGCGGCGATTCAGGCGCAGCTCTTCCCGGCAATAGTGCTCGCGTTTTTCCAGCGTGGAAAAATCGAGGAAGCCAAAGTCGACCGGCTTCTTGATCTTGTAGGCAATATCACCGGCGAGCACCACCCAGCTGATGTGGGTCTCGAGCACTTCGACCCGGTCTACCGGGTGGTTGTACAGCGCCGGGTCGTGTAGGGCATCGATTAAGGTCTGGCTCATCGGAATTGCGCCATGCCCGGCTGTCACCTAAAGGACGGCGGTGCCGAAATTATCCTGATACCGCTTGTTAAATTCATCCTTTGTGAAGTGGTGGTTCTGGGTGCCATGGCTCTCGATCTTGATGGCGCCCATCAGCGCAGCAATGCGACCGGTCGTCTCCCAGTCGTATCCCTTTTCCAGTCCGTAAAGCAGTCCGGCGCGATAGGCATCGCCGCAGCCGGTCGGGTCATTCACCATATCGACTTTGGCAGGGGGAATATCAATGCGTTCATTGTCGCGGTAGATTCGCGAGCCCTCGGCACCGAGTGTCACGATCAATGCCTCAACCTCCCCGGCCAGTTCTTCGAGTTCGCGTCCGGTGCGTTCCTGCAGCAATTGCGCCTCGTAGTCGTTTACCGTCACCCAGGTAGCGAGATCGACAAACTGCATCAATTCGTCACCATTAAACATGGGCATGCCCTGGCCCGGATCAAAAATAAACGGGACCGTTGCCTCGGCGAATTGTTGCGCGTGCTGGATCATGCCGTCGCGCCCGTCGGGGGAAACAATACCGATGCTGATCTCATCGGCGTCACGAACCTTGACCTCGTGCGCCTGGTTCATGGCGCCAGGATGAAATGCCGTAATCTGGTTGTCATCCATATCGGTGGTGATGAAGGCCTGCCCGGTATAGGTGTCCTCGATTGTCTTCAGGTACTTTCGGGTGATGCCACATTGATCCATCCACTCCGCGTATTGGGCAAAATCATTGCCGACCGTGCCCATCGGTAGTGGCTCGCCACCCAGCAGCTTCAGGTTGTAAGCAATATTTCCGGCGCAGCCACCGAATTCACGGCGCATGCTTGGTACCAGAAAGGACACATTCAGGATGTGAACCTTGTCAGGCAGGATATGGTTCTTGAACTGGTCTTGAAACACCATAATGGTGTCGTAGGCAAACGAGCCGCAAATCAGGGCAGACATCGGACTTCCTCTTGATAGTAATGGTGCTGAAATTTTAATCCGGCATTATGCACCAAATCAGGCAGCGCCGGGCGGATCGGCGCTAATTTGACCCCTGTCAATGCTGTCCGCCGTGCCTTGGTCAACAATGAGGGCATTCTGAAGACGGGAGATTCTGATGTACCTGAAAGATAAAGCGAGTGGCAATTTGGTGGAGGTTCTGGATACCCAGGCCCTGTTCGATCCGTTCAAGGCAAGCATCCCCGGTCGCTTCCATGCCGGCGAAGAGATGCAGGAGTCGCAGGATTTCAACAAATCGGATCTGATATTTCCATCCAATGAGGCACTGCCACGCTGCTGGATCGACGGTAACTACAAAACAGCAGATTAGCCAGGAGGCTGCCATGCTTGATCGAATTGTGAGTCTGCTCGGCGACGAAGCAGACGACCTGTTAAGTCACCAATGCAAGACTATCGATAAAAAACGCCTGCACTTGCCGGGCGCTGATTTTATTGACCGCATACATGGAATCTCAGATCGCAATTCGCAGGTGATGCGTAACCTGCAGGCGCTGGTTGACCACGGTCGACTGGCTGGCACAGGTTATCTGTCACTGTTGCCGGTGGACCAGGGGGTCGAACATTCCGCCGGTGCCTCTTTTGCACCAAATCCCGATTACTTCGATCCGGAGAATATCGTCAAGCTTGCAATCGAAGGTGGCTGCAATGGCGTGGCCTCAACGCTCGGCGTGTTGTCTTCTGTCAGTCGCAAGTACGCACACAAGATCCCATTCGTTGTGAAGATTAACCACAATGAATTGCTCTCCTATCCCAATCGTTACGATCAGGTGTTGTTTGCCAATGTCGAACAGGCATGGGAGTTGGGCGCCGTTGCCGTCGGTGCCACCATATATTTCGGTTCCGAGGAATCGCACCGACAGATAATGGAAATCAGCGATGCCTTTGCCCGCGCCCATGAGCTCGGCATGGTCTGTGTGCTTTGGTGTTACCTGCGTAACGAGGCATTCAAGAAAGACGGTGTCGATTACCACGTCGCCAGTGATCTCACCGGTCAGGCCAATCATCTTGGCGCCACGCTGGGAGCGGACATCATCAAGCAGAAACAGGCGCAAACCAATGGCGGCTTTACTGCGCTGAAATTCGGCAAGACCTCTGAAAAGGTATATACCGAGCTAACTTCCGATCACCCGATAGACCTGACCCGTTACCAGGTCGCCAACTGCTACATGGGCCGTATTGGCATGATCAACTCCGGTGGTGCTTCGGGCAAAAACGATCTTGCCCAGGCGGTGCGCACGGCGGTGATCAACAAGCGCGCCGGCGGCATGGGGATGATCTCCGGGCGCAAGGCATTTCAAAAACCAATGAAAGATGGTGTCGAGTTGCTTAACGCGATTCAGGACGTTTATCTCGAGCCTAAAATCACGATCGCCTGACCGATACCCCGACATTGTTGGCGCCTTGGTAGCGCCCCATCGCGACATGGGGAATAAATCAGGGGCGCATCGTATCGAGTAAAAATTGCAAACGTTGTCAGAATGAACCGCTGAGGGAGATTGACGTATACCGCGGCCACCGCGGAATAACTGTGGTATTTTTCTGGTATCGATGATCGATCCTGCCGGAGAGAAAACATAAATGAATAAAATCAGAACGGGCGGACACCTCGCGCTAACCTGGGTCCAGGACTTGGGGTTACTGGTCATTGCCATCGCCACGGTGATTGCGCTCGGGATAGAAATTGCGACCATGATCGAGCTGAAGCGCGTCGCGCTGGCTGATCTGCTGCTGATGTTTATTTACCTCGAAGTACTGGCGATGGTGTCGATCTATCTCGATTCCGGAAAACTGCCCGTGCGCATGCCGCTCTATATTGCCATTGTTGCCCTGGCGCGCTACCTGATCCTGGATATGAAAAATCTGGATACCTGGCGAATGCTGGGCGTAGCCGGCGCCGCCCTGGTCGTCGCCGTAGCGGTCCTGGTAATTCGTTACGGGCATACTAGATTCCCGTATGAGAAAGGCGGGGATTCCTAGACTTCTATGGACTAAGATAGTCGGTCATCAGGGCTAGGTTTCGATTAAAAGCAGATACCAGGCCGAGTACTTGACCGGAAGTATCTATTCGTCCGTTAACGACCCTAAAGGAGAATCCATGGTGCCACGAAATATTCCAACAATGACGGCACTGTTCGTTGCGACGACGTTCGCGCTGGCGGGTTCCGCAATTGCTGCGGGTGGTGCCGGTGTCGTTTCGGCAGACCCGTCCAAGCACTTTGATCCCAAGGGCAAGGGACCGTCCAGGTTCACCATCGAACTGCAGAATGGCGTGCGCGCTACCCTGCCGTTCCAGGACAAGCGTGACTTCGAGGAAGCCAAGAGGGGTTTCATTGCCGCCCCTCCCTACAAGCAAATCATGGCCGAGGCCGGTAATGTGGCCTGGGACATGGAGAGCTACGAGTGGTTACTACAGGACAAAAACTTCGACACCATCCATCCATCCCTGCAGCGCCAGGCCATATTGAACATGGCCTACGGCCTATATGAGGTATTGCCCGGCAAGATATATCAGGTGCGTGGCTACGACCTCGCCAACATCAGCTTTATTAAGAGTAAAACCGGCTGGATCGTTTTCGATCCACTGACTGCCAAGGAAACCGCCGCCGCCGCGCTGAAATTCATTAATGAAAAGGTCGGCAAGCGTCCGGTGGTGGCCGTGGTGTATTCCCATTCACATGGTGACCACTTTGGTGGCGTGCGTGGTGTCGTTGATGAGAAAGATGTAAAGAGCGGCAAAGTGAAAGTGATCGCACCGGTCGGATTCATGCAGCATGCCGTGGCGGAGAACGTCTATGCCGGCAACGCCATGACCCGCCGCATGTTCTATCAATATGGCGTGCTACTGCCGCGAAGCCCATATGGTCATGTGGATCAGTCCATTGGTAAAAACACCGCCGCCGGTAATCTGGGCCTGATTCCACCCAATGTGATTATCAAGAAGGACTTTGAAACGCTCACCGTCGATGGCGTGAAGATGGAATTCCAGAACACCCCCGGCACCGAAGCGCCAGCGGAAATGAATACCTGGTTCCCGGACATGAAGGCCTTCTGGGCCGCGGAAAATATTACCGGTACCGTCCACAACATTTACACCCTGCGTGGTGCTGCTGTACGCGATGCGCTGAAGTGGTCGAAGAATATCAATGAATCACTGTATCGTTACGGTGCCGCGGCGGAAGTGATGTTCGCCTCGCACAGCTGGCCGCGCTGGGGCAACGACCGTATTCAGGAGATCATGCGTACCCAGCGTGACGTCTACGCCAACCTGAACAACCAGGTGCTGTTCCTGGCCAACCAGGGCGTCACCATCAATGAGATCCAGAATGTTTACAAATTGCCCAAGAGCCTGGAACAGAACTGGGCAGCGCACAGCTATCATGGTTCCGAGGCCCACAACAGCCGCGCCGTGGTCAACAAATACCTTGGCTACTGGGATGCCAACCCGGCCACGTTGACTCCATTGTCGCCGCGTGATTCTGCCCCGCTGTATGTTGAAATGATGGGTGGAGCGAAGAAAATTATTGCCAAGGGCAAGAAACTCTACCGCCAGGGCAAATACCTGCATGCGGTGGAAATCCTCAACAAGCTGGTTTTCGCTGAACCCAAAAATCAGGAGGCCAAAGATCTGCTGGCAGATGTCTATGAGCAGATCGGCTACCAGAAAGAAAGTCCCAGCGTGCGCAATAGTTTCCTCGCGGGCGCGTACGAACTGCGCAATGGCATTCCCAAGGGTGCTTCACCAAAAACTACCGGACCAGACATGATCAAGGCCATGTCCACTGATTTGTGGCTGGATTTCCTTGGTATTCGGTTGGATGGCTCGAAAGTTGAGGGCAAACATTTCGTGATGAACCTGATCACGCCCGACAATGGCGAGAAGTACGTTGTGGAATTGAGCAACAGCACGCTGACCAACATCAAGGGGCAGCAGGCCAAGAAGGCCGATCTCACCATCACCATCAACCGTTCCGACCTGGAAACGGTGATGATGGGCGCAGCAACGCTCGATGAGCAAATCAAGAACGGCAAGGCCAGGCTGGTCGGCAACCGCGAGGGGTTTGATCTGGTCAGAAATTCGCTGGCCTGGTTCAACATGGGCTTCGAAATCCTGCCGGGCACAGGCGGCACGTCGTTGACAACACCAAAGGATCCGTTCCAGCAGCCGGCGCCCGCGGTGAACACAATCACTGACTGAGAAAGCGAATACGCAGGAAGCTAACATCCGCATGTACCTGATCGGCTAAGCTGGCTTTGTCAGCTTTGGCCGGCAGGTGATGCGGGCATTAATAGCATTCGCCTGGTCCACTTCCGCCCGACAACGAATAAATATAGTGCTGGATCTATAGGGTCAGTCGACGATATATATCCGCCACTTTCACAGGTAGCTTTCGAACATCGTCGATTATGGTGTAATTCACCGCACCGTACATGTGAGGCAGGTAGTCGCGCGCCTCATCGTCGATTGTGATGCAGAATGAATGTATCCCCTGGCGCTTTGCTTCGATTAGAGCCTGCCTGGTGTCTTCGATACCGTAGTCCCCGCGATAGCCATCGAAGTCATCCGGCTTGCCATCAGAGAGCGTGATCAGGAGTTTGGTGCGGGCATCAATTTCATTCAGCAATTTGCTCAGATGACGGATCGTGACTCCCATGCGCGTGTAGTCCTGCGCCTTGATTCCGGTGATGCGATGCTCGACCAGTTTCGAATAGGGCTCCTCGAATGTCTTTATGCGGTAGAGTTCGCAGCGCTTTCGGGTCATGCCGGAGAAGCCATAGATGGCGTAGCGATCGCCGAGAATCTCCAGTGCCTGGCATAGCAGCACCAGCGACTCGCGTTCGGCATCGTTCACCCAGCCCTTGGTCGAACCACTCATGTCGACCATGAACATCACCGCTATGTTGCGTTCATGGCGATGCAGTTGTGTAAACAGTTGCGGTGGCATTTCCAGGCCGAGGCTGAGATCCGTCATTGCCTGCACGACGGCATCAAAATCAATGTCGTCCCCGTCGGGCTGTCGCTTTTTCAGCTGATTCTCGCCGCGCAGTGCCTCGAACGCCTTGCGCAGGTGGTGCAACTCGCCGTGGTATTTCTTTAGCGTCTCATTCACGAATGGTGCGGGATCGGGCTCGACCTCCTGCTCTCGCAACGCGCACCAGTCTTTGCGGTACTGGTGTCGCTGGTGGTCCCACTCCGGATAATACGTCGCCGGACCAAGTCCACTCTCGCTGTCGGCATCGATCTCAGCGGCGATCGCCTGCGGGTCATAGTCGTTGTCACCGGCCGGTACCAGGTACTCTGTTGGAAAACCGCCAAGGTCCTGCAAGATCGATTGCAGTAATGCTTCCAGTTCCGGCGGGATGCCCAGGGCCTGCCCACCAAGGCTCAGCTGAATATCAAATTCGCCTGGCGCATCCGGTTTTGCCGTAACCCGAACTTCGAAGCGCAGCGCCTCGGTATCGATAGGTTGTTGAGTGTCTTCGCTGGCAACTGAAGGCACAGCATTTCGGGCGATTTCAGCCAGCGAAGTTTGCAGCGCCGCCTTGTCTTTCTCCATGCGCAAGGCCATCGTTTGCGCAACCTGTCCCGGCATCAATACGCCCTGGTAGCACAGTGCTAACGGGACCTCGTCATTGATGACCTCCGGCAACAGCTCAAACGTGGTTTCCATGCTTGCCTGGGGGCGTTGCAGTCGAGCGATGATGCCGGACCAGTGCGTCGGGTAGTCTACCGGCCCGGTCAGTGTCTGTAGTCGCTGCCAGTCGCGGTAGAGCCCGGGCAAGTCGCGGGCGACGCAGGCGTTGATACGAATCGTCTCCAGTGCATCGAACAGGTCACGGGCGTTACGTGGGTTGTCGTAGGCAGCCAGTCGCTGTTCCAGCGTGCGGTGATTGGCATCGAGTCGAAAGGTGCCATACCACGCCTGTGCCCACAGAAACGAGGCAGTGGCCTTGTATAATTGTCGATTCAGTTTGCTGTCTTCGAAACGGGAGATACGACGTGGCAGGAAAATGGTTTCCGTATCGGTAAAGGCATGCTCGGCGATATCCAGTGCCAGACGCCGGCCGGCAAGACCATTGATATAAATTGAAAGCATGCCGCAGGTATCATCGAAGCTGGCGGCATTCGCCCGATTGAGAACTTCGTCGGCAAATCGTTCCGGCCGTTCAAGAAAACTGGTGGCGGCGAACAAACCATCCTGATCGTAGAGTTCAACCGCCTGTTCCGCCCAGGCCAGAACATCGGCCAGGCGCATCGCATCAAGCGCTTCGATTGCATGTTGAACAAACTGGTAACCCAGTTCGGCATTGGTGTTGGCCAGGGAAATTGCGCGATGGATAACGATGTCGAGCTCATGATCCGGTCGAGCCGCCAGGTGCTCGGCAGCTGCGGTGATGGTGCGACGCGGTGAAAGTACTGCGGCTAATGGCGCCTGCAGTCGTTGCTCGATTTCGGTGGCGCGGTTTGTCCTGGTCATAGACTAATGACCTCGAGGCAAGTGTTAAAACAAGGAAGCGCTGAGTTCGTTGACTGCTTCCAGCATTTCCGGGTCATCGGTCAGCGATTCGGCAATTGCACTTCGACAGGCCTCCGCCGGCTCAATACCGGAAGCCATCAGCTTGGCCGCATGCACCAGCAAGCGTGTACTGGCGCCTTCTTCGAGGCCGCTGTCTTTCAGGTTGCGCGTCATGCCGGCAAAGCGCACCAGCTTTTCTGCCGTGTCGGGCGCGATGCCGGACTCGGCGCTAACGATCTCGCACTCCAGTTCCGGCTGGGGATACTCAAACTCGATCGCCACAAAACGCTGTCGTGTTGATGTCTTGAGATCTTTCAATACGCTCTGGTAGCCTGGATTGTAGGAGATCGCGAGACAAAAACTGTCGGGCGCGCGTAACAGTTCGCCGTTTTTTTCGATGGGCAACACGCGCCTGTCATCAGCAAGGGGGTGAATGACCACTGTTGTATCCTTGCGTGCCTCAACTACCTCGTCGAGGTAACAAATGGCACCACTGCGCACGGCCCGGGCCAGCGGCCCGTCGATCCAGACGGTTTCACCGGAAGTGATCAGGTAACGCCCGACCAGGTCGGCTGCAGTCAGGTCGTCGTGGCAGGCGACAGTAATCAGCGGTAACTGCAGGCGCCAGGCCATGTGTTCCATGAACCGGGTCTTGCCGCAGCCGGTCGGGCCCTTGAGCAAAATCGGCAGGCGATTCTTGTGGGCGGCGAGAAATATCTCGATTTCCTTACCGAGCGGTCGATAGTACGGCTCCTCGGTGATGCGATATTCGTCGACTGGCAGTGTGTGGGCTTGGCTCATTTTCCGTTTCGCAAGAATTGGTCGAATGTTCAGCAGTGCACAGAGTGATTGACCGCGCGGCGCTGGCAAGATTCCGCAACCCGGTGCAGAAAGCATAGCTGACCCGGGGGTGGGAGGTCGACCGGAATGACGCCAATATCCAGGAAATAACGACAGCAGCGCTTTGTGCTTGGTAGATCAGAAAGCGGATATTTCAGGTTGCAGTTTCTCCAGCGAACTATTTTAGTGCCGAAAAGTGTTATCTAGCGATTGCCAACGCCATCCGCTAACATGGTTGTTCACGTCGCGCTGACGACAAGGCAATAACGAGAGTGATGGTGGAATCCCTGGACGCACAACAGGCGATGGCGCTGCAACCGGTGATCGCCTTTTTGAATCGGCACGCGCCATTTGCCCAGATGGCCGAAGACGATGTCTATTATCTCGCGAGCCAGTTGAAACTCTCCTTCTTTGCTGCCGGCGAGGCTATCGCCGGACCCGAGCACGGCCCGGCGGATCGACTCTTTATTATCAAGCAGGGACGCGTACAGGGTGAGTCCCCTAATGGGCAAGAGGAAAAGGAGAGTGCGTGGGAACTGGTCGGGGGCGAGAGTTTCCCCATTGGTGCATTGTTGTCCCGACGACCGGTGAATACCGTCCACCGCGCAGTGGAAGATACCTTCGTCTTTGAGCTGGCACAGGATGCTTTCGATACGCTCATTGCCCGCAGTCCGGAGTTTCATGATTTTTGTACACGCCGCCTGGCAAGCTTGCTGGACCAGGCGTTGACACAAGCGCAGGCAGCAAGCGCCACTGCTGTCAGCGAATTCACACCAATGAACGCGCCGTTGCGTTCGCTGATTCAACACGAGCCGGTTAGTTGTCGGCCGGATACCCCGATTCGAGATGCCCTTGAACAGCTGCACAAGCTGCGCATCGGCAGCATCATCATCGTCGATGACAAGCAACATCCCCAGGGCATTCTTACCCTGCATGACGTGTTGTCGCGTATTGCCCTGGCCGAGCAGGATATTGACGCGCCGGTATCAGAGGTCATCACGCGTGATCCGATCTGGTTGACGCCGGACGCACCGGCCCATGAAGCGGCGCTGCTGATGGCGCGTCACGGTTTCGGTCATGTGTGCGTGCTGGATAAGGGCAAGCTGGTCGGGGTAGTTTCCGAACGCGATCTGTTTTCACTGCAGCGCATTGGCCTGGTCAGTCTTTCTCGCGACATCACTCGTGCCGAGAGTGTTGATACCCTTGGCGAGCTTGCCAACGATATCCAGCGACTGGTTCAACAAATGCTGGCACAAGGCGGTTCGGTGGAACAGATTTTGCGCATCATTACCGCGCTCAATGATCATTTGACCCGGCGCGTGATCGAGCTAATGGAGGAAAAACACGGGAAGCCGTCAGTCCGGTATGTCTGGCTGGCGTTTGGTAGCGAGGGCCGCTACGAGCAGACACTGGTGACCGATCAGGACAATGGCATTCTGTTTGAGCCGTCACCGGAAATGTCGATCGACGAAACCCGTGAACAATTACTGCCGTTTGCCCGGCATATCAATGAGGCCCTGGATCAATGTGGCTTTCCTCTATGCACGGGCAATATCATGGCGAGCAACCCGGAGTGTTGCCTGACGGGCGACGAGTGGCGCGCCCGTTTCAGTCGCTGGATCGAGGGCGGCAGCCCCGAGCATCTGTTGAAAGCTACGATCTTTTTCGATTTTCGGCCGATTTATGGAGAATGCCAGCCGGTGGATCAGTTGCGGTCCTGGGTGCTTGATCTCACCGGAAGCCAATCCCGTTTCCTGCGCATGATGGCCGAGAACGCTTTGCGCAACCGTCCGCCGCTGGGCCTGGTGCGAGACTTTATTACGTCCACGTCAGACGAACACCCCGATGCGATTGATCTCAAGGTCAACGGCTTAACACCGTTTGTCGACGGGGCACGCCTGCTGGCGCTGGGACATGGCATCGACGAAACCAGCACCCTCGGCCGTTTGCGTGCCTGCAGTGAGCGCAAGGTGCTTGAGCCACGGGAAGTTGACGCGTTGATTGAGGCATACACCTACATTCAATTACTACGCATACGTCACCAGGAGGAGCAGCGCAGCGCCGGCTTGCCGGGCGACAATTTTGTTGAGCCGGACAAGCTGAACGAGCTGGATCGTCGAATTCTCAAGGAAGCGTTTCGACAGGCGCGTAAACTGCAGGCGCGCGTGTCTCTGGATTATCAGCTGTGAGTCTGTTTGCACGACTGTTCGGCGACCGGGTCGAACTACCACCCGCGCTGGAAAATCGAATAAACGCCTGGCGAGAAATCAAACCTGCCAGTGAACAGGTGTTACTGGCCGATGCGACCTTCGTTGTGGTCGATGTCGAGACATCCGGCCTCGATCCCAGGCGGGATCGATTGCTGGCTATTGGTGCCTGTTTATTGAGCGAAGGCAGGTTGTGGTCGGGCGCCGGATTTGAGCGCATTATTTTTCAGACCGAGACCAGCAGCAAGGACAATATTCTGATCCATGGCATCGCCCCCGGCGAGCAGTCTGGTGGAATACCGCCCGAGCAAGCGCTCGTGGAATTTTTTGAATTCGCCCGGAAGCATGTGCTGGTTGCCTACCACGCCCAATTTGACCGTACCGTGATTGACCGCGCCACCCGTGCCGTTCTGGGCACGCATCTTCCATATTCCTGGCTGGATCTGGCGGACCTTGCCCCGGCACTGTTCCCGGAAGCACGATTACCCCACGGCAGCCTGGATGACTGGTTATACCGTTTCGGTATTCACGTCGTATCCCGCCATCGGGCCATGGATGACGTACTCGCCACAGGGGAATTAATGCTAATTCTGCTCAATCAGGCTAAAAAACGCGGTCTGGAGACAGTTGGGCAGCTGTTAGCGGAGGCCGAGGCCCAGCAACACAGCCATATATGAAATCCGGTTAAAGGTGTCAAAATACCCTTTTTTATGTATTCTGAAATTTGACCGTGAGTACATGGGTACCAGGCACTGGAGAAACTGGCATCAATTAGGAGAATTTTAAAAAATAGCAGGACTACTATAGAACGAAATATGAAGGGATGTGCACAAGGTCTGGATGTTTTTAACCAATAATATATAAACAGGAGGAGCATCAATGGCTACCGATACTGCTCAACGGGAAGCGCACTGGCATCGCACGCGCAACCTCATGTTCGTCCACCTGGCAATATGGTTCATATTTGCCTTTGTTGTTCACTGGTTTGCACCTCAACTAAATAAAATCTCGTTCCTGGGTTTTCCTGTCGGTTTTTATATGGCAGCACAGGGATCTCTTGCCGTGTTCGTCATCCAGCTGTTTGTCTTTGTAAAACAGCAGGACAAGATCGATCGCGAAACCGGCATGGCTGAAGACTAAGGGGGCTAACCATGGCAATGTTCAAGAAGGGAAGCTCGTTTATCGAGAATCTTCCCAAAATCTATGGCCTCTACACCGGAGGTTTCCTGTTGTTCTTCGCCCTGATGGCGATATTCGAACAAATGGGTATGGGCGCCGACACCATCGGCATTCTGTTCGTATCATTCACGATTGTTATCTACGCCGTCATTGGCTGGCTATCTCGCACCATGCAGGTCGACGCCTATTACGTCGCCGGCCGTCAGGTGCCGCCAGTGTTCAATGGTATGGCAACAGCAGCCGACTGGATGTCCGGCGCCTCGTTTGTGGCGATGGCAGGCGGCATCTTCCTCGGCGGTCACGCGTATCTCGCTTTTGTTGTTGGCTGGACAGGCGGTTATGTGCTGGTAGCGACGCTAATGGCACCTTACCTGCGCAAGTTCGGTTGCTACACGGTGCCTGACTTTATCGGTACCCGTTACGGCGGTAATTTAACGCGTCTGCTGGCTGTGATTGTGCTGGTGGTTGCGTCGTTTACTTACGTGACAGCACAGATCAACGCGACTGGCACAATCGCAGCGCGTGCGCTGGATATACCGTTTGAAGTGGGCGTGTGGTTCGGACTGTTGGGTATCCTGATCTGTTCGATGCTCGGCGGAATGCGTGCGGTGACCTGGACCCAGGTGGCACAGTACATCGTGCTGATTATTGCGTACCTGATCCCGGTGTTCTGGATGTCATCGAAGCAGGGTTTCGGTATCTTCCCGCACTTCGAGTACGGCGCCGCGGTACAGCGCATTATGGATCTGGAGCCAGTGCTCGGGGTTGGTGTGCTTAAACCCACGGGAGAAGTCGCTTCGCAGTTCCCGGGCCTGAAAGCGCTGACCACTTTGCACGCGACACCAGGCGAAGGTCCGATTAACGCCTTCCGTTTCGTGACACTGGCTGCGTGTATGATGATCGGTACAGCATCGTTACCACACATCCTGATGCGCTACTTCACCACGCCGTCTGTGCGTGCAGCGCGTGCTTCAGTTGCATGGTCGCTGTTCTTCATCTTCCTGCTGTACTTCACCGCACCGGCACTGGCGACGTTTACCAAGCTGCAACTGCTGGACCCGAACCTGTCTACCTCCATTATCGGCAAGTCGTTTGCAGATGTGGAAGCGCTAACCTGGATCCAGAAGTGGAGCGAGATCGGTATGGTGGCGATGAAGGACTTTAATGGTGACGGCATTCTGCAGATAAACGAGTTCTTCCTGCGTGGTGACATCGTCGTGCTGGCCACACCGGAAATGGCAGGCCTGCCCTACGTCATCTCCGGACTTGTTGCTGCTGGCGGTATGGCCGCGGCGATGTCCACTGCTGATGGTCTGCTGCTCGCCATTGCCAACGCCCTGTCGCACGATCTGTACTACAAGATCATCGATCCGAAAGCGGAAACACGTAAGCGCCTGCTCGTTGCTCGCGTGCTGCTATTCGGTATTGGTGCCCTGGGTGCATTCGTCGCCAGCCTGAAGCTTACCGGTATCCTCGGTGCAGTAGCCTGGGCATTCTGTTTTGCCATGTCCGGCCTGTTCTTCCCGCTGGTACTCGGCGTCTGGTGGAAGCGTGCCAATCGCGCCGGCGCCATCGCCGGTATGATTATCGGCTTTGGTTGCGGTACCTGGTACCTGTACATGGTGAAATGGGGCGGTATGGTGCCGTGGTACGGACTGGATCATCTCCGGTTCGGCATCATTGGTGCATCGGCAAGCCTGATCGCCATGATTGTGGTATCGCTGTTAACCAAGGAGCCTGATGCAGAGACACAGGCCATGGTTGATGAAGTTCGCATACCGAAGGGACAAACGATCCTGGGTTCACAACACTAGTAGTGCTTTAGTACTATCTGGAGCCGGGGCGAGATTGTTCGCCCCGGCTTTTTCTTTATTGAATAAACGTCTGTTCGAATCTGGAGCAACACAATGACTCAAACAATCCCCCTGTGGGCGATCGCCGTTGACTACATACTGGGTATGGTGATGTGGACGTTGATCGGGCGCTTTGGTATGAGATTGTTTCTTTCTGAAGAGAACAGGTTCTTTTTCAGCCGAATCTTTATCAAGTTGACCGATCCGCTACTGAAGTTATTCAAACCTATTACGCCGGAATTTCTGATTCAACCACTGATTCCGCTCTACGTGGCGTGGTTCTTCTACATGACACGCTTTTATCTAATGCCATGGTTGCTCGGGTATTCAGTGATGGGCATGTTGTCATTCCCGCTCGAGAGCGAGCTGGCACAGGGCGTGGCTCATCTGATCGGATTGATTGTTGACTAGGTTAGGGTTGTCGCGAAAGCGATAACAACTTCCGGATTCAGCTGCTGGAACCCAGCACCGCCTCAGCATCAAGATGGGTGCGCAAGTCACGACGTACTTCGTTCCAGCGAAAACGCACTGAATTCTTCACAATATCTTCATCCAGCTCTTTCAGATTTTCGACCACCGGTGCCCAGCGTACGACTGCCGCCGGACTTTCCGAGAAAGCGGTGTCATCATCACCTAGTTGATTCCAGAGACAGCCGGCCACGCGTGCACGTACTCGATTAGCACGTTCTGCGAACTCTTCACCGGCATCAGCAGGCGTTCCGGTTTCATCGAGGATCGAGCCAACCAGTTCATTCATCAGTATGCCAACTTTTTCCGGAGACCCCTGGGATCGATGCGCCAACAATCCACCCGCAAAGACCGAGAGATCTGACAGGCACGCCAGCCACACGTGCCATTTGGCGACATTGATCTGCTGTACAAACTCATCATCTTCGAACAATTGCGGATAGATCTGGCCCGCCCGGGTACGCAGGTAACCGTAAAGCGAAGTTTGCGCGATGAAGCTGGACCGTGTCTCGAGAAATTGTTTCAGGTCGGCGCGATCCAGCACCGGTTTATCCTGACGGCGACCGATCGAGCCAAAATAGTCACGCAGTCCGCGCAATACTTCCTGGAATTGGCTGGCGAGTCGCCCTACCCGTGTTGTCTCATTGTGCATTAGCGCTGAAAAATCCGTATTGGTTGCCGGGTTGCTCGATTATCCCTTGTATCATCCCTGACTAATATGCTCCAGAGAAAGTGGTTACTGGCGTACCATTCTTTTTCCGCCGGTATATAATGATCCGCTCTGCTAAATATCCCATTTACGCCGGTCTGTACTGGGCCACAAAAAGAACAGGGGGAGTCCAAGATGTCAGAAGGTAAAGTCTATGCTGTTCCAGCCGATATTGCCGCCAAGGCATATATCGACAGCGCCAAGTATACAGAAATGTACCAGCGCTCAATTGATGATCCCGAGGGGTTCTGGGCGGAGCAGGCTGACACTTTCGTCGACTGGTACAAAAAGTGGGACAAGGTCTGGGACTGGAGTTACGACGCCAGTGACCTGCATATCAAATGGTTTGAGGGCGCGAAGACCAACGTTGCCTACAACTGCGTCGATCGCCACCTGGAAACCCGTGGGGATCAGGTCGCCATCATCTGGGAGGGTGACGATCCCAATGACGATCAGAAAATTACCTTCAAGCAGTTGCATGAGCAGGTCTCGAAACTCGCTAATGTGCTGAAGGCGCGCGGCGTCAAGAAGGGAGATCGTGTCTGCATCTACATGCCGATGGTACCAGAGGCCGGCTTCGCCATGCTTGCCTGTGCACGCATTGGTGCAGTGCATTCCGTCGTGTTTGGCGGCTTCTCGCCCGAATCACTTAAAGATCGAATTCTCGATTCCGATTGCCAGGTGGTGATCACTGCTGATGAAGGTGTTCGCGGTGGCAAGCATGTTCCGCTCAAGGCCAATACCGATGAAGCACTGAAAGCCTGTCCCAACGTACATACTGTACTCACTATCAAGCGCACCGGTGGTGATATCCAGTGGGACGACAAGCGAGATGTCTGGTATCACGACGCCATGGCAGACGCCTCTGCCGACTGTCCGTGCGAGGAAATGGACGCGGAAGACCCGCTGTTTATTCTTTACACTTCCGGTTCAACCGGCATGCCCAAAGGTGTGTTACATACCACCGGTGGCTACCTGCTGTTTACGGCGATGACCACCAAGTATGTGTTCGATTTGCATGACGGTGATGTCTACTGGTGCACAGCGGACGTTGGCTGGATTACCGGCCATAGTTATTTGCTGTATGGACCGCTGGCTAACGGTGCCACCACCGTATTTTTCGAAGGCGTACCCAACTACCCCGATGCCTCGCGCTTCTGGCAGGTGTGCGACAAGCACAAGGTCAGCGTGTTTTACACGGCACCGACTGCCATTCGTGCGCTGATGCGCGAAGGTGATGGCCCGGTAAAGGCGACATCACGCAAGAGCATTCGTATCCTGGGAACAGTGGGTGAGCCGATCAATCCCGAAGCATGGGAGTGGTACCACAAGGTGGTCGGTGATGAGCGTTGCCCGATCGTCGATACCTGGTGGCAGACCGAAACCGGCGGCCACCTGATTACGCCACTACCGGGTGCGACGCCATTGAAACCGGGTTCAGCCACGAAACCTTTCTTTGGGATAAAGCCGGGTATCATTGATACCACTACCAACAAATTGATTGAAGGCAACGGTGAAGCCTCCGGCGCCCTGGTCATGCTGCAACCGTGGCCATCACAGATGCGCACGGTCTATGGCGATCATCAGCGCTTTGTCGATACCTACTTCAAGACCTACCCCGGGTACTACTTTACTGGTGACGGCGCCCGTCGTGACAAGGACGGCTATTACTGGATTACCGGCCGTATGGATGACGTGCTGAATGTGTCGGGCCACCGCATGGGCACCGCCGAGGTGGAAAGTGCGCTGGTGCTGCACGATGCCGTTGCCGAGGCAGCGGTGGTTGGCTTCCCGCACGATATCAAGGGACAGGGCATCTATGCCTATGTCACTCTGGTTAAAGGCATCGAGCCCAGCGAAGAACTGCAGAAAGAACTGGTTGATATGTGCCGCAAGGAGATTGGTCCTATCGCCAAGCCCGATGTTATTCAATGGGCGCCGGGCCTGCCCAAGACGCGTTCGGGCAAGATCATGCGCCGCATCCTGCGCAAGGTTGCAGCACACGAGGAAGACACCATTGGTGACACCTCGACGCTGGCAGACCCATCCGTAGTCGAGGACCTCATAAAAAATCGACCATAAAGGTGGCGTGGGCTGGTGAGCACTACTGGCCGTAGAGTGGCTCGAAAAGTTCTGACCGGTATGACCGTCATCATGACAAGAATAGTAGTAGGGAGGGTGTCCATTGGCTGATGAACTGACAATTGAAGGACGTTATCAGGTAGTGTTTACCGGTCTTCTCGTAAAGGGTGTAGATCTTTCGCGGGTGAGAAAGAATTTCCGAGAGCAGTTCAAGCTTTCAGAAGAAAAGCTGGGCAAGCTGTTTTCCGGTCAGAACATTGCAATCCGGAAGGATATCAGTTGGCAAGATGCCATCCGGTATCGTGACTACATGAAAGAGCTTGGCGCGCTGTGTGAAGTGCTGCCGCTGGAGGATTCGGATTCAGGCGAAGAACATACAGATAGTTTTCCCTGTCCCAAGTGTCGCAATCTGGCAAGCGGTAATCGTTGTGTGAGCTGCGGTTTTGATATCGGCAACTATCGTATGCAGATGATGGTGAAAGGCCTGGTCGAGTTGCCCGGTGCTTTGTACATCAAGGAACGCAGGCAGGAGGAGCGACGCAAAGGCGAAGATCGCCGTGACGGAGTTCGCTTTGAAGACGGTCGTCGTGTTGGCAAGGACCGGCGCAAATACAAAACCGGTTGGGAAGAAAGCTAGAAGTGCGGTTTCTCGGGTGCGTCCTGAAAACGTTGGATGCTATCGAGAATCTCCTGCTTTGCCGCTTCGGGGCCGGCCCATCCCGAAAGCTTCACCCACTTGTTGGGTTCCAGATCTTTGTAGTGCTCGAAGAAGTGGGCGATCTGCTCCAGCAATTGTGGGCGCAGGTCGTCGGGCCCCTTGGCATCGCGATACAGGGTACACAACTTGTCGATCGGCACGGCCAGTACCTTGGCGTCGGGTCCGGATTCATCCTCCATGTTGAGCATGGCAACCGGCCGGCACTGGATAACCGAGCCTGAGATTAGCGGGTAGGGCGTGATAACCAGTACGTCGACCGGGTCCCCGTCTTCAGACAGCGTGTGCGGCACGTACCCGTAGTTACACGGATAGTGCATGGCCGTGTTCATAAAGCGGTCGACAAACATGGCGCCGGTTTCCTTGTCCACTTCATATTTCACCGGATCCGAGTGAGCCGGGATTTCAATGATAACGTTGACGCTTTCGGGGATGTCTTTGCCGGGGCCGACGCGGTCGAGATTCATGCTGCTGTCCTGTCTGGGTCAGGGCGCGGCATTATACCTTATATATAAGGGAAATCTAATATAAGGTCGCGGCCGCGCTGGCGACTTTCCGCGGCGAAAGCAGGTCGAGTATCTTCGATTGAGGCAGACCATGGGCGGTATCCGGCCAGATTCAGGGTAAATCAGTGACAACATTCAGTGATCATTTCTCCGGGCACGCGAGTGATTATGCGAAGTATCGCCCGAACTATCCGGCCGAGCTGTTCCGGTGGCTTGCCGACATCAGCCCGTCTACCGGGCTCGCCTGGGATTGTGCCTGCGGGAATGGTCAGGCAGCGGTGGCCCTCGCGCAGTACTTTGATCTTGTGATCGCAACCGATGCCTCGGCGAACCAGATCAGCAATGCCTCCCCGGCAGACAATGTCGATTATCGGGTTGGCGTTGCAGAACAATCGGGCCTGGAGGCTAATTCAGTAGACCTGATTACAGTCGCTCAGGCGTTGCACTGGTTCGATCTGGATGCCTTTTTTCGCGAGGCAAAACGAGTGTTGCAGCCCGGCGGCATACTGGCAGTGTGGTCATATGGATTAACCAGCGTTGATCCGGAAATCGATGCCATTGTCCAACACTTGTACGATGACCTGGTTGGTCCCTACTGGCCAACGGAGCGCCGCCTGGTTGAAACGGGCTATGCTGATATCGCTTTTCCGTTTCATCCGATCGCGGCAGAGGAGTTCTCGATGCAGGCCGACTGGACGCTGGATGAGCTGACTGGTTATTTACGTACATGGTCCGCTGTGAAACGTTACGTGGCGGATAAGGATAGCGATCCGGTGTTGGAGGTTGAGCCAGCGCTGAACAACGCCTGGGGCGAGCGCCAGTCGCGTAAAGCGATTCGGTGGCCGCTCAATCTTAGGGTCAGTCGATCGGACTAGAAGGGTTCCCGGTCTTTGCCACTTTCCTTGAGTGCGCTGTGTTTGGCTGCAACGATCTGGTCACGTGGCACATAAATCAGGTTGGCAATTTTGCGGATGAAATGTTCTTCGTAGTTATCCAGCCGGCCGTCGGCAATGGCCACCTTCCACAACATTTCGATAATGATGGCCTTTTCTTCCGGTGTGCAGGTGTTGTTGATAATCGACGTGAATTGGTAGTAGGAACTCATCTCCCGGGTTTCATCTTTGGCCAGCGTTACCAGTTCACTGGTCTCTGCTGCCGACAATTCCAGTTCGCTTTGAATGGTTTGGTGAATGGCTTCGATTTCCTCCGGTTCGCTCGAGAAATCGATATTAGCCATTTCGATCAACAGCGCTGCGGTGGCAATACGCATGCGCTGATTGTGGTGACCCGCGCCGCCGACGGACTCAGTGCCAGGACCAACGCGTTCATCAAAATATTTTTTAATGCGGCCTATCATGTTTCTGATTTGTCAGACTCGGGTTCTGTCTTTTTGTTCCGGGAATCGTCATCGTCCATCAGGATCTCGTGGGCCGGACCTTCCAGGTCATCAAACTGGCCTGAACGCACCGACCAGAAAAATATCCAGACAATGACGCCGACCAGAATCAGCGCCATCGGTATCATGATGTAAATTACTTCCATCGCTTATGCGTTCTCCGCCTTGTTGGTTCGCCGGGTCAGTCGCAGGGCATTGCTTACCACCAGTAGCGAGCTGGCGGACATGCCGATCGCGGCCATCCACGGGGCGACATATCCCGTTGCTGCCAGCGGCAGTGCTACCAGATTGTACATCACTGCCCAGACAAGATTTTGTCGAATAATGGCCATGGTTTTTTTTGCCACCTGTGTTGCCGTCACCAGGTGGGGCAATTGCTGCGACAGTAGCAGCATGTCGGCGTTGGCCGCGGCGATGTGAGCGCCGGAGCCCATGGCAATCGAAAGCTGGGCACCGGCGAGGACCGGCGCGTCGTTAACCCCGTCCCCGATCATGGCAACAATCTCACCGTCCTGTTGCAGAGTGCGCACATAAGCGAGCTTGGTGTCCGGGGTCTGATCCCAATGGGTATCGGCAATGCCAAGATGCGATGCCACAGCGTGGGCGGCCAATTCGTGGTCACCGGTTAACAGGGTGACCTGCTTGCCGGTCGACTGTAGGTAACGCACGAGTTCGGCGGCGCCGGGGCGCAATTCATCGCCCAACATGATTCCCGCCTGGACGCCGGTACGATTGGCCAGCCAGACAACGGTGCGGCCACCGGCCTGGAGTGTCGCGATGGTATTTTCGTCGATCACACCCCCGGTCTGCTGCCGGATAAAATTGATATTGCCGAGCCACCAGGTCTCGCCGTCGATTTCCCCGGTAACACCTCCCCCCGGTGTGCTCTCTGCCTTGGTAACCGTCAGCTTTACCGTTGCCGCGGTGCGAATGGCCCGGGCAATGGGGTGTTCGGAGCGTGATTCGAGTGCGGCTGCTGTGTTGAGTAGCGTGGCCTCATCGTCGCCTGCCAGCGGACGAATCTCGAGCACCCGCAACTTGCCGAGCGTAAGCGTACCGGTTTTGTCGAAGATAAAATGATTGGCGCGGGCCAGGGTTTCCAGTGCATGGCCACGCGTCACCAGCAGGCCCAGCCGGGTTAATCCGCCGGTAGCTGCAGTCAGTGCCGTCGGCGTCGCCAGGGACAGGGCGCAGGGACAGGTCACCACCAATACCGACACGAGTATCGGTAGCCATCTGGCGGGCTCGTGTTGCCACCAATAAACGGCAGCAATGCTGGCGAGGACAAGAACGCCGAGCACAAACCAGGCAGCGGTGCGATCCGCCAATTGTGATACCGCCGGTTTTTCCGTTTGCGCGCGGTCGAGAAGACGCAGAATGGATGCCAGTACGGTGTCTTCACCGGTACTGGCAACCCGGATTACCAACGGGCTTTCAAAATTGATGCTGCCACCTATTACCCGGTCGCCGGTCTGTTTGCCGATCGGATCCGACTCACCGGTAAGTAGCGACTCATCGACACTGGAGTGCCCTTCGATCACCTCGCCATCGGCTGGCACGGTGTCGCCCGGCAGCACCAGTACCCGGTCGCCGGCGACCAGTTCCGTCACGGTTACGGTTTCTTCGTTGTCGTTGTCCGCGCCAAGGCGGGTGGCGACAGCGGGCGCAGCATGGACCAGTGCCTGGCCGGCCTCGGCAGCGCGTTTGCGTGCGACGAGTTCAAAGTATCGCGCGGTTAGTAAAAAGAAAACGAACATCGCTACTGAGTCGTAGTAGACATGACCGGTCTGTTGCCAGGTCGCCCAGGCAGAACCGGCAAAGGCAATGCTGATACCGAGCGATACCGGTACATCCATTCCCGTTTGCCAGTGTGTCAGGTCGCGCCATGCGGCGCGGAAGAAGGGCGCGGCGGAAAAAAACAGGATCGGCAGTGTGATACCGAGACTGATCCAGGAAAAGAATGACCGGAACTCAGGTTCCATGCCGTAGAAATCACCGGCGTACATGGAGACTGCCAGGATCATGATCTGCATGCCCAACACGGCAGCAACGCCCAGTCGCTTGAGCAATGCCCGGCGCTCGTTCTCGATCAGGCGCTCCTGGTGGCTGGGATCGTAGGGGTGAGCGACGTAACCAATATTATGGACAGCCTCGAGGATCTGGCTCAGTTGAATCCGGGAGTTATCCCATTTTACGCGTGCGCGATGGGTAGCGTAGTTGACCTTGACGTCGAGCACGCCCGGCAAAGCGGCAATGTGTCGTTCATTCAGCCAGACACAGGCAGCGCAGGTAATACCTTCGAGAATCAAAGAGGCCTCACGAATCGTTTCGCCCTCGATATGAACAAAGGTCTTCTGTACCTGCGGATGATCGTAAGCGCGGGCCTGACGTAAAAATTCCGGAACCAGTTCCTGCCCGGTGGGTGCATTCTCGGTGCGATGGCGATAGAAATCGGTAAGGCCATTGTCAACGATTGCCTGTGCCACCGCCTCACAACCCTTGCAGCACATGGGTCTCGGCTTGCCATCGATGCGCACGTGAAAATCGCTGTCGGGCGGGACTGGCAGTCCGCAGTGAAAGCAGGCGGTATCGTTAGAGCGTGACATGATGATGGTTGAATGAAGGGTCGAATAGAATAGTGAATGACTGAGTAGTTGGCTCAGGGATTGTACTCGTCACGGAACCCGGCGTCAGATCGCCCGGGTTTAGTTGATTTATGTCAAAGCGGGCACACCGGATTGACGCATAATTCTGGTATCGCTTCGATAGGACAGGTAGAATTCTAGAATATAAGAGATTGATAATATACTAGTTTACTCAGGTATTTAGCTCGTTATTAATGTGTTTCTTGCGCGAGTGATTCAATCTCTGCTGCGACCGACGCGTTTAATAAAACTAACGAACCTCAAGCACACAGGAGAACGGGGCGTATGGTACTAGAGCATGTATGGGGCTTGATCACCCATCCCAAAGAAGAATGGAAAGACATTCGCGATCAGCGATGCAGCGTGACCCGCTGTTATTGTTCCCATGTATTGTTTCTTGCTGCGATCCCTGCGGTAGCTGGTTTTATCGGCACCTCCCAGGTGGGCTGGTCCGTTGCCGGTGATCTGCCGGTCAAGCTTGAAGCCGGAAGCGCTCTGCGTATCTCCATCGCGTTTTACTTTGCCATGCTGGTGACCGTGTTTGCCATCGGCAAAATGGTGCACTGGATGGGTCAGACCTACGGCGCCGAACAAACACTGCCACAGTGCATCGCCCTGGCGGCTTATACTGCCACCCCGCTATTCCTGGTTGGTGTAATGATGATTTATCCGATTCCCTGGCTCGATTTCCTCGCCGGGATTATTGCGCTTTCCTATACCGTGTACCTACTTTATCTCGGCTTGCCGATCATGATGCAAGTGGATCAGGACAAGGGCTTCCTGTTTTCCAGTGCCGTATTGGCGGTGGGTCTGGTGATGCTGGTTGGGTTGATGGCCACCAGCGTCATTCTCTGGAGTACCGGCATGGGTCCGGCGTTTATGCGTTAGCCATAGAGTGCTACCAGATCTTTTTCAGTTTTAGTCGTTAACTTTCAATAATAAGCGGGGGGCAAATGGCCACTCAGGATACTTACAACTATTCGGTGGTTCGGCAGTTTTCTGTCATGACCATCATTTGGGGCGTCGTTGGCATGCTCGTGGGCGTGTTGATCGCCGCGCAGATGGCATGGCCGGTGCTGAACTTTGATACGCCGTGGCTGACATTTAGTCGACTACGTCCGTTGCACACCAACGCCGTGATCTTTGCCTTTGGCGGCTCGGCATTATTTGCCACTTCCTATTATGTGGTGCAACGCACGTGTCACACGCGTCTGTTTGCGCCGGGGCTTGCAGCCTTTACCTTCTGGGGTTGGCAACTGGTGATCGTGCTTGCTGCGATATCCCTCCCGTTGGGCTATACCACATCGAAGGAGTATGCCGAGCTGGAATGGCCGATTGATATCCTGATTACCCTGGTGTGGGTGTCCTACGCGGTGGTGTTCTTTGGCACTATCTTCAAGCGCAAGGTGCAGCATATCTATGTCGCCAACTGGTTCTTTGGCGCGTTTATCATTACGGTGGCCATACTTCACCTGGGCAACAGTGCCGCGTTGCCAGTATCCTTTACCAAGTCCTATTCGGTTTATTCCGGTGCGCAGGACGCCATGGTGCAATGGTGGTACGGCCACAATGCGGTGGGCTTTTTCCTGACTGCCGGTTTCCTCGGCATGATGTATTACTTTATTCCGAAGCAGGCAGAACGTCCTGTGTATTCCTATCGCCTGTCAGTGGTGCACTTCTGGGCACTGGTGTTTACCTACATCTGGGCGGGACCACACCATCTGCATTACACCGCGCTGCCGGACTGGACCCAGTCCGTCGGAATGGTTTTCTCGCTGATCTTGCTGGCACCCAGCTGGGGCGGCATGATCAACGGCATCATGACCCTGTCGGGAGCGTGGCAGAAATTGCGCTCCGATCCGATCCTGCGTTTCCTGATCGTATCGGTCTCGTTCTACGGCATGTCGACCTTTGAAGGTCCGATGATGTCAATCAAGACCGTGAACGCACTGTCTCATTACACCGACTGGACCATTGGCCACGTACATTCCGGCGCACTGGGCTGGGTGGCACTGGTGTCCATGGGTTCAATGTATTACCTGATACCGCGACTGTTTAATCGAGAGATCTATAGCGTCAAGCTGATCGAGGTGCACTTCTGGGTAGCCACCATCGGTATCATTCTGTACATCACTTCAATGTGGGTTTCCGGCGTCATGCAGGGTCTGATGTGGCGCGCAGTTAATCCTGACGGAACCCTGACTTACAGCTTCGTTGAAAGTGTGCAGGCGATGCATCCGTTCTACATCGTCCGCTGGCTAGGAGGCACGTTCTTCCTCTTGGGCATGTTGATCATGGCCTACAACGTCTTTAAGACAATCAAGGGTGCTACTCCGGCGGAAGCCGCAATCCCGGCACCGGCGCATTAAGGAGGCAGAACCATGAGTGCTCATGAGAAAGTTGAAACGAATCTGGGTCTGCTGATCATCCTGGTGATTCTCACCGTGAGTGTCGGTGGCCTGATTGAAATCGTACCGTTGTACTTTATGAAGTCGACCACGGAACCGGTAGCCGGTCTTAAGCCATACACGGCGTTACAGCTCACCGGCCGCGACATTTATATCCGCGAGGGCTGCAACACCTGTCACTCGCAGATGATTCGTCCGTTCCGTGCAGAGACCGAGCGCTATGGCCACTATTCGGTAGCGGGTGAATTTATCTACGACCGACCGTTCCTGTGGGGCTCGAAGCGCACCGGTCCGGACCTGCAGCGTGTTGGTGGTCGCTATTCGGACGAATGGCACCGCGTACACCTGAACAATCCGCGTGATGTGGTGCCGGAGTCGATCATGCCCGGCTTCCCCTGGCTGTCGGAAAACAAGATTGATACCAGCGACATCAAGGCGAAGATGCGTACCCTGCGAAAACTGGGCCATCCGTACACTGATCAAGAGATCGAGGATGCTCCCGCACAACTCGAGGGCAAAACCGAAATGGATGCCATGGTGGCCTATCTACAGAGCCTGGGCCGCTCTCTGACGAGTCGGAGGTAAGCGCATGGACGCAATTATGTTGCATTCGATCTGGACCGTCGTGTTGTTGGTGGTGTTTGTGGGCATCGTGATTTGGGCCTGGAGCGGAAAGCGCAAAGAAGCCTTCCGTGACGCCGCCAACTTACCGCTTGAAGACGAGGAGTATGTAAATTCCTCAAAGAAATCGGGGGACAAACTCCATGGCTGATTTTACGAGTAATTACTGGACCTGGTACATCAGTGCCGGTGTCCTTGGTGGCATCATTTTTTGCTTCTGGTTGGTATTGTGGCAGTCCAAGGATCGCCCCGAAGAAGGCGAAGCCAAGCCTACCGGTCACGTCTGGGACGAAAACCTGGAGGAGCTGAACAATCCGTTGCCGAAGTGGTGGCTGAATATGTTCTACATCACCCTGGTATTCGGCATTGTCTATCTGATCCTGTATCCGGGTCTCGGTACCTGGGCCGGCGTTCTGAAATGGAGCTCGAAGGATGGACCCAACAGCCAGTACGCGAGGGAGATAGCCAGGGCCGATGAACAATTCGGTGCGATCTACGCCGAATACATGAAGCAGGATATCCCGACCCTGTCACAGAATCCCGAGGCGATGAAGACCGCGACGCGTCTGTTTATCAACTACTGTTCTGTGTGCCACGGCTCGGATGCGGCCGGTCAACCCGGTGGTTTCCCGAACTTACGCGACACCGACTGGTTGTATGGCGGCAAACCGGCACAGATCGAGCAGACCATTCTCGATGGTCGTCAGGGCGTGATGCCAGCCTGGGGCCAGGTACTGGGTAAGGATGGCCTGTTTAACGTGACCGAGTATGTACTGAGTCTGTCCGGCCGCTCCAACAACATTAACGCTGCTGCAGAAGGTAAGGTGAAATTCCAGCAACTGTGCTCGAGTTGTCACGGCGCCGACGGTAAGGGCAACCAGGCTATCGGTGCACCGAACCTGACTGATGATATCTGGCTCCATGGCCGTTCGCAGAAGTCAGTGATGGCCACGATCGAGAAGGGCCGCCAGGGCCGCATGCCGGATCACCGCACCTTCCTCGGGGAAGACAAGGTGCATCTGCTGGCGGCTTACGTCTACGGCCTGTCGCAGGGAAGATAAGCGGATATAGCAGTCCGGGCAGGCAGGCTCAGCTTGTCTGTCTACCCGGACTTCGGTAGCTTACAGGTCCTCCCTGCAAACACTGAGTTTTAAAACTATGCAGACACCAAAGATCCAGCGAGTTATCGCGATCATGTGGCCGTCATTCTTAATGGCTGGCGCCGCAACTATCCTGTTTTTCACCGCCTTCGATCCGCAGGCGCTGTTGATGGATACGCGATTCGCCGATCTCAGCCGTCTAGGCGCCTATACCATCGGGTTTTTCCTGTTTTGGGCCCTGACTGCTGCCTCGTGCCTCTTAACCTGTTATTTCCAGCGTCCCTGCGCATTCCGCGGGGAACCTGAAAAACAGGCGTAGTCGCCCACAGGATTTTCTTGTCCTGAATCAAGGGTGAGTACTCAAACCGGTTGTAATATTAGTTATTCTTTATATTAGAATTGTCTAATCATGACGAATAAAACCAGTAAATCATCCAAGGGGCAAAAACCGGCTGGCGCCACAGAAATGGCGTTTTACGCCAAGCACGAGAAGATCTATCCACGCAAGGTAACCGGCATATTCGCCTTCTGGCGGGCATCCGGTGTATTCGTGCTGTTGGGCCTGTACTACGCTGTACCGTGGCTCAGCTGGGACGGTAGGCAGGCTGTTCTGCTGGATCTGCCGGCGCGCAAATTCTACATCTTTGGTCTCACCCTTTGGCCGCAGGACTTTTTCTATGTCACCGCGTTGATGATTATCGCGGCGCTGTCACTCTTCTTTTTTACCGCAGTAGCCGGCCGCCTGTGGTGCGGCTATGCCTGCCCCCAGACCGTCTGGACCGAGGCATTTCTGTGGATTGAGCGCCAGATCGAGGGTGATCGGCTGAAGCAAATGAAGCGGGACCAGGCGCCCTGGACCCTGAATAAGCTTCTGGTCAAAGGTAGCAAGCATGCGGTCTGGATCGTGTTTGCGCTCTATACCGGTTTCACCTTTGTTGGCTACTTCACACCGATCAAGGGCCTCTGGGAAAAACTTCTGGTCTGGGACATGGGCGGTTGGGAAGCCTTCTGGATCTTTTTCTACAGTTTCGCCACCTGGGGCAACGCCGGCTTCATGCGCGAGCAGGTCTGTATTTATATGTGTCCGTATGCGCGGTTCCAGAGCGCCATGTTCGACAAGGACACGCTGATCATTTCTTATGATGAAAAGCGCGGAGAGCCGCGCGGTTCGCGTAAGAAGAATACAGATCCAAAAGAAAAGGGCCTTGGTGACTGTATCGATTGCACCATGTGCGTTCAGGTCTGTCCCACCGGTATCGATATTCGCAATGGCTTGCAGTACCAGTGTATTGCTTGTGCTGCCTGCGTCGACGTTTGCGATCAGGTGATGGATAAAATGGGTTATCCCAAGGGCCTGGTGCGTTACACCACCGAGCACGCCTTGCAGGGTGGCAAGACCCACATTCTGCGACCGCGCCTGTTTGTTTATGCCGGGCTGTTATTAACAGTAATGGGTATCCTGGTGTACTCCATGGCGACCCGTATCCCGTTGGAGCTGGACGTCATTCGTGATCGTATCGCGTTGTATCAGGAAAATGATCAGGGCCTGATTGAGAACGTCTATTTACTTAAAGTAATGAACCTGGATACCCATGAGCGTAAGTACGAGCTTTCGGTTTCTGGTATTCCGGATCTGCAGCTGGATACGGGTGGCAAGTCAATCGTCGTCCAGCCCGGTGAGGTGATAGAGTTGCCCGTGCGCCTGGCGGCGGACCCGACCGACCTGAAAAAGCGTTCAACCGAAGTCGAGTTCCACCTGCAAGCAGTCGGTAGCGACAAGTTGAAGGTTAATGAGACCGCACGTTTCCTTGGCCCGGTCAGTCGCTAATCGGAATTAACAGAGGTGAACACCATGACAGAAACGCGACCTTGGTATCAGGAGCCTTATGTCTGGTTGCTGATTGCATTGCCCCTCTCTGCGGTCGTTGCCGGTTTCTATACTCTGTATCTGGCCATTGTTTCCAATGATGGCCTGGTAGCAGATGACTATTACAAGCGCGGCAAGGAAATTAATCTCGTGCTCAAGCGCGATCAGGCCGCTGCCAATCTGGGTCTCTCAGCCAACACGCAGTTTGATTACGATCTTGGAAAGATTGTGGTCAACCTGAAAAAACAGTCTGGCTATCAGGTACCGGATCAGCTATCCCTGCGATTGTTGCATGCAACCCGTGCTGGCTATGATCAGACGCTGGTGTTGCAGCGGTTACCCGATGGTGAGTATTTTGGCTTGTACAAGTCGCTGGTTCCCGGTCGCTGGTATCTGCAGCTTGAAACAGACACCTGGCGGCTCAACGGCCACCTGACAATCCCGTCCGAGAACAGCGTTTCGCTGGCACCCAACCTCAGCTAGTCCTTCTTCCTGGTTTCCCATGTTGACGCTGGAACTGTCTCTGGCTACCGCCTTCTTTACCGGATTGCTGGGATCGACCCATTGTATCGGCATGTGCGGCGGTATTGTCGGCGCATTGACCATGGGCATTGATCCCTCGGTTCGGCAATCACGCCTGCAGATGTTGCCGTATCTCTCCGCCTATAACATTGGTCGAATTTCCAGCTACACGATCGCCGGTGGCCTCGCGGGATTTATTGGCCAGCAATTCCTGAATGCGACGACACCAGATGTTTTTGTACCCATCGGCCACTATGTTTCAGCGTTCTTCATGATTGCCCTCGGACTGTATCTGGGTAACTGGTGGATGGGCCTGACCTGGCTGGAAAAGGCCGGCAGTCATGTATGGAAACGTATCGAACCGTTAGGCCGGGGGCTGTTACCCGTACGTTCGGCCGGGAACGCTGCACTGGTTGGTTTGCTCTGGGGCTGGCTGCCATGTGGAATGGTTTACGCCATGTTGTCGTGGGCGCTAATGTCAGGCGGACCGCAACAGGGCGCCTACATCATGCTGGCCTTCGGCGCTGGTACCTTGCCGATGTTAATGGCCATGGGTTCTGTCGGTGCCTGGCTAAGTCGCAGTACGCGCAACGCGTGGGTGCGCAAACTGGCAGGCGCTATTGCCATGGCTTTTGGGATTTACAGCCTGGTTCTCGGCGGCCATGCCGGACACAGCGGGCACCAGAATCACAATAGTGCAATCAGCGGTCCATACATGTAGCCGGTATCCTGCTATTTCCACAGTTTTACTGGCTTGAACCGGGGCCGATAAGTGCCCAGACTATTCCTTCTTGTTGATCGTGGAAGTTGATGCCATGGGCAGAGAGGTTGAAACGGTAATTGAACCTGCTGGTCTGGAGGTCACGCCACGCAAAATAGAAATTGCGATTTCCCCCGATACGCCCCGTTACTGGTTTGACGGCCATCCTTTCAAAACACATTACTTCAATGCCTTGTCGTCGACCTTTCCGGTGGGAGAACGCTTTTTCGTCCGAAGCGTTCGTCATTACCTGGATGATATTGATAGCGATTCGTTGAAACAGAAGGTCAACAATTTTGTCAGCCAGGAAGGACGGCATAGCATCGAACACGACGCACACATCGAACTATTACTGGCGCAGGGTTATCCCGGCATTCGGCGCTTCGAGCGGGTTGACAAGGTAGCACTCGATTTTCTGAACCGGCATTTCCCTCGCTTTGCCCTGGCCGCGACAATTTCCCTGGAACACTTCACCGCGATACTGGCCAATGAATTGCTGGAGTATCCCGAGCGCTGGATATCACCCATGCACGAAGACATGCGCCTGTTGTGGCAATGGCATTCCATCGAGGAAACCGAGCACAAGGCGGTTGCGTTTGATGTCTACCAGGAGGTCTGTGGGAGTTATAGTCTCAGGGTACTAGCCATGGTGGTTGAGACCATAGGTCTGTTGCTGGACGTGCTGATCCGGGTCGGATATTTATTGTGGAAAGACGGGCTGTTCTGGCAACCACGCATCTGGTGGCAGGGCATCAGATTTGTCTGGGGTAAACACGGCGCCTTGCGATCCATTCTGAAGGACTACTTCAGATTTTACCGAAGAGATTTTCATCCCTGGAAGGCAAACAACTACCATCTTGTGAAAGAATTTCTTGAGGCTCACCACGCCGACTTCAAGTAGCGATCGGCTAGGTGACATATCGGGCGGGTTTCCGGCTCCGGCAAGACGGCAAAATCGAGGCAATGAAAAGCAAGTTGAGCACCGAGGAAAAATTCTGGGAAGTAAAATCGCTGGATGCACTCAGTAGTGAAGAGTGGGAGTCGCTCTGCGATGGCTGTGGTCGCTGCTGCCTGGTAAAGCTGGAAGATGCGGACAGCGGCGAGATCTATTACACCAATGTTGCCTGCAAACTACTCGATACCGAAACCTGTCGCTGCACGGATTACCAGAACAGGAAGCAGGTGGTGCCCACCTGTTTCGTGTTAACCGCGGCCACTATCACGGATTACCCGTACTTGCCCGAGACCTGTGCCTATCGCCGACTATATGAAGGCAAGGGGTTGCCTGGTTGGCACCCGCTTGTGTCCGGTAACCGGGATTCAGTGCATCAAGCCGGAATTTCGGTAGTCGGCAAGGTGGTATCGGAACAATATGTTCATCTGGATCAGCTGGAGGAACATATCGTCGATTGGCCATCGCAAGGCTAGCCTATTCCGGATACCATAGGTTCAGGCGCTGTCCCATCAGCACCCATCCAACGCCTGAAGTACACAGTCTCTGCCAGATTCGAAACTGATCCTTTTGGTTCGAAGTGCCATACCGGTACAGAATTCCTTACTTGTGCAGCCGCACAAAGGAGCATGAACAATGGAAGGTATCAGCGATATCAGGATTATTGGTGTAGACGAAACGCGTCCGCCAAGAATCCGGAAAGAACCATATATCGATATTTTTTTTACGCTGTCCCATCAGGCACCGGAGGAATGGTGTGTGCAATTCAATAGCCTGCTTTCCGATGAACTGGGCAAGCCGAATATACAGGAGAAAGAAGGGCTCTATATCGAGGCATGGGTCAGAAAGCCCGAAGAAATCGTGGCCCTGCTGGATATGTTAAAGGTGAAAGTGGCCGAGTGCACCCGGCAGTACATCGAGCGAGTCGAAAGTTCTATTCGCGATGCCAGTGCATCCAATGCTTCAGCGGCGGGCGAAGAGACTGGTGAACAGGGGCGGCTGAACAAGATCATTGCCGCACTGGATTTTGACGAGGGTGCTTAAGCGCGCCGGGAGTCGAGATTAAAAAGCCCCGCATGGCGGGGCTTTTTTATGCGAACCGGGAAGGTTTCCTATTTCTTGCCCTCGTACTTGAAACTTTGGCCGGCGACGGTGGCTTCATACATCAAGCCGCCCTTTTCCATGGTGAACAC
>JAJDNE010000020.1 GCA_022340825.1 Acidiferrobacterales bacterium | reverse complement strand
TTGATGCCGGTGCCGGGCTGGTCAATGACGTCAACGCACTACAGGCAAATGGCGCGCTTGAGGCTGCCAGTGAATTGGGCGCCGCCGTTTGCCTGATGCACATGCGCGGTGAGCCACGGACCATGCAGGAAAACCCGCAGTATTCGGACGTTGTCGCCGAGGTAAGGGAATTTCTTCATGCGCGAATCGAGGCGGCGATCACCGCGGGAATCACGCGCGAAAAAATAGTCATTGATCCCGGTTTTGGTTTCGGCAAAACACTGGATCACAATCTCGTGTTATTGCGCGAACTGCGGCAATTGCAGGACCTGGGTGTCCCGGTACTGGCAGGCCTGTCGCGAAAATCCATGATTGGCATGGCCCTCGGATTACCGGTGGAACAGCGTTTACATGCAAGTGTGGCCCTTGCACTTATCGCCGTGCAAAATGGAGCTAAAATAGTCAGAGTGCATGATGTTGCCGCGACGGTAGAGGCGATACGCATGTGGGAGGCTGTCTATCCGGACAGCAATGACGGGAGCAAATCAGTCAATTGAGCAGGCGATATTTTGGAACGGATGGAATTCGTGGTCCGGTCGGTGAAACGCCGATCACGCCGGAATTCGTGCTGAAGCTGGGTTGGGCAGCCGGCCGGGTGCTCAGAGGCAACGGCGGCGAGCATCGCAAAATCCTGATTGGCAAGGATACCCGCGTCTCTGGCTACATGCTGGAATCGGCGCTGGAGGCTGGTCTTTCCGCTGCAGGAGTTGATATTCGTTTACTCGGGCCGATGCCGACACCGGCAATCGCCTACCTGACACGCTCGTCCCGTGCCCGTGCCGGTATTGTTATCAGCGCATCGCACAATGCATTTCACGACAACGGCATAAAATTCTTCTCTTCCGATGGCACCAAGCTTCCCGATAACGTAGAGCAGGCGATCGAGGCAGCAATGGATGAGCCGCTGGTCACCGTCGCCGCCGACCAGTTGGGTAAGGCCAAGCGTTACGTCGATGCGCCCGGTCGCTATGTCGAATTCTGCAAGAGCTCTTTTCCCAACAAGCGCAGCCTCGAAGGTATGACGATTGTCGTCGACTGCGCCCACGGTGCCGCCTACCAGGTTGCGCCATTGGTCTTTTCGGAACTCGGCGCCCGGGTTATTGCGATCGGGGCCGAACCCGACGGTTTCAATATCAATCATGAGTGTGGTTCCACTCATCCAAAACTGCTGCAAAAAACCGTGGTTGAAACAGGTGCCGATCTTGGCATCGCGCTGGATGGCGACGGCGATCGCGTCATCATGGTTGATAACAACGGGCAGATAATCGATGGCGACCAATTGCTCTATATCATCGCCATGCAACGCCTCGCCGACAATTCGCTTGAAGGCGGCATCGTCGGCACCCTGATGAGCAATCTCGGGCTGGAACAGGCATGCGCAGAAAACGGTATTCCGTTTGAGCGCGCCGCGGTAGGTGATCGTTATGTCATTAGCCTGCTGCGACAGAAGGGCTGGCATATCGGCGGTGAATCTTCCGGCCATATTATCTGTCTCGACAAGACAACCACGGGCGACGGCATCGTCGCGGCACTGCAAGTACTGACTGCCGTCGTTGAAACGGGCAAACCGTTGTCCGAGCTGAAAGCCGGAATGCGGCGCTATCCGCAGGTAATGGTTAACGTCCGTACGCAACAACGATTCAATGTGGACGAGTCGCAACAGGTGAAAAATGCGGTGCGTGAAGTGGAAACCGAGCTGAATCAACGCGGTCGGGTCCTGCTGCGCGCTTCCGGCACCGAGCCGGTAATTCGTGTCATGGTAGAGGGCGAGGATGCTACTGAAGTGGCGCGCCTCAGTCAGCAGCTGGCTGATACCGTCAGGGTGGCATCCGAAGGCTAGTTAGGGTTTAATCGCTGCCCCGCGACCTGCGGGATATCGTTAACTACTGAAAAAGGAAAGGAAGTTATGCAAGTTGTTAAAAAGACTCCCGAGTACACCGTATACGAAAAGCGTTCCAAGCGTTATGCGGTAAAGGGTTCAGACAAGAAATGGATTAACGGCGACGACAAGGTAAAAATACTGCTCGCGGAGAAGCTCATCGAAGTGAAGCTACCGGCGCCGAAGGTTGAAGAGCCGGAGGAAGTCGCAGCTGAATCGACAGAAGCTGCTGAAACCGAAGCTGCTGCTGAAGAAGCACCCGCTGAAGAAGCACCGGCTTCAGAAGAAACTCCGGAGGCCTAGTCTCCGTCGAAAAAAGGCCTGCTCTTGCAGGCCTTTTTGTTGGTCGAGCGGGGAAAGTGCAGCATTAACCGGAAAAGCCGCGCAAGTTCCGGCCCGACAATTGCGAAATCCCCCTTGGACCGGTAACATCCCGCCCGCTTTTTGAACAATTGACCGAATATTTAAGGAGATATCCATGCGTCAGTCGCTGGTAGCCGGTAACTGGAAAATGAACGGAAACCGCGAGGACTCCAGTACCTTGCTGGAGGGAATTCTGGCCGGTATGGCTGACATCAAGGCGGAAGTGGCGGTTTGCCCGCCGGCAATCCTGGTCCCGCTGGCAGTCGAAAAGCTGGCAGGCAGCAGCGTCAAGGTCGGTGGCCAGAACCTGGATTATCATGTTTCCGGCGCCTACACGGGCGAGATCTCCGGCCCAATGTTGAAAGACGCGGGCTGCGATTACGTCATCATCGGCCACTCGGAACGCCGTGAATATTATGGTGATACCGATGAGCTGGTGGCCCGGAAGTTCGAGGCGGCCCAGGAGCATGGGCTGGTTCCGATTCTTTGTGTGGGCGAGTCTCTGGAAGAACGTGAAGGTGGCACAACGGAAGCCGTGGTCGAGCGCCAGCTGGATGCAGTGCTGGAACAGCATGGTATCGAAGCATTCAAGAACGCCGTGATTGCGTATGAACCTGTCTGGGCAATCGGAACCGGCAAAACGGCTACACCCGAACAGGCACAGGAAGTTCACAAGTTTATTCGTGACAAACTGGCAGCACTGGATGCGGCGGTGGCAGAGGGATGCCGTCTTCTTTATGGCGGTAGCATGAAACCTGACAACGCTGCTGAACTGATCTCCCAGCCGGATATTGATGGCGGTCTGATCGGTGGTGCATCACTCAAGGCCGAGGATTTTCTTGGCATCTGTGCCGCCGCCAGCTAACCCGATACGGAAACTATTTCAATGCGTGACATTTTAATTGCGGTTCTTATTGTTGATTCACTGTCCCTGATTGGGTTGATCCTGCTGCAACGCGGCAAAGGCGCCGAAGCCGGTGCTGCCTTTGGCGGTGGTGGTGGAGCATCCGATACACTATTTGGCAGTGGCGGATCGGCAACATTTCTTTCACGTTTGACAGCAGCATTGGCCATCGTGTTTTTCCTGACCACGATGGGATTGGCTTATTATTCTGCCAAGCGCGAAGCACCGAAAAGTGCAGTGGAGTCTGTCGTTGAGCAAACGGCACCGAAGAAGGAAGCGCCAGCTGTTCCCGGTAGTGCGCCGCAACAGGAAAAGGTACCAGACGTACCGAAGTAACAGGTTAGGGCAAATCATGTGATGGGCTGACCCGGTCCGAAATATCAATAGCCGAAGTGGTGGAACTGGTAGACACGCTATCTTGAGGGGGTAGTGGCGCAAGCCGTGCGGGTTCGACTCCCGCCTTCGGCACCAACATTCTTGCGGACTCTGTTTATCCTCACGCACCGCGTGGGTAACGGAAAAAAGACCCACCAGTCAGGTGAGTCTTTACCCGAACAGCTTTTATCGCAGATTAAGTATGCATCCGGAATGCCGATAGGCATTTTTTATGCCCTCAAAAACTTGCATAACCTATTAATTTAAAAAGAAACCTTCACAAGTACCCGGCTTGACTTTTATTAGCGCGAAAGCCTAGACTGCTCGACCCTATAAGCAGTCACCGTGCTGCAATAATTAAAAACAACGACACAAACAGTCTTGGTCGAAATCACCAGGCGGGCAGGAGCGCATGTTAGAAGGTTATTTACCGATTCTGATTTTTTTCATTATCGCGATCGCAATTGGCGTGGTGATGTTGGGATTGGGTCACCTGGTTTCGCCGTCGCGTCCTGACGAAGACAAGCTGTCTCCCTACGAATGCGGATTCGAGGCATTCGAAGATTCACGCATGAAATTCGATGTGCGCTACTACCTGGTAGCCATACTCTTTATTATCTTTGACCTGGAAATCGCCTTCCTGTTTCCGTGGGCAGTGGTTCTGCCTGAAATCGGGATGTACGGGTTCCTGGCGATGATGCTGTTCCTCGGCATCCTGATTATCGGCTTCATCTATGAGTGGAAGAAGGGGGCTCTCGAGTGGGACTAGAGGCTACCCAGGAGCGCGGTTGGCTGACGACCTCGCTGGATTCCGTTATCAACTGGACCCGTACCGGTTCGATGTGGCCAATGACCTTCGGTCTCGCCTGCTGCGCCGTGGAGATGATGCAGGCCGGCGCTTCGCGCTACGATATGGACCGTTTCGGTATCCTGTTTCGCCCAAGTCCGCGCCAGTCAGACGTAATGATTGTCGCCGGTACGCTGGTTAACAAGATGGCGCCTGCCCTGCGCAAGGTATATGACCAGATGGCAGAACCTCGCTGGGTGATTTCCATGGGTTCATGCGCCAACGGCGGCGGCTACTACCATTATTCGTATTCTGTAGTTCGTGGGTGTGATCGCATTGTGCCGGTCGATGTTTACGTACCGGGTTGCCCGCCGACCGCCGAGGCATTGCTCTACGGTATCCTGCAGCTTCAAAAGAAAATCCGCCGTACCAACACCATCGCTCGCTAACATGGGTAACGTAGTGTCTGATCAATTAAAAACCGTTGTTGCGCGCGCCAAAGAAAAGTTTGGTGAAGGCATCACCAATACCACTGAAGCGCTCGATGAACTGACGCTTGAAGTGAACCCCGCGCAGCTGGCCCCCCTTTGCCAGTTTCTCCGCGACGATGCTGACTGCCACTTCGAAATGCTGATGGATTTGTGTGGCGTTGATTACCTTGACTACCGCAAAGAGGCGGCCGGGCCAAAGTACACGGGACCACGCTTCGCAGTTGTTTACCACCTGTTATCGATTAAGCACAACACGCGCGTGCGTGTACGTACCTTTGTAGAAGGTGACGTGCCGATTGTTGATTCCGTGATTAACATCTGGAATGCCGCCAACTGGTACGAACGCGAAGCCTTCGACCTGTTCGGTATTGTCTTTGATGGCCATCCTGATCTGCGCCGCTTGTTAACTGATTACGGCTTTGTCGGTCACCCGTTCCGTAAGGACTTCCCGATCAGTGGCAATGTCGAGATGCGCTATGACGAACGCAAGCGTCGTGTTGTCTACGAACCGGTTTCCATCGAGCCGCGCTCGCTGTCTAAGCGCGTGATTCGCGAGGAAGGCTTCGGTGGCTGATATCCGTAACTACACCATGAACTTTGGTCCGCAACACCCTGCGGCGCATGGCGTGTTGCGTCTTGTGCTGGAGCTCGATGGCGAAGTTGTGGATCGTGCCGATCCGCATATTGGCTTGTTGCATCGCGGTACCGAGAAGCTCGCCGAGACTAAACCGTTCAACCAGAGCATCGGTTACATGGACCGTCTCGATTACGTTTCCATGATGTGTAACGAACATGCCTACGTATCGGCAATTGAAAAACTGCTCGGGATTGAAGTACCAATCCGTGCGCAGTATATCCGGGTCATGTTCGATGAAATTACCCGTATTCTGAATCACCTGATGGGACTGGGTACGCATGGCCTGGATGTTGGCGCCATGACCATGTTCCTCTATTGCTTCCGTGAGCGCGAAGACCTCATGGATTGCTACGAAGCCGTATCCGGCGCGCGCCTGCATGCCACCTATTATCGTGTTGGCGGTGTTTACCGTGATTTGCCGGATACCATGCCGCAATACCAACCCTCCAAATGGCACAGCAAGAAAGACGTCGCGAAAATCAACGACAATCGCCAGGGGTCATTGCTCGATTTTATCTGGGATTTCACCGAACGCTTCCCGAAGCATGTTGATGAATATGAAACCCTGCTGACCGACAACCGTATCTGGAAGCAACGTACGGTCGGTATTGGTGTCGTCTCTCCCGAGCGCGCTCTGCAGCTGGGATTCAGTGGGCCAATGCTTCGTGGCTCCGGCATTGAATGGGATCTCCGCAGAAAACAACCATACGCGGTGTACGACAAGATGGACTTCGATATTCCGGTGGGCGTCGAGGGGGATTGCTACGATCGCTACCTGGTTCGCGTCGAGGAAATGCGCCAGAGCAACCGCATCATTCGCCAGTGTGTCGAATGGCTGCGCAATAATCCTGGCCCCGTTATTTCCGACGACCACAAGATCGCTTCGCCTGACCGCGAGACCATGAAATACGACATGGAATCGCTGATCCACCACTTCAAGCTCTACACCGAAGGTTATTGTGTACCGGAGGGCGAGGTCTACAGCGCGATAGAACATCCCAAGGGCGAATTTGGTATCTACTTATTAAGTGACGGTGCCAACAAACCGTATCGACTGAAAATTCGGGCCCCCGGTTTTGCCCACCTGGCGTCACTGGACGAGATGACCCGCGGCCACATGATTCCGGATGTCGTGGCTGTTATCGGTACCCAGGATATCGTGTTCGGGGAGATCGATCGCTAATGGCTCAGCCCGCAGAAATGAACAAGACTGATTTGCTTTCGACCGAGGTAAAGTCCGGGATTGACCAGTGGGTCGCCAAGTACCCGCCG
Organism: Acidiferrobacterales bacterium; assembly: GCA_022340825.1. Lineage (GTDB taxonomy): Bacteria > Pseudomonadota > Gammaproteobacteria > Acidiferrobacterales > JAJDNE01 > JAJDNE01. Next base: position 35,312 of record JAJDNE010000020.1, on the reverse strand, counting down.
GAGCGCAAGTCTTCCGCGGTGATGGCTGCGCTGCGACTGGCGCAGGATGCCAACGGTGGCTGGTTAAACCGGGACCTGATCGAGGCGGTAGCCCAGTATCTGGAAATGCCGCCGATCGCAGCCGAGGAAGTGGCCACGTTCTACTCCATGTACGAGCACAAACCGGTGGGTCGTCACAAGATCTGTATCTGCACCAACATCTCCTGCATGCTGTGCAATTCAGACATGGTGGTGAATCACCTGCAGAACAAGCTCGGAATCAAGTTCGGCGAAGTGACACCTGATGGCAAATTCAGCCTGAAGGAAGTTGAATGCCTCGGTGCCTGCGTTAATGCGCCGGTCATCCAGATTGGCAATACTTATTATGAGAACCTCACACCAGAAAAACTGGATGAGATTCTGGCGAGCCTGGATTAAGCATCATGGCGAACGAAGTCTGTTTCCGTAATTTCGATCAGGAGCAACCGTGGACCCTGGAGTCTTACCAGGCGCGCGGTGGCTACGAGATATGGAAAAAGATTCTGGCGAACAAGACGCCACCGGAAGAAATTATCGAGGAGTTGAAGACATCCTCCTTGCGCGGCCGCGGTGGCGCCGGTTTCCCGACCGGCCTCAAGTGGAGTTTTATGCCACGCAACGCACCGGGCCAGAAATATATCGTCTGCAACTCGGACGAGGGCGAACCGGGAACCTGCAAGGATCGCGATATTCTGCGATACAACCCGCATGCATTGATCGAGGGCATGGCCATCGCCGGTTACTGCATCGGCGCCACCGTTGGCTACAACTACATTCGCGGTGAATTCTGGGAACCCTACGAACGATGTGAAGACGCGCTCGAGGAGGCTTATAAAGCCGGCCTGATCGGCAAGAACATTCAGGGTAGCGGTGTCGATTTCGATATGTACTCTCACCTGGGTGCTGGTGCTTACATCTGTGGTGAAGAGACCGCTTTGCTGGAATCCATTGAGGGCAAGAAGGGTCAACCGCGTTACAAGCCGCCATTCCCCGCCAACTACGGTTTGTTCGGTAAGCCAACAACGATTAACAACACCGAAACGCTGGCATCGGTACCGACCATTCTGCAAGAGGGCGGAAACTGGTTCCTGGAACTGGGCAAGCCCAATAACGGTGGTTCGAAACTGTTTTCCGTTTCCGGGCACGTTAACAAACCCGGTAACTATGAAGTGCCCATGGGTATGCCATTCGCCGAGTTGCTGGAAATCGCCGGCGGAGTGCGTAACGGGCACAAACTGAAAGCGGTAATCCCCGGCGGCTCGTCCGCACCGGTGTTACCGGCTTCCATCATGATGGACCTGACGATGGACTATGACTCCATTGCCAATGCCGGCTCGATGCTCGGTTCCGGCGCCGTCATCGTGATGGATGAAACCACCTGCATGGTGCGTGCATTGGCACGTATCGCACATTTTTACTACGAAGAGTCCTGCGGCCAGTGTACGCCTTGCCGTGAAGGTACCGGCTGGATGGCGCGCGTGATTCATCGAATCGAACATGGTGAAGGGCGACCCGAAGACCTGGATTTGCTGGATGACGTTGCCGGCAAGATTATGGGTAGAACGATTTGCGCACTGGGCGATGCCGCGGCAATGCCGGTGCAGGGATTCATCAAGCACTTCCGAGATGAATTCCAGTATCACATCGATCACAAGAAGTGCATGGTTAGCGTGTAATTGTCATGGCTGTAAACATCGAAATCGACGGAAAGCAGATCGAAGCCGAAGAAGGATCCATGCTGATCCAGGCGGCCGATGCCGCGGGTATTTATATCCCGCGCTTCTGCTATCACGACAAGCTCTCGGTCGCAGCCAATTGCCGCATGTGCCTGATCGAAGTCGAAAAGGCGCCGAAACCGATGCCTGCCTGCGCCACTCCAGTCGCCGAAGGTATGAAGGCCTTTACCAAGTCCGAGACGGCTCGCCAGGCGCAGCACGGCACCATGGAATTCCTGTTGATCAACCACCCGCTGGATTGTCCCATTTGTGATCAGGGCGGCGAGTGCGATTTGCAGGACCTGGCCGTGGGCTACGGTAGCGATGTTTCGCGTTACCAGGAAAACAAACGTGTTGTCCCGAGCAAGAACATCGGGCCGCTGATCACCACCGAAATGACCCGTTGCATTCATTGCACACGCTGCGTGCGTTTCGGCCAGGAGATTGCCGGTGTTATGGAACTGGGCGCAGTCGGTCGTGGCGAGCACATGCGCATCAGCACCTTCATTGATCGTTCCGTGGATTCAGAATTGTCCGGAAACGTGATTGACCTTTGCCCGGTTGGGGCTCTGACGTCCGGTCCGTTCCGTTATTCGGCGCGTGCCTGGGAAATGCAGGACCATCCCTCGATCAGCCCGCACGATGCGATTGGTTCCAACCTCACCATACAAACGCGCGGTCACAAGGTGATGCGCGTATTGCCGCGTGACAACGAAGAAGTGAATGAATGCTGGCTGTCCGATCGTGACCGGTTCAGCTATGAAGCACTTAACAGCGAAGATCGGCTCGAACGCCCGATGATCAAGCACAACGGCCACTGGCAGGAAGTCGAGTGGGAACAGGCGCTTGATTTCACGGTGGCTGGTTTCAAGAAGATCATCAAGTCAAAAGGTGCCAATCAAATCGGCGCGCTGGCATCGCCTACCGCCACGCTGGAAGAATTTTTCCTTCTGCAGAAACTGATGCGTGGTATCGGCAGCAACAATATTGATCATCGACTGCGCCAGATCGAATTTAGTGACGATGACATCGCACCGCTGTTCCCGTGGTTCGGTCAAGGTATCCAGGATTTTGAAGACATCGATGCCGCACTGCTGGTTGGCAGCAACATCCGCAAGGAACAACCGATTCTGGGTCATCGTCTGCGCAAGGCGGCGCGCAAGGGCGCGGCGATCATGGCGGTGAATCCGGTGGATTACGAATTTACCTACGACCTGGCCGCCAAGGTAACCGGTTTGCCCGGTAACCTGACTAGTGCGTTGGCTGCCATTGTTAAGGTACTGGCCGAGAAAACCGGCAAGAGCCTGCCGGCCGGCGCCGCCGGGTGGACGTCGGTGGTGACTCCGACCGAGGAAGAAAATCGCATCGCCAATACCTTGTTGGAAAAAGAAAACGCCGTCGTGCTGTTCGGTCCGTTGCTGGCTAATACCGCCATCGCGCCGGCGGCACGCGCACTGGCGGAACTGGTGGCCGAGCTAAGTGGTGCCCGGTTTGGCAATTTGCCAGACGCGAATAGCGTCGGGGGCTGGTTGGCCGGTTGCGTACCACACCGCGGTGCAGCGGGTGCCGAGGTAACAGCGGGTGCCAATGCACGCAGCATGATCAGCAGTCCATTACGTGGTTACCTGTTGTTCGGTGTCGAACCGGAACTAGATTTCAGTGACGGCAGTCGTGCCAGAACAGCCATGCATGCCGCGGATTTTGTTGTCATGGTATCTGCCTTCAAGCCATGCAAGGAGGGCACGACCGCCAACGATTACGCCGATGTCCTGCTGCCGATGGGCGCATTCACCGAGACGGCCGGTACCTTTATAAATGGTGAGGGCCGGGTGCAGGCATTCACCGGTGCAGTACCGCCACGAGGCGAGGCGCGTCCTGGCTGGAAGATTCTCCGCGTACTCGGCAGCATGATGGAAGTCGACGGTTTTGATTATGTCAGCATTGATGATGTGCGCGCTGGCATGGGTTTTGGTGACGTCCCGGCTTCCGCCAAACTCAAGACCTGGCGCATTCCGGAAAAGGTCGAACCGCGCCTGAGCGAACTCAACCGCATCACCGAAGTCCCCATCTATGTCGCCGACGCTCTCGTGCGTCGTGCGCCCGCACTACAGGCAACACATGACAATCCACCGCCAGCCGCGCGGATGAATTCCACGCAAGCCGGGAAGTCGGGCGTTAGCGAAGGACAGCGTGTAACGGTGCGTATGGTTGAGGGTTCGGCAATCCTGGATCTCGTTATCGATGAACGGGTGCCGGATGGCTGCGTGCTAGTAGCGCAAGGCTACGCTGAAACGGCAACACTGGGCGCCTGTGGCCCGGCAACGGTGGTGAAAGCATCATGATGGAAGAACTGTTGCTCAGCATCCCGTACGTAGACCTGTTACCAGAATGGCTGGTGCTGACGATGGCCAATGTCATCCTGATTGTGCTGATCGTGTTGCCGGTCATCCTGCACGTTGCCTACCTGACATTCGCCGAGCGAAAGATTATCGGTTTCATGCAGATTCGCGTGGGACCCAACCGGGTTGGTCCACGTGGCTGGTTGCAGCCGATTGCTGACGTGATCAAGTTGCTGCTGAAAGAAATCGTTATCCCCAGCAACGCCAACAAGTTCCTGTTCCTGATTGCACCGATGCTGGCGCTGATACCCGCACTGGTGGCCTGGGCCGTCATTCCGTTTACCGATACCTGGCAGCTGACCAATATCGATGCGAGCCTGTTATTTGTCCTGGCGCTCACTTCTATTGGTGTGTACGGCATTATCATTGCCGGCTGGGCATCCAACTCGAAGTACGCGCTGCTCGGCGCCATGCGTTCAGCGGCACAAATGGTGGCCTACGAGATCGCCATGGGTTTTGCCCTGGTCGGCGTACTGATGGCGGCTAACAGCCTTAACCTGAACGAGATTGTTACCCGGCAGTCCGGCGGCGTACTCGATTGGTATATCTGGCCGCTGCTGCCCCTGTTCTTTGTCTACTTTATTTCCGGTGTCGCCGAGACCAACCGCGCACCGTTTGATATTGCCGAGGGCGAATCCGAAATCGTTGCAGGCTTCCACGTTGAATATTCCGGCATTACCTTTGGCCTGTTCTTCCTGGCTGAATACGCCAACATGATCCTGATCTCGACACTGACCGCCCTGATGTTCCTGGGTGGCTGGTTACCGCCGTTCGACATTCCATTGTTGAACATGGTGCCGGGCTTTGCCTGGTTGTGGCTCAAGGTCGCATTGTTCCTGTTTTTCTACTTGTGGTTGCGTGCCACGTTCCCCCGGTATCGCTATGACCAGATTATGCGACTCGGCTGGAAAGTGCTGATCCCGGTAACGCTGGTATGGATCGGCATTGTCGGCGTCGCGCAACAAACTCAGTGGGGGTATCTGTTCCACTAGGAGCAAGGTGAAAGATATGAGCATTAGTCATTTCATCAAGAGCTTTACCTTATTCGAGTTATGGAAAGGTCTGGCGGTCACCGGTAGCCACCTGTTCCAACGCAAGATTACGGTGCAGTACCCGGAAGAATACACGCCGATGTCGCCACGCTTTAGGGGCCTGCATGCCCAGCGTCGCTATCCCAACGGTGAAGAGCGTTGTATCGCTTGTAAGCTGTGCGAAGCCATCTGCCCGGCAATGGCAATAACCATTGAGTCTGAACAGCGCGATGACGGCACGCGCCGAACCACGCGGTACGACATCGATATGACCAAGTGCATCTTCTGCGGTTTCTGCGAAGAGGCGTGCCCGGTTGATGCCATCGTCGAGACCCATGTTTTCGAGTACCACGGCGAGAAGCGGGGCGATTTGCTCTACACCAAGGAGATGTTGCTGGCGAATGGCGACATGTATGAAAAAGAAATTGCTGCTGCGCGCGCAAAAGACGCCAAGTATCGCTAGGGATATATTTTGAAATGACTTTTACCCACGCATTGTTCTACCTGTTTGGCGGCATCCTGCTGTTTGCTGCTGCGATGGTGGTGACTATTCGCCACCCGGTGAAGTCTGCGCTGTTCCTTGTGTTGGCATTCTTCTCGGCTGCCTGCCTGTGGGTGATGATGGAAGCAGAGTTCCTCGGTATTGCCCTGGTACTGGTTTATGTCGGCGCCGTGATGGTGTTGTTCCTGTTTGTCGTCATGATGCTGGATGTCGACCTCGCAAAGATGCGCGAGGGATTTGGCGAGTACCTGCCAATGGGCGGTATCGTCGCCGTCTTGCTGGTACTGGAGATGGTAATCGTCCTGAGTTCAGACATGTTCAGCCCGCAGAATATGCCGGTGCCGCTGGAACACGCGGCTGACTACAGCAATACCCACGCATTGGGGATGCTGATCTATACGGCTTACGTCTACCCGTTCGAGATCGCGGCAGTGATCCTGCTGGTGGCGATTGTTGCCGCCATCACCCTGACACTGCGTGCCCGTCGCAAACACATCAAGTATCAGAATCCGTCGGAGCAGATAAAAGTACGTCGCGAAGATCGCGTACGGCTGGTGCAAATGAAATCGGAGAAACGATCATGATTCCTTTGCATGAAGTCCTGATCCTGGCCGCGATACTGTTTGCCATTTCGATAATGGGTATCTTCCTGAATCGTAAGAACGTCGTGATATTGCTGATGGCCATTGAGCTGATGCTGCTGTCGGTCAATATGAATTTTATTGCCTTCTCCTATTACCTCGGCGATATGGCCGGACAGGTGTTTGTCTTTTTCATCCTGACCGTAGCCGCTGCCGAATCCGCTATTGGTCTCGCGATACTGATCGTGCTGTTCCGTAACCGTCGCACCATTAATGTCGACGACCTGGACGCGCTGAAGGGGTAGGCCATGTTCGGAATGGATATTAAAACTGTTTACCTGATGATTCCGCTGGCGCCGCTTGCCGGAGCCATCCTGGCTGGCCTGTTGGGCAAGAAGATCGGCCGCAGCGGTTCGCACTGGGTCACCATTCTCGGTGTCGCGGTCTCCTTCATTCTTTCTATCGGCGTCTTTATCGACGTCCATGAAAACGGCAACACCTACAACGGCGAGGTGTACAAGTGGGCCGTCAGTGGCGGCATACCGCTCAGTATCGGCTTCCTGATTGATCAGCTGACGTCGGTAATGCTGGTGGTGGTCACGTTCGTGTCGTTAATGGTGCATATCTACACCATTGGCTACATGCATGAAGACCCGGGTTACCAGCGTTTCTTCAGTTACATCGCCTTGTTTACCTTCTCCATGCTGATGCTGGTGATGTCGAATAACTTCCTGCAGCTGTTCTTCGGCTGGGAGGCGGTGGGCCTTGTTTCGTATTTACTCATCGGTTTCTGGTACACGCGCGATACCGCTATCTACGCCAACCTGAAGGCGTTCCTGGTCAACCGCGTTGGTGACTTCGGTTTCCTGCTTGGCATCGCCGCCATCTACATGTACTTCGGCACACTGGATTACAGCGCCGTGTTTGCCATTGCCCCGAGTCACATGGAAACCACCATGCAGATAATCCCCGGCATGGACTGGAGCCTGATGACGGTGATCTGCATCTTGCTGTTCATTGGCGCCATGGGTAAATCGGCACAGGTGCCACTGCACGTCTGGCTGCCGGATTCGATGGAAGGCCCGACCCCGATTTCGGCACTGATTCACGCCGCCACCATGGTGACCGCCGGTATCTTCATGGTCGCGCGCATGTCGCCGCTCTATGAGCTGTCGACGACTGCGCTTAGCGTGGTGCTGGTGATCGGCGCGACGACGGCGCTGTTCATGGGTCTCATCGGTATCGTGCAGAACGACATCAAGCGTGTCGTGGCTTACTCAACGCTGTCACAACTCGGTTACATGACCGTTGCGCTCGGTTCATCCGCCTACGCGGCCGGCATTTTCCACCTGGCAACGCATGCCTTCTTCAAGGCGCTTCTGTTCCTCGGTGCTGGTTCGGTCATCATCGCCATGCATCACGAGCAGGACATGCGCAAGATGGGTGGCCTGATGAAGTACATGCCGATTACCGGTGTTACCGCCTGGATTGGCACCCTGGCGCTGGTAGGGTTCCCCGGGTTGTCGGGCTTTTTCTCCAAGGACGGCATTGTCGAGTCGGTTTACTATTCAAAGCTCTGGGGCGCCGATTACGCATTTCTCTGTGTCACTGCCGGTATCCTGGTTACTTCCTTCTATTCGTTCCGCTTGCTGTACATGACCTTCCACGGCAAACCGCGGATGGACAAACACACGGAAGAACATCTGAAAGAATCGCCACTGGTGGTGACGGTGCCGCTTGTTCTGCTGGCGATCCCGTCGATTTTCATTGGCGCAATTCTTGTCGAGCCCATGTTGTTTGCCAATTTCTTTGGTGATTCGATCATGGTCTTGCCAGCGCACGACGTACTGGCTGAGCTGAAAGAGGACTGGGATGGTGTCGGGCCGTTCATTGCCCATGGCCTGACCGCAGCGCCGTTTTTACTGACCATGACCGGCTGGGTCCTGGCCTGGCTGCTCTATAGCCGCTTTACGCATTTGCCCGAGAAGATTGCACAGCGCGCCGGTCTGCTCTATCGCGCGCTGGAAAACAAATATTGGATTGACGAAATCTATTTCGCGACGTTTGCCAACGGCGCGCGTGCCATCGGTCGCGGTCTGTGGAAGATTGGCGATGTCAGGATCATCGACGGCCTGATTGTGAACGGCAGTGCCTGGGTGGTAGGGCGCGTGTCGGCGTGGATACGAACGATCCAGTCCGGCTACGTGTATCACTACGCGTTCGCCATGATTATTGGTTTGTTCCTGTTACTGACGCTGTTCCTGAAACGGTAAGAAAAAAATAACGAAATTGGGAATTCATGTTTACTGATTATTTACTCAGTCTGGTTATCTGGCTGCCCATCGCAGGCGGTGTGCTGGTATTGCTCACCGGCGATGACAAGAATGCGCCGCTGGCCAGATGGATCAGTTTGGGTGTTTCCGTTGCCGCGTTTGTCCTAAGCATTCCGCTGTATACCCACTTTGATCCCGCCACCGCCTCGATGCAGTTTGTCGAGAAGGGCGCCACACCCTGGATTGCCGCGTTCAATGTCTACTACTACCTGGGTATTGATGGCATTTCATTACTGCTGATCATCCTGACGACGTTTATCACGCCGCTGGTGGTCATTGCCGGCTGGAAGGTGATCAAGGAAAAAGTGGCGCTGTACATGGCCTCGTTCCTGATTATGGAAGGGCTCATCGTCGGCGTGTTCTCGGCGCTCGATGGCATTCTGTTCTATGTCTTCTGGGAGGCGATGCTGGTACCGATGTACCTGATCATTGGCATCTGGGGTGGCCCGAATCGCGTCTATGCCGCGATCAAGTTCTTCCTTTATACCTTTCTTGGTTCGGTGCTGATGCTGGTGACGTTGATTTATCTCTATTACCAGGCAGGTAACAGCTTCAGCATTCTTGATTTCCACGCAGTGAAGCTGGGTCTGACCGAGCAGATCCTGATCTTCCTGGCGTTCTTTGCCGCCTTTGCCGTTAAAGTGCCGATGTTCCCGGTGCATACCTGGTTGCCGGATGCGCACGTCGAAGCACCCACCGGCGGCTCCGTGGTGCTGGCAGCGATCATGTTGAAGGTCGGTGCCTACGGTTTCCTGCGTTTCAATCTGCCGATCACGCCCGACGCCAGCCATGAACTGGCCTGGTTCATGATTACCCTGTCGTTGATCGCCGTGGTCTACATTGGCCTGGTCGCGCTGGTGCAGGAAGACATGAAGAAACTGATCGCTTATTCGTCCATTGCCCACATGGGCTTTGTCACCCTCGGATTCTTTATCTTCAATCCGCAGGGCATGGAAGGCGGCATCGTCCAGATGGTGTCGCACGGCTTTATTTCCGGCGCCTTGTTCCTGTGTGTCGGCGTCATGTACGACCGACTGCACTCACGCCAGATTGGCGACTACGGCGGCGTCGCCAACAAGATGCCGGTATTCGCAGCATTCTTTATGTTATTTGCCATGGCCAACAGTGGTCTGCCCGGTACGTCCGGCTTTGTCGGTGAGTTCCTGGTTATCCTGGGCTCGTTCCAGGCAAACTTCTGGTACGCCTTCCTGGCCGCGACCACGCTGATCTTTGGTGCTGCCTACAGCCTGTGGATGTACAAGCGCGTGATTTTCGGCAAGGTCGCCAATGACAAGGTCGAGGCGCTGGAAGATGCAACGCCGCGAGAGATCCTGTTCCTGGCGATCCTGGCCGTTACCGTGCTGGTGATGGGCCTGTGGCCGTACCCGTTTGTGGAAGTCATGCACACGTCGGTGGATCACCTGTTACAACAGGCGAGCGTTTCCAAACTCTAGTGCCGGCCAATCGCGCGATATAGCAATGGAAAAAATGTAATGACGATCGAGATACCAAATTTCACGCCAGCCATACCCGAGATCTTCGTGCTCACCATGGCGTGTGTCATCTTGATGGTGGATCTGTTGCTCACTGATCGTTCGCGCGTTGTGACGTACCTGCTGGCGCAGGCGACACTGGTCGGCGCCGTATTGCTCACGCTGACCAGCATGAGTAGCACAAGTGTCAGCACCTTTGGCGGCATGTATATCAAGGACCCCATGGGCGATTTGCTCAAGCTGGGTATGTACGTGGCGGTGTTCGTTGCCTTTGTCTACTCGCGCGATTATATCCGCTTACGCCATATGTTCCGTGGTGAATATTTTGTTATCGGCCTGTTCGGTCTGCTCGGCATGATGGTGATGGTCTCCGCCAGTCACTTCCTGACCATTTACCTAGGCCTGGAGCTGCTGTCGCTCAGCCTTTACACCATGGTGGCCATGAATCGCGACTCCGGTGAATCAACCGAGGCGGCGATGAAGTATTTTGTGCTGGGCGCCATTGCCTCAGGCATGCTGCTTTACGGTATGTCCATGCTCTATGGTGCGACCGGCACGCTGGATGTCGCGGGCGTGAAGAGTGCCGTTGCGCAGATGAAGGCAGACGACATCATCCTGGTGTTCGGCCTGGTATTTATTGTCGTCGGCCTGGCATTCAAGGTCGGTGCGGTGCCGTTCCATATGTGGGTGCCGGATGTCTATCATGGCGCACCGACGTCAGTTGCGCTCTATATCAGTTCCGCACCGAAGATCGCGGCCTTTGCCATGATCATGCGCCTGCTGGTTGGCGGGCTCGAGGGCATGGTGGCCTCCTGGCAGGGCATGCTGATTATCCTCGCCATCCTTTCCATGGGCCTGGGTAATCTCATTGCCATCTCCCAGACCAACATCAAGCGTATGCTGGCGTACTCCGCGATCTCGCACATGGGTTTCTTCCTGCTCGGCATATTAAGTGGCACCGCGAACGGCTACGGCTCGGCGATGTTCTACGTATTGGCCTACGCGGTCATGAGCCTGGGTTCCTTCGGCATTATCGTCCTGCTGTCACGCCAGGGCTTCGAGGCCGACAAGCTGGATGACTTCAAGGGCCTCTCCAAGCGCAGCCCGTGGGTCGCATTCCTGATGCTACTGGTGATGTTTTCCATGGCCGGTGTCCCGCCGACGATTGGTTTTTATGCCAAGCTGATGGTGGTTCAATCGGTTATCGATGCTGGCCTGTTGTGGCTGGCGATCGTCTCGGTGCTGATGGCGGTCATCGGCGCCTACTACTACCTGCGTGTGATCAAGCTCATGTATTTCGACCAGCCGGAGACCAGCGAGCCCATCGTTGCCGGCGCCGACATGCGCGCTGTCCTGTCCATCAATGCGCTGGCCCTGCTGCTGGTGCTGCCGTGGGTCGGCACACTGATAGATCTCTGTCGGAAAGCCATTCAGGCCGTCGCCTGAGGTTTCCCCCAAACCGCTACTGCCCCATCGGTGCAGTAGGCGACAGGTCATTAAGGTATTTTTTCCCCATTTTTTTGATGTACTGACTCGCCTGTGAAAAAATAGGTCAGGTCATGACCATCCCCGAATTCCTCCAGAACGAAATCGTGGGCAACACGCTTCTGATGTGGGCGATAGCCTTGGCCATCACCGTTGCGATTATCTTTGCAGCGGGCGTCCTACGTATTCTTTTGCGCAGACTATTCACCCGCCTTGCAACGCGTACCAGCGCACCATTGTGGTCGGTACTGCTGGCCATGCTTGGGCGGACCAAGTGGCTCTTCGTGCTAATTGTCGCCGTGTTTGTCGGTGCACTTGCTCTTGAATTGCCGGAGAGAACGCACAAGATTGGGTCCACGGTTGTCGTTCTTGCGCTGTTGATCCAGGCGGGGCTCTGGGGTGCCATTGCCCTCCAGGTGATGATCAAACAATATCATCAGCGGCAACTGGAAAAGGACCCGGCCAGCATCACCACGCTCAATCTATTGAGCTACATCGGGCGCTTTATTTTATGGTCAATTGTGTTGCTGTTGGTTCTGGACAACCTGGGCATCAACATTACCGCCCTGGTAGCGGGCCTCGGTGTCGGCGGCATCGCCCTGGCCCTGGCGGTGCAGACCATTCTCAGTGATCTGTTTGCCTCGTTGTCCATCGTTTTGGACAAACCTTTTGTCGTCGGTGACTTCCTGATCGTTGGTGATTTGCTTGGCACGGTAGAGCAGGTGGGCCTTAAGACCACTCGCCTGCGCAGCCTCTCCGGCGAACAACTGGTGTTTGCCAATGCCGACCTGTTGAACAGCCGTATCCGCAACTATGGTCGTATGTTCGAGCGCCGGGTGGAGTTCAAGATCGGGGTAACCTACCAAACGCCGCGCGACAAACTTGCCGAAATACCGGGAATCATTCGCGAGGCAGTAGAACGGGAGGACACCACCCGCTTTGACCGCTCGCACTTTTTTGAGTACGGTGATTCCGCCCTGGTGTTCGTGTCGGTCTATTTTGTGTTGGGCCCCGATTACAACCAGTACATGGATATCCAGCAGGCGATCAATCTGCGAATCCACGAGCGCTTTGAGCAAGAAGGTATCGAGTTTGCCTATCCTACACAGACGGTGTTCGTGCAGCAGGCGACGCAATGAGCTGCCCGTATCGTAGGCCTTTCGCCACGAGCAGGCTGGATAGACCAGGATAAAGTTACTCCTGAGTTCGCAATAAGAATAAAAATCGAGAGGAGGCAGTCATGGGAATTGACCTAAGTAGCCACGAGCCCTGGGACCTGGTCGCCAAGGGCTATTCGGAAATCACCATGGCCGTGTTCCAGGGCTATACGGATGCCGCCCTGGCAATGGTGAACCTCGATAGTCAAAGCAGGATTCTCGACCTGGCTTGCGGGCCGGGAACGCTGGCGCTGACCGCTGCGAAAGATGTCGACCAGGTTAAGGCAGTGGATTTTTCGCGGGAGATGATCGGGATTCTGAACCATACCCTCGAAAGCGAAGGCATCAAGAATATTGAAACCTGGTGTGGCGACGGGCAGGCGCTGCCCTTCGAGGATAATTCCTTTGATGCAGCCTTTTCCATGTTCGGCCTCATGTTTTTTCCCGATCGCATGAAGGGCTACCGGGAAATCTATCGCACCCTCAAGCCCGGCGGTGTTGTCGTTATCTCCAGCTGGGCACCGCTATCCGACTCCCCGTTGCAGCAGGCGGTCTTTGGCGCACTAAGGGAGATGATGCCTAGCATGCCCAAGCCGCAGCAGAACGTGGAATCCCTGGAGAATCCCGAGTTCTTCCGCGAAGAAATGACCAAGGCCGGATTCAAGGATGTCAGGATCGAGCCCGTGTCATGCGGTACGGAGATAACATCCATTGACAGTTTCTGGGAAGACACGGTCAAGGGCGCTGCGCCACTGGTGATGGTGAAAAACAGCATGACCGAAGAACAGTGGCGGGAGAAATCTAAAATAGCTCTGGACTACTTACAAAAGACTATCGGCGATTCGAAAAACTTGAGCGCCCAGGCATGGTTGGGTTACGGCGTTAAAGGCTAGCCCAGCCGAAGACTCACTGGCCCCGTCGGTTATTCACGTTGTAAGATGCTGGTCTCACCCGCGCCTGTAATCCGCGCGGTGTATATCAGGAGAATCTATTAAACAGGGAGGAGTGGAGTATGTCGGCGCAATCGCCAGCAGGGCTGGATGGATTATCCCGGATCACGGAGCACGATCCGCTCAAGCAACTCATCAAATCCAAGCTATCCAAAAATCCCTTGTTCAGGGATTTTACTGACGATGAAATCGCGCGGCTCTGCCAGCACCTGAAAGGCTACAAGGCCGAGAAGGGCGATGCCGTTTTCCTCGAAGGCCAGAAGGCCGGCTATCTCTGCATCATCATCGATGGATCGCTGGATGTAGTAAAAGAGACGGGTACTGGTAAAAGCCGAAAGATCACCGATGTCCCGTCCGGCCACATGGCGGGCGAGATGTCGCTCATCGATGGCGAACCCCATTCCGCCACAGCCGTTGCCGCAGAGCCAGTATTGCTCGCAGCACTCACCGAAAAAAGTTTGAATGACCTGGTATCAGAAAGCCCTGCGCTGGGGGCGAAGCTCTACCGCGAAATGGCAAGGCTAATCAGTCAGCGTTTGCGAAATACCGATGCGGAGTTGGTGAATTATTTGGATTAGCGCGGGTCATCGGGGTTGATGGGCGGATGGTAGTGGATATAGGATCAATCGAATCCGATTAATGTGAAATACAATTCTCGCGAAGACCTTATTGCCGCTACTGTATTTGTCGGTCTCGGCCTGGCAATTCCGGCCCTTGTTGTGGTGCGCCACTTTTTCGGACTTGCGCCAATGATGATTCTGGACCACTTGCCCGGTCGAGGTATTGCCGGCGGTGTATTCGCCGCGTTGGCCGGCATCGTGAGCCTTTTCAGCCTTCATTTACACCAGGTTGCTCCATGGATGTACCGACGTAAGCATGGAACGATGGAGGGGTATGGTGGAGAAATGACCGGCGAAGTCGGAGTAAATAGATTCCCAGAAAATATGGCTCCGAACTGAAAACAGCCCCGAGAGGGGCTGTTTTTGTTTAAAGCGAGATTACCTCGTTCTTAGGCGGTTTCTCTGCCAAGGCGACCCCAAAGGGAAGAGAGTTGGCGTATGACCAGCATCGAGGCTCTTGCATAGTCACCTTGGGAAATCATCTGTTTCGCTTCATCGCGCTGGTCAGCATCGACCTTGCGAACAACCTCCGCAGCACATTTGTGGAAGCGGGCATGGGTTTCAACCAGTTCATTGAATCCAGGCTCATTGCCAAAATTGCGCCCGCCAACATCGTAGATCCATTGGCCAAGGATACATTTATCGTCTTGTCCGATGGTCTCGGGATCCAGGTTCTCCTCACTCTTGCCTGCGATATAATCGGCAAGGCGCATTTTCCAGCGAAGGTGGGCTTCGATCGCACTTGAGAAGTCGAGGCCATGCGCCTGGGCTTTTGCTGCATCCCCGGGTGTCAGGTCGTTGATTTCCTTCACTTCCTTTTCAGAGAAGATATTTTTTACCCAATCCAGCATGTATGCTCTCCTTTGCTAAGCGACAAATTGAATAGATTTGCACGGTCCTTTGGCGACTGATGGCGTTCTGAACAGCGCTTGAGATCGTATAGACCCCCGACAGATAAAAACTAGCACATAAAATGCAGGAATCTAGGTCTAAGTGATACTTGTCATTTTGCTGCAATAAAAAGGCCGGAGAGCGTTTTGAGTCCCGCTGGGCCCAATTATCAGAACCACCAGCCCCATAAACAAGAAGTCCCCGTCCGGCATCGGAGAGGGGGATTCTTGTTAGGCGTACCTAGGCCAGACGACCGTGACCCGATAGGATGCTAGAAGCCAAAAGCCACACCCAGCGAGATCAGGTCTGCTTCCTTATCGCCATGGATGACGCCAAAATACCGCTCATATTCCGCGCGTACCGTCAGATTAGGATTGATGCCAAAGCTCGCGCCTAGGCCGACAACAGGTGCAAATCCATCCGAGTATGCAATCGGCTCGGCGACGCTGCTGGAAAAGCCGTCGTCCCATTTGCAGATGCCGACCCGCCCCGTCAGACCAAACTTGTTCTGTAGAGAATGGGTGCCGATGCCGGATAGACACCAGGCCGTGGGATTCAATTTGGTGGTTATGAGGCCATCACCTGCGGTGTCGACTTCACTCGAGTAGGTACCAAAACTCGTATAGCTGCCTTCTACTGCAAATTTAGGGTTGTACTGGTAACCGACGAAGGCCTTCCAGCCGGTAGAAGACGTGCTCTTACTAAGGACAGAGTTGATGGCGCCATGATCTGCCACCAGGTTTGGGTGCATTTCCTCGATACTTGCACCGGTGCTTGAAGAGCCACCGGCGGCACCAGCATACCAAGGACCAGAAGCATAACTGACCGATGCCGTCGCCAGTAAAAGCGTGGCACTCGTGAAGCGTAGGCATTTATGAATATTCATAATGATCCTCGTCTTAGATTTTTAATTAGTATTAAAATAACGCACTAAAAATATTTATTTATTGATATGAATCAATTTGCTCCTTGTATTGGCGGCCCAGCCAGAAGTGCCGGGAATAAAATTGGGATCCGACTCTTTTGGTGTCAGCATCGAAATCCCTGGCTCCCAATTCGCCTGTTGCAAATTTGCCGTATGGATAACTGCGCATGATCACGAAGCTGGAGAAGGCATTAGCACGCTTGCGCCGTATTCTGCCTTTGAAACAACGACAGGCGGAATGTGGCGAGGAAGTCAGGGCGCTTCACCAGGAGATTCTGCGGTCATTTGTTACCAGGGGGCGAATACTTACCCGGGAAGAAATGGCGCTGCGCGTCAGCAACCCGGGAGTGGCGGTTAACGTGTTGAGTACGACTGGCATGGTGTTGTTTTCCGGGACTGGCGATCCCGTGGGTGCTTACCCGTTCACGACTGAGGCGCGGGAACACAAGGTGCTAGTCAACGGATACCAGGTCCATGCCATGTGTTCCCTTGATGCCCTGGCGGTTAGCCCCATGTTCGGTATGAAAACAAAAATCGATTCCCGATGCCGAGTCACGGGTGAACCGGTCCATATACTCCAGTCAGGAATGACAATAGAGAATCCAGATGAAGTCGGCGACCTCCACGTCGGCATCGGTTGGGGCGCGGCGGATGCAGACACCAGCTGTGCAGACAGCCTGTGTATGGAAATGATTTTTCTCAAGGATGGCAAAATTGCCCGGCAATGGCTTGCGGACGATGCCGAGAACAGGGAGATCTTCGCACTGTCGATGGCAGTCGAGTTTGCCGGCCGATTTTTTGTTCCCCTTATGTCCTGATCATTCGTTCGTGATTCTACTCGTTACGCTCCCACATGAGAGAACCTACGGCTTTGCCGCTACGCCAGATCCTGTTTATTTCGTTGCCGACTTTGGTGTTAGTTTCCATAGTCGCTCGGCGTTCCCATGAGCCACCGCGTTGGCGACGGATGAGGGCAGGTCGGAAAGGCCACTGCGCCATAGCTCGATCTTGTTGTGATAGTGACTTTTCAGCCAGCGCTCCGCCAGGTCCATGTCGAGGGCAAAAACAAATCGGTCCGGGTAGTCGTTTATCAAGGCTTTCCAGTCGTCTCTCAGCTTCTTCCCGATGAACATGTTGATCCAGTTTTGTTTGGTGTTAAATTCGCCGGAAAGCGTATCGGATCTCGATGTCATCAGGTAAAGATTGGGGTGTTGGCTAAAAAGTTCGCGCGCTTCCTTGGCCCGTAGCTGGCCCATGTGGATCATTACCACGGCAACATCCGGATTCGCACTTAGCAATTCCTTCAAGCCCTGCTTGAATCGTTCGCGCTTGCTCCCGCTCATTGATGAAAATTCGATGTGCGCGATGACCGGCCAGCCATTTTCCCGCGCCACTTTAACTGCCGCTTTCACGCGCTCGTCATCTGGGTACACAATCACTTCATTTCCCACGCTGCCTTTCCAGGCGCGATACATCACCACTTCGCCAAGGGCGCGCCACCTGCCACTATCGCTTCGTTTGTTCAGTTGTTTGTAATACTTGGGGGTGTTTTTCTGGTAGGCCCCGGTATGGACCCGAAGCGCCGGAACGATCCTCTCGGCATAGGACTCGCCGAAATTCCGCACGGACTTTGATTCCCGTTTCCCCCTGGCCTCGAGGATGGTGATATTGACGTTGTTTTCATCCATCCGCTGAAGCACTGTCCCCAGGCTCGCAACGTCTTCGCCGACGGAGCTGTGCGCATCGACAAAATAAAGTTCTTCAGCGCTCGCGATAGTGGAAAGGGTGCTTAGGATGATTGTCAGTACAAGCAGGCGGATAGTCTTGCGATGCATCGGTCTTCCTCCGGGCAGCGACGAATATTTGGAACCGGGATAAAACCGGCCTTTCGAAATTGGCCGCTAATAGTGTTTTCTACTCTAAATTGCAGGCCCTTGATTTGATATAAATCAGTACCCGGCGTAAAAGAGTCTGGAAAGGAAAATTGGGCAAAGGTTAAACACAAACAACGTGACAACTACCCTGGCATTCGATATCTACGGAACGCTGATTGATACCGATGGCGTTACTGATGCCCTGGAGCTGCTTGTCGCTGAACGGGCAGGGGAGTTTTCCCGGCGGTGGCGCGAGAAACAGCTGGAGTATTCATTCCGTCGTGGACTGATGCACGACTATCAGGAATTTGCTGTCTGCGTACGCCAGGCGCTGGACTTTGTCTGTCTATCCCCCGGTTTTAATCTCTCCGACCCGGAGAAACAATCCCTCATGGACAGCTATCGAACGTTGCCGGCATTCCCCGATGTGAAAACTGGTCTTGATGACGTGAAGCAGGCGGGGTTCAGGTCGTATGCCTTTTCCAATGGTTCGGCAGCGGCCGTGGGAGGGCTGCTGGAGCATGCCGGCATTGACGACTATTTTATCGACGTCGTCAGTGTTGATGAAATCAAGACGTTCAAACCTGATCCTGCAGTCTATCTTCATTTTCTGGAACGAGCCGGTGCTCGCCCGCAGGACGCCTGGCTGATTTCCGGTAATCCCTTCGATGTTGTCGGCGCGTTGTCGGTTGGCATGCGAGCGGCGTGGGTGCAACGCTCAAATGGCACCGTTTTCGATCCGTGGGAATTGCAGCCGACCGTAACGATTACCACGCTCACCGAATTGGCTGGCGCAATTAAATAGGCAAGACAGAAAGAGCCGGTGCGGAGTGTGTACGACCGCACCGGCAAAGGCGAGCGCTAGCTGAGTTTGCGCTTGACCGACTTCACCTTTCGATTCGCGTGTTTCACTGTGCGCGCCATACTTTTTTCCACGCGTTTGAACAGTCGGTGCGCCGCTCTGCTCGTGGTATGGGCCCGACGCAATCCAGTGAGTGTAGCGCGGGCGGCGATCAGCTCTTTCTGCAACCGCTTGCGCGCGTCATGGGCCATCTTTTTCACCGGTTTCGATTTCGCCTTTACCGCGCGCCTGGCTTCCTTCGCGGTCCGTTTCTCGATGGTGGCAACGGTCTTCGCGGCCGCCTTGACCTCTTTTTCGGCTGTGTTGACCGCGTGTTCGACTGCCTTGCGCCAGTCGGCAATTGCCTTTGCGGTAGCTTTCTCCGCCGAGGCCGCTGCCTTCAGGGCTGCTTTCGCTGTACGTGCAGCCGGAGTACGTTTCTTTTTCAGTGCCATGGTTACAGTTCCTCCGCGTTGGGGATACGCGATGACTATAACATGATCAATCAGATACTATAGAAACGAACAGCAGGAGAATGGCCATGAACGAGGCAACGACCGATATCAGTGATGCACTTGGTGATGCAGCACGTATTGCCAGCCCGGGATTCAATGATTACGGAGGTCGGGTGCAATTCTCCGGGATTATCTCGACCGTCAAGTGCCACGAGGACAATTCACTGGTGCGCACAGCGATCGAGGAGCCCGGTGATGGTCGGGTGCTGGTGGTCGATGGCGGCGGCTCGATGCACTGTGCACTGCTAGGCGACATGCTCGCGGGTCTGGCCGTCCAGAACGGCTGGGCCGGAATTGTTGTTAATGGCTGTATCCGCGACTCGGAAGAGATCGCCAGGCTGGACATCGGCGTCAAGGCGTTGGCTACCCATCCGCGCAAATCAGAAAAACGGGGCCAGGGGCAGCGCGACGTAACGCTATACATGGCCGACATCGATTTTCGCCCGGGCGAACAGCTCTATGCCGACCGGGACGGTATCGTGGTCACGGCTGAGCCGGTCTCAATAACCATGTGACAGGGTCGTGCTTTTTGAGCCAGCGCAATAAAATGGAAGAATAAATCGCTTATGGTTTATATGCTTATAAGTATGTACTTTCTGAGTTGATTAAATAGAGTAGTAGCGAGGCTTGATACGTAAATAGTCCAACTGGCGCAAAACCAGACATCACACCTGGCAACAGGCAGGAGAAAAGGCACATGAAAACACGTGACGAGCAGATCCGGGAACTCGAGCTGGAGTGGCAACAGAACCCTCGATGGGCCGACGTGAAACGTGGATATTCTGCCGCCGATGTAGTCCGTCTGCGTGGTTCTGTACAACCTGAATATACTTATGCCCGTAACGGTGCCGAGAAACTCTGGCGCCTGGTACATGGCGATGCGAAGAAGGGTTATGTCAATTGCATGGGCGCCATTACCGGTGGCCAGGCCATGCAACAAGCCAAGGCCGGTATCGAGGCGATCTATCTTTCCGGTTGGCAGGTGGCGGCTGACGGCAATACCTCCGAAACCATGTACCCCGACCAGTCGCTATATGCCTATGACTCGGTGCCAACCATGGTGCGTCGCATCAACAATGCATTCAAGCGTGCCGATGAGATCCAGTGGTCTCGTGGTACAGGCCCCGGCGACGCCGGATACATTGACTACTTCTTGCCGATTGTCGCGGACGCTGAAGCAGGTTTTGGTGGTGTGCTCAATGCCTTCGAACTGATGAAGAACATGATCGTCGCGGGCGCGGCCGGTGTGCATTACGAAGACCAGCTTGCGGCAGTCAAGAAATGCGGTCACATGGGTGGAAAGGTGCTGGTGCCGACCCAGGAAGCGATTCAGAAATTGATCGCCGCGCGACTCGCTGCCGACGTCTCGAATGTGCCGACGCTGATTCTTGCCCGAACCGATGCCGAGGCAGCAAACCTGCTGACGTCCGATTTCGATCCCAATGACCAGTCCTTTGTCACCGGCGAACGTACGGCCGAGGGTTTTTATCGTGTGAAGAACGGCCTCGAACAGGCGATTTCGCGTGGCGTGGCGTATGCCCCTTATGCCGACCTGGTGTGGTGTGAAACCGGAACGCCGGACCTTGGCTTTGCGCGCGAGTTTGCCCAGGCAGTATTGGCAACGAGCCCTAACAAACTGCTTGCCTATAACTGCTCACCGTCGTTTAACTGGAAAAAGAATCTTGACAACAAGACCATTGCCGGTTTCCAGGATGAGCTTTCCGCGATGGGCTACAAGTACCAGTTCATCACGCTCGCGGGTATTCACAATATGTGGTTCAACATGTTCGACCTGGCTTACGACTATGCGCGAGGCGAGGGCATGAAGCACTATGTCGAAAAGGTGCAGGAGCCGGAATTTGCCGCGCGTGAAAAAGGCTATACGTTCGTATCGCATCAGCAGGAAGTCGGTGCCGGGTATTTCGACGACGTCACCACAACGATTCAGGGCGGCCTGTCTTCAGTGACGGCGCTGACCGGGTCAACCGAGGAGGCACAGTTCCACGGAGAAAAATAACCCCAAGGACAAGGCGATAGCGACGGAGAATCGCCGAAGGTCCCACTTAAGACCAGTCCGGTCGGAGGATTCGCGTCAACCGGTAGTGAGTGATATTGCCCGGACTATCCTTGACGGGTTTACCAAGCATTTCGAAATTTTCCAGGCAACAACAAGGGAAGCCAGAGACAACTTCATCAAGGGCAACTGGATGGCCAGCCGCCGTGCCGCCATCGGGCGTATTAGCCTTTATGACACCCGCGTCCGTGAGACTATCGACGACTTGCGCCAGCATTTCGATACGGAAACGCTCAATGTCGAGTTGTGGCAAGCGGTCAAGTTCCACTACATGGGATTGCTTTATCGCCATCTGCAACCGGAACTGGCCGAGACCTTTTATAACTCGGTGTTTGTCGGGTTGTTTGAGCGCCACTTCTATAACAACGATTTTATTTTCGTGCGCCCATCAGTCTCGACCGAGCGCCTCGACAGTGACCATCCGGTATATCGCAGCTACTACCCGCTACGCCAGGGCTGGCGCACCACCCTGACGCGCATCCTGGAGGAGGCGGACCTCGGTCTGCAATTCGGTGACTTGCGACGGGATGTGCGCACTATCGTTGCAGATATTCGTCGCCACACTAACCTGCCACGTCACCTGGCGCGCCATTTCCAGATCCAGATGCTGCGCACGCCGTTTTATCGCAACCGTGTCGCCTATCTTGTCGGGCGCGTCATCAACGGCCCGGACCGTTATCCCTTTATCCTGCGGGTACGGCGTAGCGGGGAGGGCACGGCTTACGTTGAAAACCTGGTCAGCGAACGCGACGAGGTCTCCAGTATGTTTACCTCGGCCCGGGCCTACTTTCTGGTCGATACCGAGGTGCCGTCGGCAGTGATCCGGTTCCTGCTGGATTTCCTCCGGGAAAAAACCGCCGCGGACCTGTATACGCAAATCGGTTTTCACAAACAGGGCAAGGCCGAGTTTTACCGGGACTTCCTCGACCACTTGCAGCGGTCATCGGACGAGATTGAAACAGCCCCGGGCAGCAAGGGCATGGTGATGCTGGTATTTACGCTGCCGTCCTATCCCTATGTCTTCAAGGTAATCCGAGACCGCTTTCGCCCGCCGAAAGACACGACCCGTCAGAAAGTCATCGACCGCTACCATATGGTCAAGCAGCATGACCGGGTGGGGCGCCTGTCCGACGCGTGGGAATTTTCCTTTACTGCCTTTCCACTGGAGCGCTTTACTCCCGAGTTGCTGGAAGAACTGCAGACCGAGGCCGCGTCGCAAGTCTCGATTGAGGGTGACCGGCTGGTGATCAAGCACTTGTTTATCGAGCGTCGCCTGGAGCCACTCAATCTCTACCTACAGCATGCCGATGCAGACGGAGTAAGACATGCGCTTAAGGAATACGGGGATGCAATTAATGATATCGCGGCAGCAGGTATATTTGCCGGTGATCTGCTGGTCAAGAATTTCGGTATCACCAGCTATGGCCGCGTCATTTTTTACGATTACGACGAGATACAACCAATCGGGGAATGCAATTTCCGCCATATCCCGCCGCCGCGCCATCCAGAAGATGAGATGGCGGCAGAGCCGTGGTACTCCGTCGGCGTTAACGATGTTTTTCCGGAGGAATTTTCCGTGTTCCTGTTTGGCGATCCTGAACAACGGAAAATATTTGAATCATTGCATCCCGGTCTGCTGGATGCCGACTACTGGCAGGAATTGCAACGGGTCATTGCCGAGGATCGATTCCCGGACTAGTAAGCTCGGCAAAACATTGGAGCAGACCTTTTTCATTGCGGGGACGACATGCCGGTACCAGCTGAATACGAGCGAGCATCAGACCAGTTCTACAAGTATTTGATGGATGCGCGGGATGCCGCGGGATTATCGAGCACTCACACCGCATACACGATGACACAGGGTGTGATGCAGGCCTTTCGAAGACGGCTTTCATTCAACCA
The DNA here is from genome assembly GCA_022340825.1 of Acidiferrobacterales bacterium. Taxonomy (GTDB): domain Bacteria; phylum Pseudomonadota; class Gammaproteobacteria; order Acidiferrobacterales; family JAJDNE01; genus JAJDNE01. The sequence continues at coordinate 12,006 of JAJDNE010000020.1, read as the reverse complement.
AGCCATCGCGTTCGCAAACCTGCTGCCGATATGCCTGCGGGCACTTTTTGTAAGCGACTGGAACACGGATGAACCGATAAAATCATTTCAGGATCGTGTGACGATGACGAAGGAAGTGCAGGCACTGCGATCGGAGCATAATTTTTCCCCCGAAACCGCGATCCGGGATGTGGCTCAAGCGCTGAGACGGCACATAGATGAAGCGGCATTTGACAGACTTCTTGCCGGATTTCCCGACGGTGCAGTGGAATTTTGGAGAACGTAAGAAGATATCTGAATTAAAAAAACGGCCCCCGGAGGGGCCGTTTCTGTTTGGAGCAAATGAACTGGCTTAGTTCAGTTCAGCACCGCACCGCATGTTGCCAGGCAGGGACTCGTCGAGTCGGGCCGGGGCCGGCAGGTTGAGGTTGTCCATAATCTCCGCGAAGGCTTCCAGGTCCTTACCACCGCCGAGGCGCGGGTTATAAGCCTTCTCTTCACCAACAGTCGACGCCGTATGGCCCTTGTAGTCATGACCCGGGTAGATCACGGTGTCATCCGGCAGGCTGAAGATCCTGTCGTTGATCGAATTGTACAACGACTCGGTGCTACCAGCCTGAAAGTCAGTACGACCGCAGCCGCGCACAAAGAGGGCATCACCGGTAAACACCGCGCCATCGATCTGGAACGTGGCATCGGCATCGGTATGACCCGGTGTGTGCAGCACTTTGATCTCCTTATCACCTAGCTTCAACACGTCGCCGTCTTTGGCCAGGATGTCGGCACACTTGGCATTGCTTGCTTCCTGCAGTACTACCTGTGCACCGAAACGGTCACGTAACTTGCCAGAGCTGGTGACGTGATCCGCATGCACATGTGTTTCCAGCGAGTATTTCAGTTTAAAACCGAGTTCTTCGATCAACTGTGCGTCACGATCGAACTGTTCCTTTACCGCATCGATAATCGCAGCTTCCTTGGTGTCCGGATCCGCGATCAGGTAGGTATAGGTCCAGGTGTCTCTATCGAATAATTGTCTAATAAACATTTTCCCACTCCTCATAAATTTCAACCAACTCGATTAGCAAGTGAGGTATTTGCGGATCGAACCGAGATTGTGGACGTTGTCAAAACCCATGCTCTTCAAGAATGACACGGCCTGGGCACTACGCGCGCCGCTGACGCAATAGACGATTACCGGCTTGCTCTTGTCCAGCTGGTGATGCGCCTGCTGCAGGATCTGAAGCGGTACATTGACGGACCCGGGCAGGATGCCCTGGGCACACTCTTCAGGTGAACGGACGTCGACTAGCTGCGCACCATGGTTCTGAACCATGTGACGTGCTTCCGGACAATCGATCTGCTGAGGTTGATTAAATCCAAACATTTTTACTCTCCTAAAATATAAATCGGTTAACAGGTTGTTAAGACACTGCTTTCAGCTTGTTACAAAGCGTTAGCAGCAAATTCAGTTCATCTTCAGACAGTGCCGACATCAGGCGCTGCTGCACTTCCATGCGGACGGGCAGGATCTGTTGAATCAGTTCCTTCCCTTCCTTGGTGAGCACAAAGGTCTTTTCCTTGCCTGATGTGTCCGGGTCTTCCCGTACCCAGCCGCTCTTTTCCATTACCTGGAGCTTACGGCTCATCACACTGCGCTCGGTTTCCAGTTCATCTGCTATTTCACGAATGGTTACCGGCTCGTGCCGTGCAACTGCACCCAGGACCGGCATTTGCGTGGCCCGAATACCGAACGGACGGTAGGCCTCGTCGTAAGCCTTCAGGATGTAGTGGCTGGACCGCATCATCTGCAAATTGATGCAGGCGGGGCTGGTCACTTCGGCCGGGAACATATCGTTAGTCGCGTTTTCCATTTCTCACTCACACCATGTGTGTATATGCACAGTATTATATGTGCATATACACAGAAGTCAACCCGAACAGATCAATTTATTTATGTTTAGCGAAAAAGTACTAAAAACAGCAGGTTATAACGTTGTTTCGGGCCGGGCTCGTGTCATAATCTGCGCCGAAAACAATTACCGGGAAGATCGAAATGAGTGAAATAAGTGTGGAGCACAACCCGTCCCCGGCCAAGCTGGACGTAATCGGGGTTTATGACTGGCCGATATGGACCAAGGAAGAATCGACGTTTCCCTGGAAATACGACACCAAGGAAACCTGTTACCTGTTGGACGGGGAGGCGATCGTGACGCCGGATGGAGGAGAACCGGTGCAGATACAAGCCGGGGACCTGGTGATATTTCCCGCCGGTCTTTCATGCACGTGGGAAATTACGCAGGCCGTCGAGAAGCACTACGACTTCGACTGATCAGAAGTAATAAGCGAGTCGAACGTAGGCACTGACTGGCGGGCTGTAGTATTGACCACCCCCAATGGGTATCCCGCCGTATTCCGTACCCAGTGGACCCACCGGGATGATGCCGCCAATCAGGAGGGTAGCGTTCTGTTTCCAGTCGTAGTTGGCTGCGAATTGCCAGAGGTAACTGTGGTCATTCAGGTTGGCGATGATTGTTGGTGAGAACTGCCAGCGTGGCGTCAATTCGATGGTTACACCCGCTGCAGCGTTGTCCAGGCCGAGAGTAAACACTTCCCCCCTGGCAATTCGCTCGACCAACGGTGGCGGTAACGTACTGTAGTCGCCATTGCCAATACCAAATCCATTTCTATTGTACTCGGCGAATCCGCTGAAGTTATGGTCCCACCAGACCCACGAGTAGCTGACATTGCTGACGCCGCTATAGATAACGCCATCATCAGTGGTACTCAGCGTGCTATCACTTCGGAAAACCGCACCGCGCCAATCAGTAATCAAGCCGAGGGCAGTGAATCTCTCGTCGTAATGATTGGCGAGAAGGAGATCGATTCCAAATGTACCAATACGGCCATGATATTTGCCGGCCAGCGACGAATCAGATGGATCAAAAACGCCTGCTGCATTACGTCGTGCTACCGCGACGCCCTGGAAGTCACTTCCCGATTCGAATAGCCATTGCGAATAGAGCATGTCATCGCCAGACTTATACTCCTTGTCGATCGCGGTCGGCGAAAATGGATTAAAGATATCCATGGGTTGAAACAGGACACCATTACCCCAGCTAATCGCATCGCGACCCGCACGAAAAACGAAATTCCCTTTCGCATAGCCAACCGAAGCGCGGTCCAGCCTCTGTGCAACTGCAGCTCGGCCTTCGTCATAGATAACTGATGTTAAATTGAAGAGTCGATTGTTGTCGTTCGGTAAGGCGTAGAGCGGGAAGGGCAATATCGGCAGTGAGCGCGACGCCTCAAGTGAATCGCTATATATTGCGCCAATTTCGTAATGGATCTTGTAGTCCCAGCTTCCATCCCGTTTTTCTGCTTTCAGTCGCAGATTGGCATTCTGGTCCAGCGCGGCGACGTTTCCACCGGAGCCAAAGATGGAAGTTGCATCGTAGAGATTAATCGCGGCCTGATATTTTACATCGCCGCCAAACTGCCAGTCGCCAGCAAAACTGGCGAGTGGCCAGAGAAGCAAAGCGAGCCCGATGATTTTCCTAGCGTTGCTGAATATCATCAATAATCTTGCCGTCGTGCATTTTCAGCAAACGGCGTGCATGACCCATCACCATTTTGTCGTGGGTAGATATCACAAAGGTAATACCATGTTCATCATTCAGATGGCGCAGTAGCTCCACAAGCTTCTCGGCAGTAACGGAATCCAGGTTGGCCGTCGGTTCATCGGCGAGTATCAAGGCAGGTTCTGAAACCAGCGCGCGCGCGACTGCAACGCGTTGTTGCTGGCCGCCGGACAGCTCCGCCGGTTTTCTGTCTTCCATGCCGTTCAGTCCGACTTCTGCCAGAATTTCTTTTGATTTCTGGTGACGGATTTCTGGCGGTATGCCCTGCAGCTGCATAACGAATTCTACATTCTCGCGGGCGCTCAGCACAGGAATGAGATTGTAGGCCTGGAAAACAAAACCGATATTTCGCAGACGTATTTCAGCCAACTCGCCCTTATCCATCTGGTCGACACGCTGATTAGCGACCGTAATCTCGCCACTGGTGGGTCTATCAAGCCCGCCAATCATGTTCAACAGGGTGGTTTTACCAGAACCCGATGGTCCCGAAAGGCAGACGAAATCGCCGTTGCCAACCTCGAGATCGATATCCCGCAGTGCGTGAACAGCGAGTTTTCCTTCACCGAATGTTTTACAGACTTTGTGAAGAGTCACGGTAGACATGATCAGGTCCTTGTAATGGCTTCAACGGGGACATAACGGGCTGCTTTCAAAGCAGGGTAGAGGCTGGCCAGCAGGCCGAGCACGATCACCATCAGGTTGATCGTAATCAGGTCGCGGGCTTCAAGCTGGAAGCGCATGATGCTGCTCATCTGGAAACTCTCCATGCCCCGGGCAAATTCGGTAAGGTCAATACCATCCGCAAAGATTACATCAGAGGTAAACCAGCCTGTCAGGTTGCCCAGCGCGACACCGATCAACAGCAGGATGAAAGTTTCCATCAATACCTGGCCGACGATATATCGTGGCCGCATTCCCAGTGCCTGGAACAGACCAATTTCCCGGGTTCGTTCGAAGATGGCCATGAGCATGGTGTTGGTTAGCCCGAAGGCCATGGCGCCAAAGATAATCAGGTACCAGATGATCATGAAGTTGTCGTAGACCTTCAGCGCCGAAACCATCAATGGTTCCAGTTCTTTCCAGGATTTGGTTTCCAGTGTCGGAGCGGCCTGGCGCAGGCTTGCGACCAGTGGCTCCAGCCCGTCACGTGAATATGTGATCAAGGCTATCTCGGATAAATCGTCGTTTAAACCAAGGAGTTTTTGCGCAGTCTTACGACCGGTAAATACATAGGCAGTTTCCGTTGATTCCAGTTCGGCACGGTACAAGCCGACAATGCGAAAGCCGCGATCCGCTACTTCCTTGTTTTTGTTCTGCGACATGACGACGATACGTTTTCCTACCCGGGTTTCGAGTTTTTCTGCCATGCGTCTGCCGATGACAATACCGTCATCATCAATCGACTCCAGTGCGCGACCTTCAACAACGGGTTCGCCTATGAGAGACAATCCTTGCTCGTGTTTCGGATCGATGCCGACCAGCGTTACGCCGCGGGATTCACGCTCGCTCATGACGACAGCGGGCAAGCGTACGCGCGAACTCCATTGCTTCACCTTCGGGCTGTTCAGAATTTCAAGCATTGCCGGTGTTGGCGGTGGCATGGAGTGTTCGATGGCTGGATCATCGCGATATTCCGGATTATGAATCTGCGCGTGACCAGTGAGATTGAAGATAGTATCGCGTACCTGTTGCTCGATAATGCCGACCATCATGCCGGCGCTGATGACCATGAACCAAACGCCGAGTGTGATCGCGAACAGGATAACGAAAGTGCGTTTCGGGTGACGCCAGAGATTACGCCAACCCAGGGTGGCAAGTAATGGCAATGTTCGCTTCATCATATGGTGCGCATTGCCTCCACGGGTTCCAGTTTGCGGATTCTCAATACCGGTATCCAGGCAACGATGTTGGTCGCGATGAAAATGCTCCCCGGACCAATCAGGAAATTGAACAAATCCAGTTGCGGATAGAGGCGCGATAGACCCGGCATGTTGTATTGTTGGGCCAGATCTTCCATGCCGGGATAAGCAAAACCAACGATATGAACCCAGTACACCAGCGCGCTACCGATAGTCATTCCGATGATAAGGCCCATCAGCGTTAGCAGGGTGGATTCAAGCATCATCAACATGGCGATTCTCTTTGGGCGTGACCCCAGTGCGAGCATCAGTCCAAATTCCCGGGTGCGTTCCAGTACAGACATCAGGAACGTGTTAAGAATGCTGAAGACCACCACCGCAATCAGGATTCCGTAGAAAATAAATCCCGATACCTTGTCAACCTGGATACCTTCTTTTAATCCCGGGACCAGTTGTTCCCAGCCAAGAATAACAATATCGTTTCGGTCCTTTGTCTCCTGTCTCAACGCAGTGAGTAGCGAGTCCTGTTCTTCAACCGTTTTACCAACAATGGCAATCGCATGGGCGGAATGACCCATGCTGAAGATATTCTGAAAGGTATGGAGCGGAATTTCCGAGAAAAACCGGTCTAGTTCGTTTGAGCCACTTTCAAAAATTCCGACTACCGGCAGTATTGCCGCCGCCACGGAACCATCCTTGCCGCCGCCAATAAGCGTCACTTCGTCGCCAATCTTAATCTTGAGATTCCGTGCCAGTGCGGCACCAATTACCATTTCCTGTGCGTCAATTCCTGACAGGTAGCGACCCTTTTTCACCAGGCCGGGAATGCTTGAAGTGCCGCTTTCAAATACCGGTTCGACGCCGACTACCTGTGCACCATAACTACGCGTTCCTGATGACAGCAACGCGAACCCCTGGGCACGGGTGGCCACGCCGACAAATTGATTACTGGCGCGTAATTTCTTCGCGAGTGTTTCAGCGTTGTCGATCGCGTTGCGAATCTTCGGCTTTTCCTGGTAACCGGGGCGTTGTATCTGTGCGTGACCCGGGAACACTGCCAGGCTGGCATTGATCATTATTTCGTAGGCACCAAACTGAATGGGCACCCACAGCACCAGCAGGATTGTGGAAAATGCGATGGCGCCTGCAGTGAGCCAGGTACGACGACGATTGCGCCAGAGATTGCGCCAGGCAAGATGGAAGACAATTCCCATCAGCTAGAACCTGGGGTTCCTCAGGTTTGACAACGTGAAGGTGCTGCCAGGTACGCTTATATCGAACTTGGCTGACAACATTTTGAATTCGGTATATTCATCCTTGGTCTCGATTTTGGCCATGCGTTCCTGCAATGCCACCATGCGCCCGCCCATCATACCCACCTTTGACGTCTTCATGCGTTTAACCGGTTTCATGTCCTGATCAAAAAACGTGTGTTCCAGCAAAACATAGTCATCCCGAATTCGCAGGACTTCCTTTCCCCATACAACTGGTGCATCTTCCTTGGGCACGGATTGAATAACGTAGACCTTGTGTCCGTCGGCGGTTTGCGTTTCAAGAAGACTGTGGTGGTACTGATCGATGATGTCGGCGGAGCGTGCAATGTCCTTGTTGGAAAAATCAGAACCCATCCAGCTCTGGTTCATCATACTTGACGGAATTTTTATCACGCGATTTACCTTCGGAGAGAAGGTCCACATGTTGTCACCTATTAATAAGGTACCGTTACCGGCGTCCTTTTTCGGTTCCAGCACCCGAACCAGGGATTTCTTGTCGCCGGCAGTCCAGCCCTCCATGACCATCGTGCGTTCCCAGTCGGGTCGGTGAATGGTCATGGACATAGTGGAGTGCGAACTGGTGCCGCGCCACTGGTCCATTGCCGCCTTGATGATCGCCGCGGCGTCCAAAGCCTGTGCCGGTGCGATCGATGCGAGGTTGAACACCGTGAGTGCGGTCAGCATCGTTGTTCTGGTTATGCGTGGGAACATGGGGGAATACCTGTGTCAGTAATAAGTGATTCAGTACCGTCTGTCGTATCTTCGCAAAACTCAGGTTAACAATGCCTGCATCCCGATTTATTGTCGAGGATCAAAGGTGTTTGCTGGTGGCTGCTGTTCTCGGGTAGCATTCGGCCACGTACCAACCGGGTCAACCGTGGAGATATTTTAGTGTTTGCAGATTTCGCAGCCGGAGTAGGCTATCTGTTGAAAGGATTCAGATTAATTCGTCAACCCGGATTACGTCGCTATTTTATTGCCCCGATCGTCGTTAATGTGCTGGTTTTCGGCGGCCTGGTATGGGTTGGGGCAACCGGCATTACGGAGTTCCTGCAGAAATTTCTGCCCCAGGGAGATGCCTGGTGGATGTCGGGCTTAATCGGGATAATCGTCTGGCTTCTATTGGGGTTGGTGGTAGTGATTCTGAGCTTCTTCCTGTTCACCTTGATACTTAATCTGATCGGGGCGCCATTTAACGGATTATTATCCGAACAGGTTGAGCGGCGGCTGGTGCCGGCTGAGATCCAGTCCAGGCCGCGACGAAGTCATTTCTTCATCGATATCGTGCGATCGATTTCTGGTGAAATAAGGAAATACATGGTGTTTCTTGTTATCTGGCTGGTGCTACTGATTGCCACTTTCCTGCCGCTAATCAACATCATTACCGGGCCTCCGGCCGCGGTCCTCACGCCGATTGTTGGTGCATGGATGATGGCGCTCGAGTATGTGTCCTACCCGATGAATAATCACAATAAATATTTCAACGATGTCAGAAAGTGGTTGCGCAAGAATCGTATGCTCACGCTGGGATTTGGCGGCGCAGTAATGGTGGCGACGCTTATTCCTATTATTAATCTGTTGATCATGCCCGCTGCAGTCGCCGGCGCGACGGCGCTTTGGGTGGAGCGACGTGATATCGACAGCGTAAGACTGGATTAAGTGATTCTGACTTCTCAACCGCATGACTGAACAGCAACCTCAATCCAACGAAAACACCCGACGCATTCGTGCGTTCGTTCGCACGTTCATGAGCCCGGCGATCTGGTTGTTTGCCGGTTATCAGGTGGCCTTGCTGCTGTTGTTGCGGGTCGACCTGGCGTCATTCGGTGAGAATGTCAGCAGCCTGTATGCACCGCTGGTATTTACCGCCCTGTTCATGGGGCTGTTCTTTCTCGCAGCGGGTATTTACCAGTCATTCGCCGTTAGCCAGTCGGTGATCCAGATTCCCATGGCCCTGGCGAACGCCCGCCGAATCTTTTCAGCCTTCATACTATTGTCCCTCAAGGCAGGACTGCTTGGATTGTTAGCGATAAATGTTTTGGTGGTATTCATTCAGGTGTTCACGGGCATCGAGCCCGGTGTCCTGTTCAAGACCTACGCGCGGTATTTGTCCGCGATCGTATCGGTGCTAGCGCTCGTGTTTGTCTACTGGCTACCGCTAGTGTTTGTTCGAGGTAATTTTCGCCTGCTTGAAACCCTGGCCGAGGCCTTCCGAATTGGGCGGAATCGGATATCGCAGGCTGGATTTCTTGCAGCCTTGCTGCTGATACCACCGTTTCTGCTAATGCTCCTCCCGGCTGATTTTGCCGATGCCGTGGTGATCGGGTTGAGCGTCATTGGCGAGCTGCTGGCCTGGGTCGCCTTCGCATATTGCGCCGAATATCTTCAGTCCGTTGGCGCACCGACACCGGTTGCCCAGGACTAGAGATTCCGCATGAGAAATGCCCGGCAACGCCGGAATTTCCCTTGAAAATCCTATATTTCGGCTGTATAGTCCGCGCCTCGTGTTGCGGGGTGGAGCAGTCTGGCAGCTCGTCGGGCTCATAACCCGAAGGTCGTAGGTTCAAATCCTGCCCCCGCTACCAAATTTCCAGCATTTTCGTGTTTGCTCCCACGAGATCGAATAGCCCGGCGCAGTTGCCAGCCAGCCGGGCCTCAGAATATCCCTTTTTAAACGGTTTCAGGGTTATTACATCTCCAGCCAAGGCTCGGATATGTTCCCTGGCCCCGGGCATGTGCCCGGGGCGATTCACTCGCCAGGATTGCTCGCAAATTGATGGTGCCAGTCGACGACACGCGGGGGCGTGACGTGAATGTTGTCAGTGGGAGTAGGGGTGCGGATCCCGGTCGTGCGCGTGAATGATGGCGACACCCTGGTCGTCGGGCGCAACGCCCGCGTCGTGGAGAACGTCAAGATGCGGCGCGGACGCAGTTCTTGCCTTCACTTTTGGCCTTGTAAAGCGCCTGGTCGGCGCGTTGAATCAGCGAAGCCGCAGTACGGTCTTCGGTAATCCTGCTCGATACCCCGAGACTGATTGTTACCTTGCCATGCGGCTGAGTCTCCTCTCCGTGGAATGCGTAATCCTCCACCAGCTTGCGCAACTTGTCGGCTACCTGGATCGCGTAGGTTTTATCGGTCTCGGGCAGGATCACCACGAATTCCTCACCACCATAACGGGCAACGATATCGCCTTCGCGCATTGTGTCCTTAATAATATGGGAGAGTTGTTTTAACAGCGTATCGCCGAGTTGATGCCCGTGGGTATCGTTATATTTTTTGAAATCATCAACATCGAGGAACAACAGCGACAGGTCCCGGTTGTACCTGGATGACCTGGCAGTCTCCTTGGAAAGTATTTCCTGGAAATATCGATGGTTGTGCAGGCCTGTCAGGCCATCGCGAACCGCGATCTCCTGTAAACGAACATTCGCCTGTTCCAGTTCGACATTTTTCTGCACCAGGGTTTGCACCAGCACTTCTTTTTCCCTTATCAGGCGCACACTCTGCATGGCCCGATTGGCAGCACTGACAACCAGCTCGAGGTCTTCAAATGGTTTGAGGAGGTAATCGTAGGCGCCGGCTTTGATCACGGCAACGGCCGAATCGATGGATGCGTAACTGGTCATGACAATCACGTGGACGATCGGGTCAATCAGCTTGATTTCCTTCAGCAACTCAACACCGCTCATGCCACCCATACGGATGTCGGTCACTACCAGGCCATAACGATCTCTACGAAACGCCTGCAGGGCCTCCTCCGCACTGGCGGCCAGCGTGACATCATAACCCTCATCGGACAGCACCTCGCCCACCATGGACCGGATGGACATGTCATCGTCTACGACAAGCACTTTCGTTAACATTCAATAAAATCCTTTTTTGTATGGTTTAATTCTAGCCGGTCCCGGGCTTTCTGCCAGTCGATACCGGCAGGGAAATAATAAACGTCGTGCCGTTTCCTGCCTTGCTGCGCACCCGGATATCGCCGCCATGCTCCTTGATAATGCCGTAAGTCACTGCAAGACCCAGGCCAGTTCCTTCACCGGCGCGCTTGGTCGTAAAAAACGGTTCAAAAATTTGATCCTGTATTTCCTCCGGTATACCCGGGCCGGTATCGTGCACAATTATCTCGATAAAGCCCTTGTTACCGCGCCGCGTGGTCGTGCGGAAAACACCGCCGCCGGTTTCTTCCATCGCCTGCTGCGAGTTGATCGCAAAATTCATCAACACCTGTTGCAACTGGTTGGCATCACCGCGAATCTGGGGCAGGTCATGTTCGAACACTTTCTCTATTTTCACGTGCTTGATACCGAGCTGGTGATCGACGATGTCTAACGCCTCCTCGACCACCTTGTTCACGTCCAGCGGAACGTATTCAACCTTTTCCTGTCGCGCGAAACGCATCAGGTTGCTCACGATATCTGTGCATCGGCGCGTTTCCTTTTCGATAATGTCGAGATTTTTTATGATCGGGTGATCGGGATCGAGTTTGCGCTTCGACAGCTGCACGTAACCGAGGATACCGGCCAGCGGGTTCTTGACCTCGTGGGCAATACCGGCGCTCATCTGGCCGAAGGCCGACATCTTTTCCGAATGCACCAGCGCTTGTTGTGCCTCTTCCAGCGCATCGGCGCGTTTTTTCAGCTCGGCTGCCATGACGTTAAATGATCTGGCCAGATCCCCCACCTCGTCCTTGGAGGCATGGTTCACCATCACGTTGAACTTGCCGGCACCAATGTACTTCGCTGCTGTCGACAGAATCTCGATTGGCCGGGTCAGTCGCTTGGACCAGAACAGGGTGACAAGGGTGAAGAAACTTAGTAGTGCCAGCGCGACAATCATCAGGTTGTTGAGTAGTTCGCGGGTACTCAGGAACGCCGAGCTCTCGGGAATCTCCGCCACTGCCACCAGGCTGCCGAAGCCGACCTGGAACAGGCTACCGATCATCGCCACGTCGTTGTGGTTGTAATTAATGGTGGTACCGACTACAGGAATGTTGGCGTTGATTTCCTGAGACGGTATCCAGTCCGCCTTGCCGCGTGTCGCCACCAGGCTCAGGTCGGCGTGGGAGACGACACCTCCTTTCTCGTTCAGGATAAACGTTTCCAGCACCCTTGAACGACCGGAGATGCTATGCAACCGCTCCATGCGCACCACCGCGGCAATAACAACGGATTTGTTGTCCGGCAGCTCGGGCTGCACGGCTACCGTCAGCAGTGGCAGGTCGCTGGTAATCGTCGAGTTCTCGATATATT
>JAJDNE010000063.1 GCA_022340825.1 Acidiferrobacterales bacterium | reverse complement strand
GCGCTGTAACCCTAGTCGGCCGTTACCACCTGGTTGCGGCCATCACGCTTGGCTTGATACAAAGCGCCGTCGGCCCGCGCCATTAATTCTTCAAAGTCCTCGTGGCCGGCCCGCCATTGCGCAACACCGATACTCATGGTCACGGTACCGGTCGTTGCAGAACCGCCAGGCCGTATCACTTTCATACCCAGTCGAAGACGCTCGGCGACACTAGCGGCCGCACCCAGCTCGGTCTCAGGTAAAAGTACACCAAACTCTTCACCGCCGATGCGGCCGACCGTATCCAGTTCGCGCAAGGTCTTGTTGCAGACTGCAACAATATTGACCAGTACCTCGTCGCCGGCAGCATGGCCATATTGATCATTGATGTTCTTGAAATGATCGATATCGAATATCAGCACCGATAAGGCGCGATCATTGCGCTGGGCGCGGTTCATTTCCTTGGCAGCGGCATGAAAAAATTCGCGTCGGTTCGCGATCCCCGTTAGCGAGTCAGTGGTAGCGAGCCTGGTAAGTTTTTCCGCCAACAACTGAGAAATGCGAGCGGTTGCATATTCCTCACGCTGCCTCAACTTGTCGCGGTAACCCAGGTAAGCGGCGACTATCATCCCCGCTATCGACTGCACGCCGGTAAAGACGAGGTTGCTTTGATGGACCTGCCCAACGAGCAACGAGAGAGTCGATATAAGTCCGGTGACAAAGATGAAAACCATCAAATACCAGGTTCTGGTTGTGCTCGGCAATAAAAACAGAAACCCCACAGAGACCATTACCAGTGGTAATGAGTAGTCGCCCGGCGACATGCCAGTGCTGACGCCGTGCGTCAACGCAGTGGATAGCGTGAGCAGAGTAACTGCTGCTGCCTCAATCACTACCAGCGTCATTAGTACATGTTGTCGGCGAGCAAGTATCGCCAGAATTGCCAACAGCGTGATAATGACGCTGACACGTGTGCCTACTGCCAGCAGGCGAGCGTCACCAGTTAATTCCAGTGTGTCAACGATGACTCCGAAAGCAACGACCAGCAAGATAATTACTGTAACAAACAGAAAATTTTTACAGCCGGCGTCGCGATGAGCTTGCTGAAAGTCTGATTCGACCTCTCGTTGCACGAATGCACCACTGCGGGGATCAATAGCGTATCGCTGTCGACGCTCGTCGGCTATCGAGTCATTATCAATCTGGAGATTGGTATTCACAGTCTGTTTTTACGAGTGCGGCTTGGCTGGCTTTGGTTAAACCTAGTATAGCCACCGCATTCGGTGGCACCAGTCACGACCGCTGCCACTTGCCTAATATACCCCGGAGAGAGAACTACGCTCGCTGTTTCAAGCGCGTGAGCGACCGCTCCCAGTTAACCGGCGCGGTCCTGCCCAAATGCAGCGTTTCCCCCACCTCGTTCTCGTACCAGCCGCTGTCGTGCCGATGAGGCTCAGCGGTGTAGCCCCACCACGCGCCATCGCTATCCTGGGCAATCCACTGAAGTCGCTCAGGTATCGCAAATGGCAACAAATCAATCCGGGTCGTCATCGTTCTATAGTAATTGCCTGGTACCTTTGGCCATAGCAGATACGCCGGATTTCCCGTTAAAACCGGACAAAACTTGCTTCGAGCCGGAGGATTTGCGCAAAATAGACCCTGCCCCTGGAAAGGAGTGCGTCGCGTCTGCCGGGGGCGATTCGTTTGGTTGACTAACAGCCTGTTAGAGGGAACTTGGCCATGAGCATGCAGAAACAAACATCCGTCGATAAATCCCAGCCATCTGCGACCGATTCGGCCAAGGATACGGCGCGCGTCACCGGTAAAGGACCTGGGCGCCCCCAGCGCCCACGACTCTTTTCCTCTCGCGTCACCTGGCTCGACCGCTGGATTGCGCGAAAACTGCTACAGGTCGCCGGCGATCCACCAATTTCACTGGCGCTATGGGACGGTGTTGCGGTCAAACAGCCACCAGAAGCACCCGTTGCCAAGCTCCGCTACTGGGAACGCTCCGCGCTGCTAAAGACCATTGCCAATGATGAGCTCTACTGGGGCGATCTCTACAGCAATGGCCAGGTGGAAGTCGAAGGCGACCTCACCGAATTTATCGAGGCCATGTACAAATCCACCGAAGCGCATGGCCACGGTGGATGGATTCGCCATCTTCTGTGGTGGCTCGGCAACCGACGCATACTGAACACGCAACCCAAGGCCAAGGAAAACATTTATCACCACTACGATATTGGTAACGACTTCTACAAGCTATGGCTCGACAAGGAAGAGATGCAGTACACCTGCGCCTACTATCCCGATCCGAATATCAGCCTGGAGCAGGCGCAAGTGGCCAAGCTTCATCACGTATGCCGCAAGTTGCAACTGAAGCCGGGCGACACCGTGGTCGAGGCAGGTTGCGGCTGGGGCGGCCTGGCCCGTTTCATGGCCCGCAACTATGGTGTCAACGTCAAGGCCTACAACATCTCGCGCGAGCAGGTGGAACACGCGCGTAAAGTAGCAGAAGAAGAAGGGCTATCGGATCAGGTTGAGTATGTTCTGGATGACTACCGCAACATTACCGGTGAGTACGATGTCTTTGTTTCCGTGGGCATGCTCGAGCATGTCGGTGCCAGGCACTACCCGGTACTGGGCCAGGTCATTAATCGCTGCCTGAAACCTGAAGGTCGCGGCCTGATTCATACCATCGGACGCAACAAGGCGCGACCGATGAACGCGTGGATTGAACGACGCATATTCCCCGGCGCCTACCCGCCGTCACTGAAAGAAATGATGGATATCTTCGAGCCCGGTGGTCTGTCAGTGCTGGATGTGGAAAATCTCCGCATGCACTATGCCAGGACACTCTATGACTGGCGCACCCGTTATGAAGAGAATATTGATGAAATTACAGAATTGATGGACGAGAGCTTTGTCCGTGCCTGGCGCCTGTACCTCGCGGGCTCGGAAGCGGCATTTACTACCGGCCAGTTGCAGTTGTTCCAGGTGGTATTTGCGCGCACAGATAACAACCAACTGCCATGGTCGCGAGCGCACTTGTATTCAGACAAGGCCAGCGTTCGGGCAATACATCACGAGAAGAAGGATGGATAAGTTCGACGTCCTTATTGTCGGCGGTGGTCCCGCCGGCTCCACCCTGGCACATGCCTTGTCGAATACCGGCCTGAACATCGCCATCATGGACAAGGCAGACTTTCCACGACAGAAGGTGTGCGCAGGCTGGGTCACGCCCGCGGTCATGCAGGAACTCAATGTCGATCTCGAGGATTACGCGGCTAAGAATGTGCTGCAACCGATCCACGGTTTCCAGATCGGCCAGTTAGGGCAAAAACTGGTCCGCTCCAGTTATCCCGGCGAGCCGGTGAGCTACGGCATTCGCCGCATCGAGTTCGACAATTATCTGTTGCAGCGTTGTGGTGCAACTATGCTTCTCGGCCAGGCCTTTAATGAAATGGAGAGGACCGACACTGGCTGGCGAATTAACGGCAGCATCGAGGCAAAACTGGTAGTCGGTGCCGGGGGACATTTCTGTCCGGTCGCGCGCGCCATTGGCTCCAAAGGCGTTAGTGAAATCGCAGTAGCGGCGCAGGAGATCGAATTTGAAATGACGCCGGAGCAAAAGGCAGAGTGCGTGATTGATCCGGATACCCCGGAACTGTTTTTCACGCCTGACCTAAAAGGTTACGGCTGGATCTTCCGTAAGGGCGACTATCTGAATATCGGGCTGGGTCGGGAAGACAAGAGCAAACTCTCCGGTCATGTACAGCGCTTTGCCCAGTACCTGAAACAGCAGGGAAAAATTCCACAAGACACGCCGGAAAAGTTTAACGGCCACGCTTATCTACTTTATCCCCACGCCATCCGGAATATCGTCAAGGACAACGTGTTATTGATTGGTGACTCGGCCGGCCTCGCCTACCCGCAGAGCGGTGAAGGCATTCGCCCGGCGGTGGAATCAGCCATGCTCGCGGCCGACGTAATTCGTGCATGTGATGGCGACTATCGCAGCCAGCAATTGCAGGCATACAGTGACCTACTGCAGCAGCGCTTTGGCGAGCGTCAACCGGCGCCTGGGCTGATGGAACAGCTGCCATTTGGCGTCAAAAAACTGATTGCCGGCCAACTTATGAAAACCCACTGGTTTACCAAGAACATTGTCACCGAGCGCTGGTTCTTGCACACCCATCAAGAAGCATTACCCACTTACGCAAGGTAGACGCGTTCAGTTTCCGCTACCGACCCAAAGCAGTCATCCGGAATTTATTGACGGAACCCCGGACACCCCCATCATTAAAATCGATTCCTCAGTAGATCCCAAATGAATCCGAAATTCGTCAAGTTCTACAGAATCGTTTTTCTCATATTCCTGGCTTTATTCGTGACTTTTATAAACCTAGGTCATTTCTACGGTTGCGAAGCGGGCGCTTGTCTCACTGCATTTATTATCGGTTTTAATCTTTTCTGGCTGATTTTCTTCTACATTCTTCTCGACATGTATCGAGGCAACTGGGGAAATCACTCATCTAGAATAAAGGCCCGCGGATTCTACTGGTTTGGGTGGATTTTGATTTTTCTCGGACCACTAGTGTTCTATTTCTATTCCTGGTTGCCGCTGTATCTCGATAGCTATGACTATCGTGAAAACATGGGAAGACGCGGCGCGCTTACGTTGATGGGAATTTTTTACCAGTTTCTTGGTGAAAATTTCGGGATGTGGCTACCAGCTCTGCTTAACCTGGCAATAGCGTCATTGATTATTTGGACCGGGCTCCTAATAATTAGAAAAACACATCCTTTCAACAAGGAGCTCAGGGATTCAAAAAAAAGGATGCAAGATTATTCGAGATTTCGATGACGGTGTCCCCTTTTGGCCGATAGCCGTCACCGATGGTCAGATCTAGGTTTTTCGGGCTAAACTTTCCGCAAACGACCCATAGCGGACATCGCGCATCTATCATCGTATTCAGTA
Organism: Acidiferrobacterales bacterium; assembly: GCA_022340825.1. GTDB lineage: Bacteria > Pseudomonadota > Gammaproteobacteria > Acidiferrobacterales > JAJDNE01 > JAJDNE01. The sequence goes on along the minus strand of JAJDNE010000063.1, from coordinate 677 downwards.
AAAATATGGAAAATATCAAAAACAAGGAAGTCGCGAAGGTTTTTGATCGCTATCCGCCGTCGATGCGCAAGAAGCTGATGTTTCTGCGGGCACTAGTATTCGAAACCGCTAACGAGACCGAAGATGTCGGAGAAATAGAAGAAACTCTAAAATGGGGAGAGCCCAGCTATATCGTAAAGGGTGGGAGCACGATCAGGATGGATTGGAAAAGTGCGTACCCGGATCAGTACGCGATGTATTTTAACTGTAATTCTAAATTGGTTGATACTTTTAAAGAGATTTATGGAGACACACTTAAATTCGAAGGCAATAGGGCAATTGTATTCTCCATACAGGACAAGATACCGACCGCAATTTTAAAACACTGCATATCCCTGGCGCTCACATATCACCATAGAAAGAATCTTCCATTGTTGGGTGCTTAGAAAAGCACGAGCTGAGCAAAAGACGTCTGCTATTGGCCGATAGCGGACATCACAACCAAATACTTATTCGAACAAATCCGATTAATGTATAGTCCGCGCTTTCCACCTCTTTGCGCAAAATGCTACTCGAATTCAGCACACTCCAGATCGTACTCATCGGCCTGATATTTGTGTGGACCGGTTTCGTTCGCTCCGGGCTCGGGTTTGGCGGCGCGGCACTGGGGTTGCCGCTGATGCTGTTCATCGATAACC
>JAJDNE010000115.1 GCA_022340825.1 Acidiferrobacterales bacterium | reverse complement strand
AACGAGACATAAGGCGTGTGATCAGAAGCGACGTTCCAATGACCGCCTACTGCAAACCCGTAAACACGGCGTGCATTTTCGGCCATGTCCAACTGCTCATACCGTTCATCACCCACGTAAACACTGCCAGTTACACCGCTTTGCTCAAAGCCGCTGGTCCAGGAAACACTGGCGACGGTATTGGCGGCATCTTTCGCGGTTTCATCGGGCTGTAAATAAGCGCCTTTTCCGTAACGTGCCTGCAACACCAGGCTACCGATACCTTCAAAGTGGTGGCGCCACTTTAGACCGAGACTGTCCAGCGTCTGCGCTTCACCATTCTGGTAGCTGGAGCGACTGTAATATACCGGGACCGAGATCGCTTCGTCGCCCAAGGCAACGCCCAGCTCACTACGAACCGTCTGGGAGTCGAGGCTCTCGAGGTCACCACTATTGAACACGCTGTCCAGCGCCAACTGATGCTCGAGCAACTTCTGACCGGAGTTTAGTTGCCAGTCCGCATTAGCGACTTTACTCTCACCGACAGGCTTTTTTTCAAGGGAAGTCTGGCTGGACTCAACCGGATAGGCACCGGTAAATGTTGCCTCGCCGAACCAGGACAGTTTATCGCCGGCATGTGCGGATGCGACGGTGATCGCCATGATCAGGGTGGCCTTGCCGATGTAACCGAGTCTATACATGACAAATTTGGTCAATTTTTTACCGCACTTTCTCCAAGCACTCAACATATCATAGCCTATCGGCCTGCCCGGTCACAGCAGCCGACAGGGGTGCAGGCCTGCCTGACCAGCGGTAAATTACGAATTCCGGTGAATTTTAGTGGAAAATAGCACGCCAGATCATGATCAACCCGGTCGCACCCAGCCACCACCCCGGCGCGGGTATCTGCGATTGACTGGCATAAGGGTTGTAGCCCAGACCAAGCGCCAGCACTGCCGCAATCAGGAGCGCACCGCCGGTTAGCGCCAAGGTTTGATTTCGGGCTTGCTTTCGCAACGCGGTTTCGACCCGACGTTGGTGCGCCTGCTGCTCAGCCAGGCCGGTATGCCGCTGCTGCTGCAGCGTTTCGTGGATCAGTGCCGGCAATTCCGGCAATACCTCGCGCCATTTTGGCGCCGCCTGGCGAAGTGCTCTCAAAAAGGCACGCGGTCCGAGCTGGTCGCGCATCCAGTTTTCCAGATAGGGTTTTGCTGTTTCCCATAAATCGAGCTCCGGGTACAACCGGCGACCCAGCCCTTCGATCTGAAACAGGGTTTTCTGCAGCAGTACCAGCTGCGGCTGTATCTCCATATTGAAGCGCCGCGCTGTCTGGAACAGATGCATCAGCAGCCGCCCGAAAGAAATATCTTTTATCGGCTTGGCAAAGATTGGTTCGCACACCGCCCGAATTGCCGACTCGAACTCCTCGGCCACGGTATCGGCGGGCACCCAGCCTGCGCGCAGATGCGCCTCGGCGACGGCACGATAATCGCGATTAAAGAAACCAATAAAATTCTCTGCCAGATAACGTTTGTCGGCGTCACTGAGCGAGCCCATGATGCCGAAATCCACCGCCCGGTATTGGCCATCGAGTGAAACGAATATATTTCCCGGGTGCATGTCGGCATGAAAAAAGCCGTCACGGAACGCCTGGGTAAAGAAGATCTCTACACCGTTGTGGGAAAGCTTGCGCAGATCCACCCCGGCGGCATTGAGTGCGTCGATATCGCTGATCGGCACACCGGCAATACGCTCCATGACGAAGACACGGCGTCGCGAATAGTCCCAGTATACTTCCGGTACATAAAGCAAATCGGAGTCTTCGAAATTCGATTTCAATTGACTGGCATTCGCCGCCTCGCGCCGCAAGTCCAGCTCGTCGTGGATAGTGCGGCTGAATTGGTCCACCACTTCCACCGGCCGCAGGCGTCTGCCTTGCGGCAGGAAACGCATTGCCAGTCTCGCGATGGTGTAGAGCAGCGCCAGATCACGCTCTATCACCTGCTCGATCCCCGGCCGCAATACCTTGACCGCAACATCAGTACCATCTTTCAGTTGCGCGAAATGCACCTGTGCCACCGAGGCGGATGCTACCGGTGTACGATCAAATTCATCGAACAACGAATCGACCGGTTGACCCAACTCCTCTTCAATAATGGCGACAGCGACGTCGCCCGGAAATGGCGGCACCTTATCCTGTAAACGCACCAACTCAACGGCAATATCATCTGGCAGCAGATCGGGCCGCGTGGAAAGCACCTGACCGAATTTGACGAATATCGGGCCGAGTTCTTCCAACGCCTCGCGCAATCGCACTGCCCGGGGTTTCGCCGGACGACGAAACCAGCGCCAGGGCAGCAAGCGCAGGAACCAGCGATATGGACGAAAAAGATGAACAGCGCTAACGAATTCATCCAGGTCGTGACGGACGAACACGCGATTGATGCGCAACAGTCGCGCAACCTGCCCCGGCCTGACCACTACCGCTCTCCCTGCAGGCGTCGGATACGTTTTTCCAGGCGGGCGACATCAGAACGAAACTGGTCTATCTCATCGAGCAATGACTCGACGTGTTCAGCGCGTGGCAGCAGACGAACTTCTTCCTGCAGGTATTCACGAGTGTCTTCGCGTAGCGTTTCATGGGCCTGACGTCCCCACGCACGAAAACCGCGGGCAAGATTGCCCAGTTTGTGAGCCAACACATCACCGACGTAGTGTGACGCAATCTCTTCCCAGTCGATATCCAGCTTCTTCAGGACGCGCTGGAAGCGCTGACCCAATTCGAGATCACCACTGATCTGCATCTCGCCGTTAGCGAATGCACCCTGCGCGCGTTCGCCAGCAATCAGGCGCATGAATGCTGAGAAATTACCGGAAATTGTTACATCCGGCTTGCCCTCAAATTCATTGCGCATCTGCAGGCCGCCCTCGGACGGAGAGAAATAGAACACTGGCCCCTCGTTGTCTTTGCCATTGATACGAACACAAATAACCTTGCCCTGAATGTCGCCCAGACGACGCAAGGTCTCGGGATCGAGTCGCAACAGCCGATTGGTGGCGTCCTCGATAACAGCGGTGAAGGCGTTGGGGGTATTCATGGAAGAGTGAAATTCAATTCGGGTCGAATAACGGGACAGGATCGCGTTTTCGCTACGTTAGAATTTATAGCCCTTGTGCAGGGCGACGATCCCGCCGCTGAGATTAAAGTAATGGGCTCGCTCAAATCCCGCCTGTTCCATCAGGGTCTTTAGCGATTCCTGGTCCGGGTGCTTGCGAATTGACTCTGCAAGATAGCGGTAACTGGCCTCATCTTTGGCTACAACGCGGCCCAGGACCGGTAGGATATTAAAGGAGTAGGTATCGTAGAGTCGATTCAGTCCCGGCAGGGTCGGTTTGGAAAATTCCAGCACCAGACCACGACCACCGGGCTTCAGCACACGGTACATCGAACGTAGTGCCGCATCCTTGTGCGTGACGTTGCGCAGACCAAACGCGATGATGACGCAGTCGAAACTGTTGTCCTGAAACGGCAGACACTCGGCATTCGCCTGAACAATTTCAACATTGCCGGCAATACCGCGGTCAGCCAGGCGGCCGCGACCGCTCTCCAGCATGGAGCTGTTGATATCACTTAAATATACCTTTCCTTCCGCACCGACCTGCTTCGCCAGTCGCGCAGTCAGGTCACCGGTGCCACCGGCCAGATCCAGCACTACCGAACCCTTGCGGACGCCGCACTGCTCAATGGCGAAGCGTTTCCATAAACGGTGGATACCAAATGACATCAGGTCATTCATCAGGTCGTATTTGCTCGCGACCGAATGAAACACCTCGCCAACGAGACGCACCTTTTCTGACTCCGGCACATCCCGATATCCGAAATGCGTAGTCTTCTGCTTATCGTTTGAGGATTCTGACATATGCTGGATCTCGAGCCTGCTCAGGAAACGTTTTTCCGTTTATGGCCAGCCTGTTCGAGGCGATCAAGGTAGTCCGCCCAGTTCTTCTCCTGGTTCTCGCCCAGCTCGTAAAGAGTTTCCCAGGAAAAGATGCCGGAATTATGGCCGTCATCGAAATGCAGCAAGATCGCGTAATTGCCGACCGGTTCGATATTCTCGATGTTGACGTTTTCCTTGCCCAGCTGCAGCACTTCCTGACCGGGACCGTGGCCGCGAACCTCGGCGGATGGCGAATACACGCGCAGGTATTCACAGGGCAACTCAAAGCGCTTGCCATTATCAAACTCGATTTCGAGATATCGGGATTTCTGATGCAGTTTGATGTCTGTCGGTTTAATGCTCATATGACGATTCCTGATTAACGGAGCGAATGCGGAAAGCACGCGATTATACCGATTACAGCCGCCAACCCCACGAAAATAGCAGCCACAGTGTGCATTTATTTTCCTACAGGGCCAAGGGTCTTCCGGGGGTTTCGGGCCGGGTACCGGCCAGGGTCAGTCGCGGTTTTCCCTGAGCCAGGCAGCTGCTGTCTCTGCGTAATACGTCAGCACACCATCTGCGCCGGCACGCTTGATTGACAGCAATGACTCCATTACCACGGCACGTTCGTCAAGCCAGTTCTGCTGGGCGGCTGCCTTGAGCATGGCGTATTCACCACTGACTTGATAAACAAAAGTCGGCGCACCGAAAGCGTCCTTAATACGCCTGACAATATCCAGGTACGGTAGACCAGGCTTGACCATGACCATATCGGCACCTTCTTCCAGATCCAGTGCTACCTCATGCAGGGCTTCGTCGCTGTTCGCCGGGTCCATCTGATAATTGTATTTGTTACCGGTGCCCAGATTCGCGGCGGAGCCGACCGCATCACGAAATGGACCGTAAAAAGCTGATGCATATTTTGCGGCGTAGGCAAGAATGCGGGTGTGAATATGGCCAGCATCTTCCAATGCGCTCCTCACTGCGCCAATACGTCCATCCATCATGTCAGACGGCGCGACGACATCGGCGCCAGCTTCTGCATGGCTCAATGCTTGCTTCACCAACACCGCGACAGTCTCGTCATTAAGTACATAACCACTTCCATCGATCAGTCCGTCCTGGCCATGGGAAGTATAGGGGTCCAGCGCTACATCAGTAATGATGCCAAGCTCGGGAAATCGCTCTTTCAAACCACGCACTACACGGGGGACCAGACCGTCGGGATTGAATGCCTCTTCCGCAGAATCGGATTTGCGCTCCGCATCGACTACCGGAAACAACGCCATTGCCGGCACGCCCAGTTCCAGCAAGCGCTCCGCTTGTTTGAACAGGAGGTCAATACCGACACGCTGTATCCCAGGCATCGAGGCCACGTCCTGCGCCTGACTATTACCTTCAAGGACAAAAACAGGCTGAATCAGGTCATCCGTACTCAACCGGGTTTCCCGCATCAACCGGCGGGAAAAGCTATCCCGGCGCATGCGGCGCATGCGAATATCGGGAAACCGGCCGCGAATGTTTCTGAAATCTGACAAAGGTTTTCTCGTATATCATTTCAAGGGTAGATGACTTTACACCAAGCATGGTTTTTCACCAATTCACCCGGGTTTCTGACTGTCGCCAGGAGAGTTATCGCAGCAGAATAAAAAAGGTCCGGCAAGCCGGACCTTTGAAAAACCCCTTTTACTGCTTAAGGGCTATCTTGATTTCTTCTTCTTAGCCTTTTTCTTGGTCTTCTTTTTCGCGGCCTTCTTCTTACTCTTCTTGGCAGCCTTTTTCTTCACCGCCTTTTTCTTGGCTTTCTTCTTGGCAGCCTTCTTCTTACTCTTCTTCTTCGCTACCTTCTTCTTGGCAGCCTTCTTCTTCGCTGCTTTTTTCTTTGCTTTCTTTTTCACAGCTTGTTTCTTTCCAGCCTTCTTCTTGGCGACCTTCTTCTTCGAAGCCTTCTTCTTAACTGGCTTCTTCTTGGCGACCTTCTTTTTAGCTGTTTTTTTCTTGGCCGCCTTTTTCTTCGAAGCCTTCTTCTTGGTTGTTTTCTTGGCCGCCTTCTTCTTCGCTGCCTTCTTGGCAGTTTTCTTGGCTTCCGGTTTGGCAGCCGGCGCAGCAGCCGGTTTGACGGCCGGTTTCGCCGCTGCCTTGCTCTCGGCTTCCGCGGCTTCCGCGGCGCTCATGGCCTTGGCCAGTGGTCGGATCTGGGCCTCGATGACGTCGCAGATATTATTAAAGATATCGTTAATGCCACCGACACCCTTGACGGTGCGTAACTTACCCTGTGCCTTGTAATAGGAAACCAGCGGTGCCGTCTGCTGCTCATAGACTTCCAGGCGACTGCGGACGGTGGTTTCATTGTCATCGGAACGATGCTGAAGAACACCACCGCACTTGTCGCATTTGCCAGGCTCTTTCGGTGGTGAGAAATAAATGTTGTAGATCGCGCCGCAGGAACCGCAGGTACGGCGTCCGGTGATGCGTTTCATCAATACTTCGGTATCAACATCCACCAGCAATGACAGCTGCAGCGGCTGACCGACGCGCGCCAGCATGGCATCGAGTGCCTGGGCCTGGGGGATGTTGCGGGGGAAGCCGTCGAGGATAAAACCGTTCTTGGCATCGGGCTCGTTCAGCCGCTCCTGAATCATGCCAAGCACAACATCATCGGTGACCAGCTGACCAGCATCCATGGCATCCTTGGCGCGCTTACCAAGATCAGTGCCCGCGGCAACCGCGGCGCGCAACAGATCGCCTGTGGAAATCTGGGGAATACTGTACTTTTCAACCAGCTGTTTAGCTTGCGTGCCTTTGCCGGATCCCGGCGCTCCTAGTAGTACGATTCTCATCGGTTATTCTCGCTATGATTGGTTAGAATCGGTTTTTTTGCTTATTTTCAGGCAATTTCCAGCCTGAAGAGCGGGTAAAATTACCGGTCGGCCGGGCTGGCGTCAACGCTTTTTCTACCGGCTATAAATTACGCCTATCGGCAAATTGAATCTTTCCGGTGAACGCAGCCCGAATTTGCGCTAATCTACCGCCCCTCAAGCGGGGGTGCACCGAGCTATCGGCGCCAATGAAAACCCCGAAACCGCTACCCGGACAGACGGCGGCACCATGACAGACATTCCGGAATTTACCGACGAACAAACAAAAATCGTGCGGCAATCGATCAACCAGCACTATGACAAGTGGATTGGGCTGCTACTGGCAGACACCGGGTTCCGTCCGGTTCGGTCGGCACGTGGACTGATCGAGGTGCCGGTACATTTCCGGGGCGAGTTCGAAGCCATGGAAATCGGCTGATCCAGTTTCTTTATTTTTTATCTTACCTTATTAATAAACTAACAACGTTTTTCAGGAGAGTGAAAACTCATGCCAAAGAAAGCAAAAAAGAAAGTCGCTAAAAAGAAAACTGCCAAGAAAAAGGTAGCCAAGCGCAGTTCAGCGACCCGCGCTAAAAAAGCTCAGCCCATGAACGCGTTCTACGCACAGTCCGGTGGTGTTACCGCAGTGATCAACGCCTCCGCCGCTGGTGTTATTGAAACAGCACGCAAGAACAAGACCAAAATCGGCAAAGTCTACGCTGGTCGCAATGGCATCATTGGCGCCCTGACCGAAGACTTGATTGATACCAGCAAGGAATCTGCCGGCGCGATCAAGGCGCTTCGTCACACACCATCCGGCGCGTTTGGCTCCTGTCGCTACAAGCTGAAGAGCCTCGAAGACAACCGCCGCGAATATGAACGCCTGATTGAGGTGTTCAAGGCACACAATATCGGTTACTTCTTCTACAATGGCGGTGGCGATTCAGCCGATACCTGTCTCAAGGTATCCCAGCTGTCCGAGTCCATGGGTTACCCGATCAAGGCCGTACACGTACCGAAGACAGTGGATAACGATCTGCCGATTACCGACAACTGCCCGGGTTTTGGTTCGGTCGCCAAGTACATTGCTGTCTCCACGCGCGAAGCCAGTTTTGACGTTGCCTCGATGGCGAAGACCTCTACCAAAGTATTCATCGTTGAAGTAATGGGGCGCCACGCCGGCTGGATTGCTGCTGCTGGTGGTCTCGCTTCAACTGACGACACACCAATCCCGACCATTATTCTGTTCCCGGAAGTTGAGTTCGATCAGGCGAAGTTCCTTGCCCGCGTTGACCAGATGGTGAAGAAGCACGGCTACTGCACCGTGGTGGTTTCAGAAGGTGTGCACTGGCCGGATGGGCGCTTCCTGGCAGATACAGGCCTTAAGGATGCCTTTGGTCACGCCCAGTTGGGCGGCGCCGCTACCGTGATTGCCGGCATGATTCAGAACGAGCTGAAGCTGAAAAATCACTGGGCAGTTGCCGACTACCTGCAACGCGCCGCGCGCCACATCGCGTCCAAGACCGATGTCGACATGGCCTATGCCATGGGCAAGGCAGCGGTACAGTACGCTCTCAAGGGTCACAACTCGGTGATGCCGACTGTGGTTCGTACGTCAAACAAGCCATTTAAATGGAAAGTAGGTATGGCGCCGCTGAACAAGGTGGCTAACGTCGAGAAGATGATGCCCACGGATTTCATCACCCCGGACGGCTACGGTATTACCAAAAAATGCCGCACTTACCTTGAGCCGCTAATCAAGGGTGAAGACTATCCTCCATACAAAAACGGTATGCCGCAGTACGTTAGACTTAAAAATGCGGCAGTGCCAAAGAAACTGAAGAAGTTTGAACTGTAAATAAATCACGACCCCGATGAGTCATCATCGGGGTCGTTCTGGTTTTAAGAAAAAAAGCGGCAGATCGATGCCGAGAACAATAACGACTGGTAATTGACCAGTTAAATGATAACCACTACGGAGATAGCAGCATGTCCCAGAGCTTAATGTTCGCCCTAGGTTGCGCGGTACTGGCCATTGTTTATGGCGTAGTATCGATCCGCTGGATCGTCGCGTTACCGGCAGGCAATAAGAAAATGCAGGAAATCGCCGCCGCGATTCAGGAGGGAGCGTCGGCCTATTTGAATCGCCAGTACATGACCATCGGTATGGTCGGTGCGGCGCTGTTTATCATCATCTGGCTTGGCCTTGATGGAAAAACCGCGGTCGGATTTCTGATCGGCGCCGTACTGTCCGGCGCCGCCGGCTATATCGGCATGAACGTGTCGGTGCGCGCCAACGTGCGTACTGCCGAGGCCTCACGCGACGGCATCAATGCCGGCCTCAAGGTTGCCTTCCGCGCCGGCTCCATTACCGGTTTGCTGGTTGTTGGCCTGGGGCTGCTGGGTGTTGCCGGGTACTACGCCTTCCTGCAGTGGAGTGCGCTTGCCGGCACGCCGGTGAACGATATTGTGCCGCCTCTCGTTGGTCTCGCGTTCGGGGGTTCACTGATTTCAATCTTCGCTCGACTTGGTGGCGGCATCTTCACCAAGGGCGCTGACGTCGGCGCTGACCTGGTAGGTAAGGTCGAGGCTGGTATTCCGGAAGATGATCCCCGCAACCCGGCCGTGATTGCCGACAACGTTGGTGACAACGTTGGTGACTGCGCCGGCATGGCTGCCGACTTGTTCGAAACCTACGCGGTGACCATCATTGCGACCATGCTCCTTGGTGGTCTGTTGCTCACCGGTTTCGAAAATGCGGTGTTGTATCCGCTGGTCCTTGGTGGCGCTTCTATTATCGCATCCATCATCGGTAGCTGGTTCGTCAGCGCCAATGAAGGCGGCAAGATCATGAATGCGCTCTACCGTGGCCTGATTGTTGCCGGTGTCCTCGCAGCCGTTGCGTTCTATTTCATTACCAAGGAACTAATGGTCGGTAACGGCACCTATAGTGTCAACCAGCTTTATTTTGCTTCACTGGTAGGACTTGCACTGACCGGCATCATGGTCGTCATCACCGAGTACTACACTGCCACCGAATACAGCCCGGTACGCAAGATTGCGGCTGCATCCCAAACCGGACACGGCACGAACGTTATCGCCGGACTCGGTCTGTCGATGAAATCTACCGCAGCGCCGGTGATTGCAGTCTGTATCGCTATCTGGGCCTCGTATCACTTCGCCGGCCTGTATGGCATCGCTATTGCTGCCACCAGCATGCTATCCATGACCGGAATTATCGTGGCACTCGACGCTTACGGCCCGGTGACCGATAACGCTGGCGGTATCGCGGAGATGGCCGGTCTGCCGAAGAAGGTTCGTGATGTCACGGATCCGCTCGATGCAGTCGGTAACACCACCAAGGCGGTGACCAAGGGCTATGCAATTGCTTCCGCCGGTCTCGCTGCGCTGGTGCTGTTTACGGATTACACCCATGCCCTGTCGGAACACCTGAACCGCCCATTGGAAGACCTGGTGTTTACCTTGTCTGAGCCCGACGTGATTATCGGGTTGTTCATCGGCGGCATGATTCCCTACCTCTTCGCAGCCATGGGCATGGAAGCAGTTGGTCGTGCAGCGGGCTCAGTCGTTATCGAAGTCCGGCGCCAGTTCAAGGAAATCAAGGGCATCATGACTGGCAAGGGCAAGCCTGATTACTCCAAGGCTGTTGACCTGCTAACGGTGGCTGCCATCAAGGAAATGATAGTGCCTTCCCTGTTGCCGGTGCTGGCTCCGATCCTGGTCGGATTCATCCTTGGCCCGGTGGCACTCGGTGGCATGCTGGTCGGATCCATCATTACCGGTATCTTCGTGGCGATCTCCATGACCACCGGTGGTGGTGCCTGGGATAACGCCAAGAAGTATATTGAGGACGGCAATTATGGTGGCAAGGGCTCCGAGGCGCACAAGGCCGCGGTAACCGGCGACACCGTTGGTGATCCCTACAAGGATACCGCCGGTCCGGCTGTAAACCCGATGATCAAGATCATCAACATCGTTGCCCTGCTGATCGTACCGCTGTTGTAAGCCGTACCCTTCAGTTGGAACAGAAAAGGCCGCTCCCGGTTACCGGGGCGGCCTTTTTCTTTATGTGCCTTCAAACCGGCGACTAGTTCAGTCCGTAAAACCGGGGGAATAGCAGAAGCGAGATAACAGCCAGTACCTGGATTGCAATAAACGGCGTCACACCGCGATAAATATCCATTGTTTTAACTTCTGGCGGGGCGACGCCCTTTAGATAAAACAGACTAAAGCCAAACGGCGGGGTCATAAACGAGGTCTGCAGGTTCATTGCAATTAAAATGGCAAACCATAACGGTGCGATACCCAACGAGTCGGCAACCGGCGCGAGGATCGGCACAATGATGAACGAGATTTCGACAAAGTCGATGAAGAATCCAAGCACCATAATGACCAGCATGGAGAAAATCAGGAAACCATACTTCTCACCCGGCAACTGCAGTAACAGCTCCTCGACAATGACATCGCCGCCGGTATAGGTAAACGCCATCGAAAACGCCGTGGCACCGAGCAGAATGGCGAATACCATTGCCGTCACCTTCACCGTCTCCTGTGCCGAGTCGTATACCATCTTCCAGCTGAACTTTTTGTACATCAGCGCAAGCACAATTGCACCGATGCCGCCCAGCGCCGAGGATTCGGTTGGCGTCGCAATGCCTGCAAAGATGGAGCCGAGCACCACCAACACCAGCAGCAGCGGCGGCAATATGGTGACCAGCGCATCCAGCGTCTGCCTGAGCTTGGGTTCGTCGGAGACCACCGGTATTGCCGGCGCGACCTCTTTTTCCAGGTGTGAATACACAACAATAAAGAGGACGTAGGCGGCGATCAGGATCAGGCCCGGGCCCAGTGCTGCCTGAAACAGGTCGCCCACCGGGACACCCATCACATCACCGAGAATGATCAGGACAATAGATGGCGGGATAATCTGGCCAAGTGTACCGGAGGCACAGATGGTGCCGCAGGCCAGCGATTTGCTGTAACGGTACTTGAGCATTACCGGTAGCGAAATCACACCCATGGCGACCACCGAGGCACCGACCACGCCGGTTGATGCCGCCAGCAACCCGCCGACGAGTATTGTCGAGATGGCAATACCGCCGCGGACACTGCCAAACAGTTTCCCCATTGACTCCAGCAATGCCTCAGCGAGCCGGGTCTCCTTCAGCACGATGCCCATGAAAATAAACAGTGGTACCGCCATCAGTACCGAATTCTCCATGATGCTCTGGATGCGATAGGGCATGAAGGCGAATAGCCCGGGGCCATCGGCAAACACGCCGAACAGCAAGGCGATGCCACCGAAGGTAAACGCGACCGGAAAACCGAACAGCAGCATCACCAGCGCAACGAAGAACATGGTAATGCCGATCATTGATCCCGCCTCCCTGCCGTGCGCAAGGTATTGACTGACTTGAGCACAAGGCCGACACCGCTGATGGCGATAGTGAAGAAGGCGAACGGGATCATGCCCTTGATGATCCAGCGGTAAGGAAGGCCACCGGGGTCACCGGAACGCTCGCCCAGTTCAAATGACTCCATGGTGAAACCGACGCCGTACCAGGTAACCAGCAACACGAACGGGAGCAGCAGTACCAGCGAACCCACGAGGTCGATCCATGCCTGACGGGTTTCACCCAGGCGCTCATAAATAATATCGACACGGACGTGACCGTCCTTGAGCAAGGTGTAGGGCACACCAAGGAGAAAAATCGTGGCATACAAATGCCATTCGAGCTCCTGCATACCAATCGACACATCGTTAAAAAGATAGCGCATGATGACGTCGAAAAAGACGTTCAACAACAGCAACAGAAACAACACTGCCGCCACCTTGCCCAGGATCTCTGAGATGCGGTTGACAGCGGCTTCAAGTTTTTCAATCGGCATGGAAGGGTTACAAAAAAGGGCCGACAGCCCGAAAGCTGTCGGCCGGTTAGAGGGTAAGATTATTTTCCGGCAAGGCTGTCCAGGTACGCCTTGTCAGAGATCTCGGTCCAGACGCGCGCCTTCTTCATGTAGCTGGCTTGCGATGCCTGGATCTCTTTCGCCAGCGGGCTGGTCTTTGCCTGCTCGGCCAGCAGATCAGCATTGGCCTTGCGCAGCGCACGCATTACCGATTTGGGGAAGGTGCGCACCTTGATGTCCGGGTACTGGGTCTTCATTGTTGCCCAGTTCATTGCGCTGGCGTGATAAGTATGAATATACATATCGTATGCCGAAAGCCGCATGGACACGCGCAGGATCTCCTGCAGGTCCGGTGGTAACTGGTCCCACTTGCGCTTGTTCACCAGGAATTGCAGTTCGGCAGCCGGCTCATGCCAGCCGGTGTAGTAGTACGGTGCGATCTTGTGAAAACCCATGCGCAGGTCGAGTGACGGACCGACCCACTCCAGCGCGTCGATGGTCCGACGTTCCAGTGCGGTATATAGCTCGCCTGCCGGGATGTTGGTGGGCTTGGCGCCAACCCGTGCCAGCACTTCGCCGGCAAAACCGGGGATACGCATTTTCAGCCCCTGTAGATCGGCGACACTTTTAATCTCCTTCTGGAACCAGCCACCCATCTGGTTACCGGTGTTGCCGCCGGGGAAGGACAACACACCGTACTTGCTGTAAAGCTTGTCCATCAGTTGCATACCGCCGCCATAATAGAACCAGCCGTATTGTTCCGGCGTGGTCATACCAAAGGGCATGGTGGTGAAATAGATCGACTCCATTATTTTGCCCTTCCAGTAATAGGAGGCAGAGTGACCCATGTCATACTGACCGGAGCGCACCATGTCGAAAATGCCGAGCGGTGCCTTGTGCTTGTTCTTCGAATCAATGGTGATCTTGAGACGGCCGCTGGACATCTTGTCCGCCATGTCCGCCATGCTCTTAACGGCTTCACCAAAAATCGGGAAATTGGGCGGCCAGGTTTCTGCCAGTCTCAATCGGTAAACCTTCTGTGCGGCAAAGGCGGGATTCAGTAGCGCCAATGAGACCAGGAATACGAGCGCAAGCTTCTTGCCAAATGTCGATAGCATTGTGTGTTCCTTATATCTGATAGTTGATTACGCTGGCCGCTTGTCGCCTTGTAATTGGTATGGGGCGGGTCATATATCGAAACCGGTGAGATATAGGACTTTGGCGCGGCGGATCAATCGGGTAATCGCAACAGTGTAGCTATCTCCGGAATCGGCAGCAACAGCGTCCGCACGCAAACGAACTGCCAGCAGTGTTTCGGTGAGAGATTCGACCGACAACGGCGAAGCGGATAGAATCGCGGCCCATGAAAATCTGCATTGTATCCGACAGCCACGACCGCCGCGCCCACCTGGCGGCGGCTGTAGAAGACGCGAAGGCTCGCGGGGCAGAGGTCGTGCTCCACTGCGGTGACCTGGTGGCGCCATCCACTTTGCACGCAGCACAACCCTTTGGTCTCCCGATCCACGTGATACACGGCAATAACATGGGTGACATTGCAGCCTTGTGCAAGCTCTGCAGCAGATCCGGCGGCCAGGTGACGTATCACGGCCAGGATGCCAGCCTGGAGCTAAACGGCAAACGGATATTCCTGGTCCATTATCCGCACTACGCTAAAGCGATGGCGGCGACCGGAGATTACGACCTGGTTTGCAACGGCCATGAACATCGGGCCCACATCGATCGGGTGACCAACGTCAAGGGAACGGAAACCATCTTGCTGGATCCGGGTACGGTTGGCGGGGTTAGTGCAAAGGCCACTTTCGTAGTCGGCGACCTGGAAACTATGGAATTCGAAATTCTTGATGTGCCGCCATGCACGGATTAAGTGGTCGTTTCCCTGCTCTTGCAATTAGAAGTCGTAGCGATAGCCAAGCATAACGAACGTGCGGTCGGTGCTACTGACCAGCGTGCCCGAGTTGTCGACCACCACCTGACCCAGTTCGAACTCAAAGGTGACGTTCTTGCGACGATACTCCGTTCTTAGCGCAGGGGTCAGTCTGACCTGTGATGTGCCACTGTCATTGTCCACCAGGTACATGCTCAGGTTTGCCTCTAATCGCCAGTCTCGCTTGAACGTTGCACGCTCGGTGACAAACATCGACAGTGCTTTGTACGAGCTGGCATCAACCAGTGATGCGCCGCCAACGGTAACGCTGTTTTTCGCCAACCAGTTGCTGGCGATTATTCGCCCTGACAACGTAGTGAGCAGACCGGTCCCCGGCACACTCGGCTGTCCCGCGCTCGCAGGTACGCCACTCACATCGCTGAGGGTGAGATCACCACTCAGCTGCAATCGTTTATTGAGCGCTCGAGTGATGCCGCCGGAGACCTGACGAGAGGTGGCGGTACGGTCTTTTGCAAGTTGATAAACGTCAACGCCCGGCTGCGCGGCGCGCAGCGCCGCGATCGACTCATAAGTTACGCCATTGACCGGTGCCAGCAGCGCATTGCCAAGTTGCATGAGCGGTGACTTGCGATAGTCGATCAGCAGGTTATAGGTCAGATCTTTACTGCCCTTCCAGTTTGATTGCAGCATCGCAATATTCAGATCGTTGAAATAGGTGTCATAGTCCAGTAGGCCCAGACCCGAGCTGTCGCTCGTGGAATAGCGGCCTTCCATGCCGATGGCCCTTCGGTCTGTCTCGCCATCAATCGTGGCGTCCATATTGAACACCGTCAGCGAAAGGTTTTGCGATGGAATACTGGTGTCGACACTGACGCTCTGGAATCTGCGCTCCGAGTCCGGCGCCACCGTATCGACCGGAGCACCGGAAGCAAGATACAGGTGCCATTCCCGGTAAAGTTTAAAACCACCGATAACACCATCGAAGCGCGTCAGAATTCCGCGGGCATTGCCTGACTGGCGTCCAAGCCTTGCCTCATAACGCCTGTCTTTGGCCTTTGCCTCGACATAGGCCTTTCGTACGTCGCCTCCCGTCTCAGTGCTACTTAGTGAATCCAGTGTGTGATCGACGTTCAGGTTTGCGAGGTACTTTACCTTGTCGGTACTGAATCGGGCATTCAGATACAAATTGGACAACAGGGCAGATTGATCAACCTCACTACTGCCACTGGTAGACGTCGTGCCCGTGTACCAGCGCTGCGACCACGTACCGTAATATTCCAGGTCACCGGGTTTGCGCTCTGGCCTGGCGGCACGCAAGGGCTCTCGTTCACCGAATCGCGAAAGATTGGCCAGCCTCTGTTTCACTCGCGTGGTTTCTTCCCCCCTGGGATACTTCTGGATGTATTGCTGATATATGCTGCTGGCCTTTTTCCGGTCACCCTCTCGCTCGTACGAAAGCCCGAGCAACTCCAGTGCATCGCGGTTATACCGGCTGTCGCTCGAGCGAGATATCTTCTGGAAAATAGAAATAGCGGTTTTGTTGTCGCCACGAATCAACGCCTGTCGCGCTGCCTTCATCTGTTGCTCCTGTCCTCCCCTCAATCCCGGTGCAGGCTCGGCTGCCTGCTGTGAAGCAACAACCAGTTTTCTCGACGCTATTCGCTCTCCCTTACTGACGCGGGTCACCCATGCCTTCGGATAAACAAGGCGAACCTCGTTCAATGCTGTCAGCGCAGCATTCTTGTTGGGAAAGAATCCCAGGCGCAGGCGATACCAAAGCGTATTGTCTTTTTTGTACTGCGAGACATAGAGACGATGATTTTCTGTATCAATCGGGAGAAGCTTTGCATTGCGTATCGGGGTTCGTTGGGAGTCGAGATTTACAACATAGGGAAAATTTTCATCCACTTCAGCGCCTGCTTCCGATGCTCTTTTTTTAATGGGTACCAGTATGACAATGCTACGGCCATCGCGCCCGCGCTGGAGTTTATAGCCCACCGTACGACTGAATCGCACAATGATGCGATCACCTTCGGCAGTATTGGGCTCGAAGGTCACATCGTTTAGGGGTAGATCACCGCCTAGTTGGTCAATGGCAGATATTCGTTGCCGGTGAGCAACGTCCTGCGGATTCCCAAGCTCCGTCAACTTGATTGATATATACAGTATCCTGCCTGAGGTCTCCGGGAAAAATCGGGTAACCTGCACCGGTGCACTGAAACTCACGCGTACCTTGGCTGCAGCGTCCAGACGTTTTACCGAGACCTCCTCCAGAGCCTGCGCAAATACACCGTAGGGCAGCAGGATTAAACACAAGAGTGCTGCAACGGCAATCAAGTTCGTTCGGCCAATCACAGTTAGTCCCGGCCTGACTGGTCTACTGAATCTTCCACCGTTAGCGCTCACCAACGACCATTGAGAATCGTATGACGGCCAGGGCGAGACTCAACCGGTGGCGGTGTCATGGTCGCGTCGCTGTAGATATGGCAACTAGTAGTGCAATCCTGCAACTCGGTCAGCGTATACCTTACATCGCCGTATTTCTTGTGCGGATCCTGACGCCATTTGTTCTGATGACAACCCGCGCAATTCGGTTTGTAGGTAGGCGAAGACCAGGTTGCATCGTCAGTATTCGACTTGTGACAGTTATCGCAATTGTTGTTGATACTGCTCGAGTGATTACTGACAGCCATGTGGTTGTAGCCGCGTAGTGGCGTCCAGCGATTGTCGTAATGGCAGTCGTCACATTGTGGAGCGGTTTTGATGGAAAAATGGCCACTGGCATAGCTATGACAGTTTTTGCACGAGCCTGGCGCGACACCCGTACCGTGTCCGGATGCGGGCAACCAGGCAGTCGTCTTGTGACAGACGTCGCACGACTCACTAGTCACCTGATGTCCGCCCGGTTTGCAGGTTGCGGTCACGCAATGGCAGGTAAGGCAGGTGCCGGGGGTAACACCGATATGACGAAAGTTGGCCGGGAACCACGATCCGCCAACAGAATGGCAGGCCTCGCAGGACTCACTGGTTACCGGATGACCGGTTGCCGGCTTACCGTCAGTGATTGAACCGTTGTGACACTGGAGGCAGCTCCCTGGTGCAACCGTGGCGTGATCAAAGCGCGCACCTGACCAGACCACGCTGTTGTGACAAATATCGCACGGCTGTTGTGTGTTGATGTGATTAAATGGTTTGAATGTCGACGCGATAGAACCGGGTCGACCGTGACAACCATCGCATGTTGTGGGTGTCCCGCGAAAAATCCCCTTGATGTGGCAGGACTCACACTCGACGTGCACATGCGAACCGAACAGTGAAAAACCGGTTAGCAGGTGATCGAAGTCATCGGCTCGGCGTTTTTGAGACGTCGGTGCCGGCTTGCTCGCTGCGGTCTTGCTACTTGTTGCCGCCAGCATGATCGTGTGCAGTTCCTGCGTATCGAGCCCGACAGTTTTTTTCAGCGTCCCGTCTGCCTGTACCGTGATACTTGTGGTCAATAAAAGCACGATGACTAAAAGAATCGTCCTCACGACTCGACGACAACCTGCAAATGCTCTTCTTGTTGAACTGTTCATAAGTTCCACCTTTGCCTGCGCTAGTGCAGGCCCGGAATCGTCTTGATTTTCTTGAAGTCGGAGGTGACATGACAGCGTTCACAATGGTCACCGAACTGACCGTTGTGAATATCATCGTCGTCATGACAGCTGCTGCATCTGGATGAGATGCTCGCGCTCTTGCCCGCCGGTTGCGTGTGGCAGGCATCACAACGCAATCCCTTGTGACCACCCATCAGCAGAAAACCGGTCTGTCGATTGTGGTCAAACTTCCAGTAGCGCCAGTTACGCGCGTTTTGGCACTGCTCACACTGAGTG
>JAJDNE010000120.1 GCA_022340825.1 Acidiferrobacterales bacterium | reverse complement strand
AATATTTCTTTACCTGATTGACCCGAACAACAAACTACGGGTGATGTACTCGGGGGCGACGCTGCCGTCTATCCTGAGTGAGGACATGCGAAAATACCTTGTCGGTAACGGTTGATGCAGATACGTCACTATGAAAACACTTACATTGCGACGGAAAGCGACTGAATAATATTAGCATTTAATTATATTAACTTGTCAGGCAGCGAGTTATCGCCGATAGTTATTTTGTTTCACTATTATTACTAAATCATTACTAAATTTGTTTATACAGCGGGGGAGTTATGTCGCTAATCGAAGCGAAGGGGAATGTAGTACTGAAGGGACTTCTCACTCTTATAGGATCAATCGCAATTTTGATTACGCCGGTTACGACGCAGGCCGTTGCCAAGCAGTCGCTGACATGGGCCGGTTGTGGTATCTCCAAGAAGGCCTTCATGACCGAAATGGCAAAGGCCTATGAGAAAAAAACCGGAATAAAAATCGAGCTGCAGGGTGGCGGCGCAACCAAGGGAATCCGCAAAGTAGCCGCTCGCGAAATAGACCTCGGCGGCGCCTGTCGTCAAACACTGGAAGATCCGAATACACTGTCGTCACACACTCTGGAAAGACGCGTGCAAATGGACCCGGTTGCCTGGGATGCGCTGGCGGTAATTGTTCATAAAGGCAATCCGGTGGGCAATATAACCCTTGATCAGTTGCGCAAGGTTTACACTGGCCGCATCACCAACTGGAGTCAACTGGGCGGAAATAATGCGCCGATTGAACTCTATGTGCGCAAGGGCAAAATTTCCGGTGTCGGTCGTACTTCACGGGAGCTGATTTTCTACGACTACGATCAGGAATTTTCAAGCCCAAGATTGCATGTGGAGAAATCGACCGGGCCAATCGAAAAAGCGATTGAGAAGGACGCTGTGAACGGCATTGCAATATCCGGGATAAGCAGCGCCAAACGCCGCAAGGTGAAGCTCCTCAAGCTCGAAGGTCATGAACCCAGTTACGAAAACATCAAGAATGGTTCGTACCTGCTCTACCGGCCACTATTCCTGGTAACTCACCTGCGCAGTCTCGACAACCCCGAGATACTCAAGTTTTCCCAGTTCGTGCACAGTGAAGACGGCAAGCAGATTATGCGCAATGTCGGCACAGTCCCGTACGAGGATGCGATTCACTTGTGGCTCAAGTACCTGGGCTCTGTACGCAAGGCACAGGACGCCGGATTACGTCAGTAATTCCGCCCCTTGCGGCTTGTTAGTATTGATGGGCCGTGGTAATTTGCGCCTCTTTTAGGCGCGTAGCTCAGTTGGTTAGAGCACCACCTTGACATGGTGGGGGTCGTTGGTTCGAATCCAATCGCGCCTACCAGAACTCAGGCGCCTACCCGGCCAGATTCTTCTGGGGGTAGGCGTCTTTTTTTAAGCTCCGAGAGGATGCCTGTATGCGGCCGATTGTAGCGGTCGCCACTGCGAAAGAGGATCCAGTATGCCTGCAATTACACTTCCAGACGGCAGCCGCCGTGAATTTCCCAAACCCGTCTCCATCGCTGAAATAGCGGCTGATATTGGTCCAGGTCTGGCCAAGGCAGCACTCGCTGGCAAGGTCGGCGACATGCTGGTCGACACATCCTATGTCGTAGAAAGTGACGCAGACGTCAGCATAATCACCGCCAAGGATGCTGAGGGTGTCGATATTATCCGCCACTCGACGGCGCATCTTCTCGCGCAGGCGGTGAAAGAACTGTTTCCCGAGGCACAGGTGACAATCGGGCCCGTGATCGAAGACGGCTTCTATTACGACTTCGCCTACAAGCGTGGCTTTACCGAGGAAGACCTGGCAGCCATTGAAAAGCGCATGAAAGAGCTTGCAAAGAAGGGCGAGCAGGTTGAGCGTACGGTAATGAAACGGGAAGATGCTGTCGATTTCTTTCGAGATATGGGCGAGGACTACAAGGCTGAAATTATCGAAGCCATTCCCAAGGGCGAAAAAATCTCACTGTACCGACAGGGCGAATTTATCGACCTGTGTCGCGGACCTCACGTACCAAATATTAATCACCTGAAGGCATTCAAGCTGATGAAGGTGGCAGGCGCCTACTGGCGTGGCGATTCCAATAACGAGATGTTGCAGCGTATCTACGGTACGGCTTGGGGTAACAAGGATGCGTTAAAGGAATACCTGCATCGGCTCGAGGAGGCAGAGAAACGCGACCATCGCAAGCTCGGTCGCAAACTGGGCCTGTTCCATACCCAGGAAGAAGCGCCAGGCATGATTTTCTGGCATGACCGCGGCTGGACCATTTATCGCCTGGTGGTCGACTATATTCGCAGCGTGCTGCGCGAGAACGATTACCAGGAGGTGCATACGCCCCAGGTGGTGGATCGCTCGCTGTGGGAAAAATCCGGGCATTGGGACAAGTTCCGCGAGGATATGTTTACCACCCACTCGGAAAACCGCGACTACGCGATCAAGCCGATGAACTGTCCCTGTCACGTGCAGATATTCAACCAGGGACTACGCAGCTACCGTGATCTGCCGCTGCGCATGGCCGAATTCGGTTCCTGTCACCGGAATGAGCCATCGGGTACGCTTCATGGCCTAATGCGCCTGCGCAACTTTGTTCAGGACGACGCCCATATATTCTGCACCGATGACCAGATTCAATCCGAGGTATCCGGGTTCATCGATCTTTTATACAAGGTGTACGCCGATTTCGGCTTTACCGACATCATTATCAAGCTGTCGACCCGCCCCGAACAACGCGTAGGCTCGGACGAGGTCTGGGATAAAGCTGAGCATTCACTGGAGCGCGCGCTGAATGACAAGGGCCTGGAATGGGACCTGCAGCCCGGTGAAGGTGCCTTTTACGGCCCGAAAATCGAGTTTTCGCTGAAAGATTCCATTGGTCGGGTCTGGCAATGCGGCACAATTCAGGTCGATTTTTCCATGCCCGGGCGCCTGGGCGCCCATTATGTGGCTGAAGACTCCAGTAAGCAGGTACCGGTGATGTTGCACCGGGCAATATTGGGCTCTCTGGAGCGGTTTATCGGGATTCTGATCGAGGAACATGCCGGCTCCCTGCCGACCTGGCTGGCCCCGATTCAGGTAGTTGTGCTGCCAATTGCCGAGGGGCAGGCCGAATATGCGGCTCAGATCGAGAAATCGTTGAAAAATCAGGGCTTCAGGGTCGAATCCGACTTGAGAAACGAGAAAATCGGCTATAAAATCCGCGAGCACACAATGCAGCGCACTCCCTACTTACTGGTGGTTGGTCAGCG
>JAJDNE010000114.1 GCA_022340825.1 Acidiferrobacterales bacterium | reverse complement strand
GTGTTTGCGGGCAGGCGACGTTTACCCTTGTGGGTGGCGACTACCGAAAAGCTGTCGATCATTTGCTGGCAGGTTTCTATTGCGGGGCCAACGGCGGCGATATCCTGTTTTCCCAACCGGTCGTAGAGCGCCGGAATCCGGTTGAGACTGTCGCCAATGTAGTTGACCAGCGTCATATCGATTACCGAACGCTGGAACTGGAACGTGCTTTCGGTCTGGTTATCAAACTCGAGCCGGTAATAGATATCGGTAGCAAAGTCGTGAACCAGTGATTGCAGACGCACACCAATGGTTCGTCGATAAGGGCATTCCTGGTCGGCCTCAATTTCTGCGATAGGGCGCCAGTCGCCTTCGCCCGTGTCCGCGTTGAGCAATCTGCCAGTCAGCGAGGCGAACTTTTTCTGGGTTCGATTGCTCGCCGGCTTGTCGTAGCCGGAGAGTTCATAGCCCAGCCATGCGTAGGTTTCATCTTGCTCGGTTACCTTTGCCAGTCGCCGGGCGACCAGTAGCCAGGTATTGAGACGTAGCAATGAAGTTTGTTCGGTATCTCGCAGCAGTTGCTCTGCTAGCTGGCGCGTATGGTGCTTGATGTTTTGCTGCACAAAAATTCCACTGGTGAAGGTGTAAAAGGACAGGCAAATACCATGCGGGATTCGTGCCAATTTGGGTCGTGCCCTCATCAAATAAATAGGCGGCTTTTCTGCTGCATGGCGGATAAATGGTAGAAATCGTCGGATGCGAGGAAATCGGTAAAACAGCGGCGCAGGCATACTAGAAGATCGAATTGCAGCCTTGGGTGGAATGCGTGCAAGCGATCGAACGACGAGCCGAACAGAGAAAACCTGTCAAGGTTAAGGCCTACCTGCAGCTGCGTGGTCGCGCCCCGGCAGCGTGTGAAACCATCAACATCAGTCTGAGTGGGGCGTTGGTAAAACCCCACGGTCGTGAGGTGCGGATTGGTGAGCGTGTCATGCTGGTGGTGGCATTTCCTCACGGCAATGTGATTCGCACCTATTACCGCAAGGCGATTGTCGTTCATATCTCCGGCGCCGGCGTTGGTCTGCGCACCTACCGTCATCGCCAGCCTTCGCAAGAAACCGGTTCTAGCTCTATTACTTCCAGCAGCTCTCGCTAGACGCTATTTCTTCTTAAGCAGTACATAAACGGCACCGGTGCCGCCGTCGACCGGCTGTGCCGAACAGAAGGCCAGGACCTCGTCTTTCTGTTGCAGCCAGTGATTCACCTTGTTTTTCAGCACCGGCAGTTTGTTCGGTGAGGTTAAGCCCTTGCCGTGAATGATGCGTACGCAGCGCAGACCGCGCATTTGCGCCTCGTGGATAAATCCGGCGATGTGTTCACGGGCCTCGGCCACGGTCTGACCATGCAGGTCGAGTTCGCCCTCAACGACAAATTTTCCAGTGCGCAGTTTCTTAAACGCGCTTCGTTGCAGACCAGAGCGGCAGAATGACAGTTCCTCGCCGGATTCAACTTCGCCCGGTTCCCACTCATCTGACAGCAGGCTTTGCATCACTGCCTGGTTGTCTTCGATGGTCTTGCGCGGGATGGGCTTGGGGCGCTTTTTGGAAGGTGGCTTGCGATCCTGTGCTATTGGTCGCACACCAGGCACAGCCCGTTTGAACAGGCTGGTTTCATCGTCTGGCTTGTCGTCTTCTGGCATGACACGTTAACTCACCGTGGCTTCAGCTGAGTGGCTACTTGCTACCTTTCAGGTAGCGCTCGGCATCGAGTGCAGCCATACAACCGGTCGCGGCAGAGGTCACTGCCTGGCGGTAGGTAAAGTCCTGTACGTCGCCGGCAGCAAAGACCCCGTCAACACTGGTAGCGGTCGCGTTGGTGTGTCCAAAGCTGGTTTTGATATAGCCATTTTCCATTTCGATCTGACCATCAAAGATCGCAGTATTGGGCGAATGGCCGATAGCGATAAAGACACCTTGCAGGGCCAGGTCCCTGGTGCTGTCATCGTTGCCCTTGATGCGAATACCGGTAACGCCGGTGGCGTCGCCCAGCACTTCATCAAGGTTGCTGTTCAGCTCGAGACTGATATTGCCGTGCTCGACTTTCTCCATCAGCTCATCGATCAGGATCGCTTCGGCACGGAAGGTATCGCGGCGATGGACCAGGGTAACGTGCTTGGCAATGTTGGACAGGTAAAGCGCCTCTTCCACGGCCGAGTTACCGCCGCCAATGACTGCTACTTCCTGGTTCTTGTAGAAGAAACCATCGCAGGTGGCACATGCCGATACACCCTTGCCCTTGAAAGCCTCTTCCGATGGCAGGCCCAGGTAACGTGCCGAGGCGCCGGTGGCGACGATCAGGGCATCGCAGGTATAGGTACCGGAGTCGCCGGTCAGGCGAAACGGTTTTTTGCTCAGGTCGACAGCGGAGATAGTGTCGAAAATAACCTCGGTCTCGAAACGCTCGGCATGTTTGCGCATGCGCTCCATCAACTCCGGCCCCTGAACGCCTTCATCATCACCGGGCCAGTTGTCGACATCAGTGGTGGTGGTCAGCTGGCCGCCTTGTTCCATGCCGGTAATCAGAACCGGCTTGAGATTAGCGCGCGCGGCATAGACAGCGGCGGTATAACCGGCGGGGCCACTGCCTAAAATCAGTAGTCTTGCGTGTTTTTCTTCGCTCATTATTGATAAAACTCCGGAGTGTTTTTTTACGAGGCAATGCCCGACAATGCTTGCGATTGTAATGGGGCCAAACTTGCCCATCACAACCAAAGGACCGCATTCTACGTGACCAGTTCAAAAAAATGAAAAAGGAGCAGTAATGCGCATAGGTATCCCGAAGGAAATCAAGACGCTGGAAGGGCGGGTCGCCCTGATACCGCCTGCGGCAGCGGAGCTGGTGCAGGCCGGCCACGAGGTGCTGGTGCAGGCGGGTGCCGGTGAAGCCAGCGGCTATAGCGACAGCCAATATACCGACGCGGGTGTCAGGATCGTGCCAGATGCCGCCGGGCTGTATGGCGAGGCGAACCTGATCGTCAAGGTCAAGGAGCCGGTCGCGCCCGAGTACGAGTTATTGCGCGCTGATCACATAGTTTTCTCTTTTCTGCACCTGGCGGCGGTGCCGGAGCTGGCCGAGGTCCTGTGTGACAAGGGGCTGACGGCGGTTGCATTCGAGACCGTAGAGGATCGCGGACAATTGCCATTGCTGGCGCCAATGAGCGATATCGCCGGCAGATTGTCGATTCAAATTGGCGCGACCCTGCTGCACCGTCCCAACGGCGGTCGCGGTCTGCTGCTCGGGGGGATGCCCGCAGGCGAGCGTGGCCACGTGGTAGTGCTGGGAGCAGGCTCCGCCGGCGGTAACGCAGTCGCGGTAGCCTCCGAGCTCGGCGCCCGGGTGACGGTGTTTGCCCGGTCGCGCACGAGTCTCGCCCGCATGCACGCGATGGGTCCCAACGTCACCGCGCTACCTTCCTATGCACCGTTGGTGGAAGCGGCAGTGAAGGACGCCGATTTGCTCGTTGGTGCGGTGCTGATTACCGGTGCCAGGACCCCGAAGCTGGTGAGTGAGGCGCTGGTCAAGGCAATGAAGCCCGGTGCGGCCATTGTCGACATCGCCGTGGACCAGGGCGGCTGTGTCGCCACCACGCGCCCGACTACCTATGCCGAGCCGACCTACATTGACCACGGCGTCGTACATTTCGGCGTAACCAATATGCCCGGCGCGGTGCCGCGGACGGCGTCTCAGGCCTTGTCCGCGTCACTGTTGCCCTATGTGCTGAAGCTGGCGGCGGAGGGTGGCCTGTCTGACCCGGCCCTGAAAACCGGGATAAACGTGCGGGCGGGCGAGATCGTCCATCCGGCGGTGAAACAGGCCCTGCAATAGCGCGACCCTTGGCTTACGGCCGATAAAAGGCGAGAATCGCGGGGCTTTAACCACTTACTCACTCAGGAAGGCTGTGTCGCAGGCCACACGGAAAAAATCCCAGGAACCGTTGCTAACCCCCGCCGTATGGCGCCTGTTGCGTGAAGCCGGTTTCTACGTGTTGAGCGCGGTGGCAATCTACCTGATGCTGTCGCTAGCCACCTACAGCTCTGGAGACCCGTCCTGGTCGCATTCCGGCCCCACCGGCCGGATCCATAATATGGGCGGCCAGGCTGGCGCTTTCGTCGTTGATGTCCTGCTGAACCTGTTCGGATTTCTGGCCTACCTGTTCCCGCTGATGGTCGGCTGGGGCGCCTGGAAGGTGTTCCAGCATCGCAAGGATCCCGATCCGCCCAACCTGCACCACAAAATTGTCATCGGTACCGGCTTTGTTCTGCTGCTCGTGGGCGCCTGTGGCCTGGCGACACTGCACTTTGACCCCCTGAGTCGTGACCTGCCGTTTTCCTCCGGTGGCCTGTTGGGCGATGCCGTGGGCGGTGGCCTGATGGCGGCCTTCAGTTTCGTCGGTGCCACCATCTTTCTGCTGGCACTGTTCCTCGCTGGTGTCACCCTGTTCACCGGCATCTCCTGGTTTCATGTCATGGATGTCACCGGCAAGGTGGTGTGGGATGTCTACAGCCTGGTTCGTAGACAGATTTCCGAGCGCATCGATCGCGCCATTGGCGAACAGGCGAAAAAAGAACGCGAGGAAAAAGTAGTGGAAGTGGCCAAGCGCCTTGAGAAGCGCGTCAAACCAAAGATTGAACCAGTCATTCGCAAAGTAGAGACCAGCGCGCGCGTAGAGCGCGAACGCCAGGTACCGTTGTTCGAGGTGCCGACGGGCGCAGAGTTGCCGCCGCTGTCGTTGCTGGACAAGCCGGATGAAAAAAAGGTGCAGAGCTTCTCGGAGCAATCACTGGAGAACATGGCGCGCCTGCTCGAAAAGAAATTGATGGATTTCAATATCGAGGCGGTGGTGGTGGCGGTACATCCCGGCCCGGTGATCACACGCTTCGAGATTGATCCGGCACCGGGGGTGAAAGCAGCGCAAATCAGCAACCTGGCATCTGATCTCGCGCGCTCGTTGTCACTGGTGAGCTTGCGCGTGGTGGAGAACATTCCTGGCAAGTCCTACATGGGTATCGAGATTCCCAACGAGAGTCGTGAGACCGTGAGGCTTTCCGAGATCCTGTCGAGCGAGGCCTACGAGACCAGCAATTCGCCATTAGGCCTGGCGCTGGGCAAGGACATCAGCGGTATACCAATCGTGACCGATCTCGCCAAGATGCCGCACTTGCTGATCGCCGGCACCACCGGCTCCGGCAAGTCGGTCTGCATCAATGCGCTGATCCTGAGCCTGGTCTACAAGGCAACACCAGACCAGGTGCGTCTGATCATGGTGGATCCGAAGATGCTGGAGCTGGCGACCTATGAGGGCATACCGCATTTGCTGGCACCGGTGGTGACCGACATGAAGCAGGCGGCCAACGCGTTGCGCTGGTGCATATTTGAAATGGAGCGCCGCTATCGCCTGATGGCAGCACTCGGCGTGCGCAATATTGGTGGCTACAACCGCAAGGTGAAAGACGCCGAGGCCAAGGGTAAACCGATCATGAATCCGTTTGCGCTGGAAGGTGATGAACCGGAAGCGCTTACGCAATTACCGTTTATCGTGATCCTGATCGACGAGCTGGCCGACATGATGATGGTGGTTGGCAAAAAGGTGGAAGAGATTATCGCGCGACTGGCGCAAAAGGCGCGTGCCGCCGGTTTGCATTTGATCGTGGCCACGCAACGACCCTCGGTTGATGTCATTACCGGTTTGATCAAGGCCAACATCCCGGCGCGCATTGCCTTCCAGATGTCAGCCAAGGTCGATTCACGCACGGTGCTGGATCAAATGGGAGCGGAGCAGTTGCTGGGGCAGGGCGACATGCTGTTCCTGCAGCCGGGCATGGGGGTACCGCAGCGCATTCATGGTGCATTTGTTTCCGACGAGGAGGTGCACCGCGTGGTCGCTGCACTCAAGCAGATTGGCGAACCGATTTACAATGATGATGTGCTCGAAGGCGACCCGTCGCAAAAGTCGGAAGACAGCACGTTTGGGGCCGGCCTCGCGGTTGAAGGCGGTGATGCCGAACAGGATCCGCTTTACGACGAGGCGCTGCGCATCGTTACCGAGACCCGGCGTGCATCGATCTCTGGCGTGCAGCGGCGCCTGCGCATCGGCTACAACCGTGCCGCAAGACTGATTGAAGAAATGGAGCGTGCAGGCGTGGTCGGCGAACTGCAGCCTAATGGCCAGCGCGAAGTACTGGCACCTCCACCACCGCAGGATTAAACGGGATACAAGACTGACGATGAAAGCATTTCGTATTTTCGTGGTACTGGCACTGTCCGTAATCGTGAGTGCAGCCTTTGCGGCACGCGATCCGCTTGATCGGTTTTTTAACGAGGTCCAGACGTTCAAGGCCAGCTTTGATCAAGTGGTGCTGGATGAGGGGCTGAACACCATTCAGGAATCCTCCGGCACGCTTTATATCCAGCGACCAGACAGGTTTCGCTGGGATTATGCGGTACCGTTCAAGCAGGAAATCGTCAGTGATGGCAAGCATATCTGGGTATACGACGTGGATTTACAGCAGGTAACAGTGCGCAAGCTGGAAGGCGCGCTGGGCAATACCCCGGCAATTCTGCTCGCTGGCAAGGGTAAACTCGGTGACAAGTTCTCGGTCAAATCGCTTGGCAAGCAGGGCAAGCTGGAGTGGGTCAAGATGATTCCGAAAGAAAACGATGGTGGCTTCGAAGACATTCGCGTCGGTTTTGAAAAGGGCAAGATCCGCAAACTGGAGATGATCGACAGTTTTGGTCAGACCACGCGCATTACCCTGCGCGACAATCTTGAAAACAAGCACATAAGCAAAAAGAAATTTACCTTCGTGCCGCCCAAGGGAGTGGATGTGGTCCATCAATAACCGCTGATGGAAGACGACCTGTTCACATCGCAAACAGAAAAGGCCTGGCAGCCACTGGCAGACCGCATGCGTCCGACCACTCTAGACGCATTTTTCGGGCAACAACATCTGCTTGCACCTGACAAACCATTGAGACAGGCGATCGAATCCGACCGCCTGCACTCCATGATCTTCTGGGGGCCGCCCGGCACCGGCAAGACCACGCTGGCGCGACTGATCGCGCAACGCACGGGCGCAACATTCATTACCATCTCGGCCGTGCTCTCGGGGGTAAAAGAGATTCGTGCTGCCGTTGAGCAGGCGAAACAGAAACTGGCCGAAGGCAAGCCAACCATCCTTTTCGTCGATGAGGTGCACCGTTTCAACAAGGCGCAACAGGATGCGTTTCTCCCCCATATCGAAGATGGCACGATTACGTTCATTGGCGCCACCACCGAAAATCCATCGTTCGAGCTGAACAACGCCCTGTTGTCGCGTGCTCGCGTCTATGTGCTGAAGGCGCTGGATGAATCGGCGATCCGGCAGATTATCGACCGGGCGCTGGAAGACAAGGAGCATGGGCTGGGGGCACGAGCTCTTGAGGTGACACATGACGCACGCGAGTTGTTGGCCAAGGTTGCCGATGGCGATGCCCGGCGCGCACTGAATTTTCTCGAGATCGCCGCTGATTTGGGTGAGCCCGAGATTACCGAGGCGATCATGGCTGACGTCGTCGGCAAGGGCGTGCGTCGTTTCGATCGCGGCGGTGAGGCCTTTTACGACCAGATTTCCGC
Organism: Acidiferrobacterales bacterium; assembly: GCA_022340825.1. Taxonomy (GTDB): domain Bacteria; phylum Pseudomonadota; class Gammaproteobacteria; order Acidiferrobacterales; family JAJDNE01; genus JAJDNE01. The sequence continues at coordinate 9,824 of JAJDNE010000114.1, read as the reverse complement.
GCTACACAAGTCGGTCCGCGGCTCCAATCCGGATGCGGCACTGTACTGGTATGCGCGCATGCTCGATGGTGGCTGTGATCCGCTCTATATCGCCCGACGGGTAGTGCGTATGGCGAGCGAGGACATCGGCAATGCCGACCCGCGGGCGCTGCAACTTGCTCTGAACGCATGGGATGTGCAGGAACGATTGGGTAGCCCCGAGGGAGAGCTTGCCATCGCCCAGGCCGTTATTTACATGGCAGTGGCGGCCAAGAGCAACGCCGTTTATACCGCCTTTGGTACCGCGATGAAGGCAGCGGCAGAAAACGGGTCGCTCGAGGTACCCATTCATTTACGCAATGCGCCGACCGCGCTAATGAAAGAGCTGGGTTATGGTCATGACTATCGCTATGCCCACGACGAGCCAGAAGGTTATGCCGCGGGCGAGCAATATTTTCCGGAAGAATTGGGTGAACAACGTTATTATAATCCGGTGGAACGGGGGCTCGAACAGCAAATCAAGTCCAGACTGGAGCATTTCCGCGAGCTTGATGCCGCGGCGCTGGGTAAAACAAAAAAACATCGAACGGGTTAACGAAGAATCATGAACCAACTCCTGGCAATTGCAGGTGGCGGGGCCATTGGCGCAGTACTGCGCTACTGGGTATCCACCGGTGTCTATGCGCTCGCAGGTCGAAATTTCCCCTATGGCACGCTTGCGGTGAATATCGCGGGGTCCTTGCTCATGGGGCTGTTATTTGTGTTGCTGATCGAGCGCATGGCAGAAAACAGCATCTGGCGAGCTGCATTACTGATAGGGCTTCTCGGCGCATTTACCACTTTCTCCACTTTTTCTATCGAGACGCTGAACCTGATGGAGGAGGGTGCATACAGTCGCGCATTGTTGAACATGGTGCTTAGCGTGTTACTTTGCGTTGCCGCCGCCTGGCTAGGCGTAAAAATTGGGAGGCAGATATGAGTTCGACCGAAGTGACCATGGTCAGGGTCTACCTGACAGAGTCTGAGGGCCGATTAAAGGCACTACTTGCCAAGTTACACGACGAAGAAAAGGTGCGTGGTGTCACCGTGTTTCGCGGTATTTCCGGCTTTGGTAAGTCCGGCAAAGTCCACTCCAGCTCCTTGCTGGATCTGTCCATGGATCTGCCGGTTGTCATTGAGTTTTTCGATGAACCGGACAAGATTACAGCCATCCTGGCGCATCTTGGCGAGACGATGGATCCCGGACATATCGTCAGCTGGTCGGCGATGGTGAACATTTAATCTAATAATTAGATTTAAAGATAGTTGATAAATGATTGATCCAAAAAGAATAAGAACAGACATTGAAGACGTCGCCCGGGCGCTCGCGCGGCGTGGTTTCAGTCTCGATACCGACGCGCTGAATCGACTGGAGTCGCAACGAAAAGACATTCAGGTCCAGACCCAGGAGCTTCAGGCAAAGCGCAATGCCTCATCCAAGGCGATCGGTCAGGCCAAGGCCAAGGGTGAGGACGCGGCGCCACTCATTGCTGAAGTCGGTAGCCTGGGTGACGAACTGAAAGCGGCTGAATCAGCACTGGAGGCCGTTCAGTCTCAACTCAACGATATCCTCATGGAAATCCCCAATATCCCGCATGAATCGACCCCGGATGGAACGACCGAGGAAGACAACGTCGAGATTCGTCGCTGGGGCGAGCCACGGGAGTTTAATTTTGAGCCCAACGACCATGTTGATATCGGTGAGGCACTGGGTCAGCTCGATTTCGAGACCGCGGCCAAAATCACCGGCTCGCGCTTCGCGGTAATGAGCGGGCCGCTGGCGCGCCTGCACCGTGCCCTGATCCAGTTCATGCTCGACCTGCACACCACCGAGCACGGTTATACCGAGACCTATGTACCTTATATAGTGAATGCCGACAGCCTGCGCGGTACCGGGCAGTTGCCGAAGTTCGAGGAAGACCTGTTCAAATTCAGCGGCGAGCAGGAGTATTACCTGATCCCGACGGCAGAAGTCCCGGTGACCAATATCGTGCGCGACGTTATTGTCGAAAACGAGGATATGCCACGGAAATACGTGGCCCATACCCCCTGTTTCCGCAGTGAGGCCGGTTCTTATGGCAAGGATACTCGCGGCATGATCCGTCAGCACCAGTTCGAGAAAGTGGAGCTGGTGCAGATCGTACGACCGGGAGATTCCTACCCGGCGCACGAGGAGCTGACGGCACATGCCGAGGAGGTACTGAAGCGCCTCAACCTGCCTTACCGGGTCATGGCCTTATGCACCGGTGATATCGGGTTTTCGTCAGCCAAGACTTACGATCTTGAGGTGTGGCTCCCGGGCCAGCAGAAATACCGCGAAATCTCCTCCTGCAGCAATTTTGAGGATTTTCAGGCCCGACGCATGCAAGCCCGCTGGCGCAATGCCGACACCGGTAAACCGGAGCTAGCGCACACGCTAAATGGTTCCGGGCTGGCGGTAGGCCGTACGCTGGTGGCGATAATGGAGAACTTCCAGAACGAAGACGGTTCGGTGACGATTCCCGAGGTGTTGCGCCAATATATGGGTGGAGAGGAGAAATTGTCGCCACGTAACTAGGAAGTTGCCATTTCGCCCCGTATTTGGTGCAGATATTGCACATGGATACAAACAATAATTAGCACGGGATGCGGTCATTTTCAGCAGAAATACCAGAGTAAGCAGGCGCGCGATCACCGTCGTCACGGTCGTCGGTGCCTTGCTGTGTCTGCACATCCCGGTCGGGCAGGCGGCCGCCGTGGACAAGGCCGCAATTCGTACACAAAAAAAGGCCCTTGGCCTGGCGCGTGCGGGTGATCATGAGCGCGCACTGAACCTGTTGGATGAGTTGCTGGCGCGCTATCCTGACCACTACCCGTTTCAGCGGGATTCCCTTGTCATCGCAAGCTGGAAAAAAGACTGCCAGCGGGTGCTGGATACCTTTGCTAGCGTTACCCCGAAAAACCGCAACAAACCCGAAGTGCTGCTGCCATCGGCAGAATGCCTGCGTGAACAGAACCGCGTGCGCGCTGCCATCCGGGCACTCGAATCCGGTCAGCAGGCGCATCCCCGCAACCAGAAGATAAAGGCCGCCCTGACCGAGGCCCGAAACGAACTAAATGACCAGCGCTTTACGGCCGAAGGCCTGCTGTATTCAGACTCCTCTGACGCCGGTAACCTGGAATGGCGCATGGAAGGAAAGCTATGGGGTGAAGTGGCGGATCACCTGTTCGTCTATTCCCGGTTGCTGTTCGTCCGCGCACAGGACCCGGCCTTCGCTACCGGCGAACTGAACCGCGCCGCTGTCGGCCTGGATTACGACGTCGGGCGCTTCACCGTCGGCGCAGAAGTTTCTGGAGATTTCGTGGCCCCGGATGAGCAGGGCATCAGTGGTCGCATCCGCTATCAACCAAGCGACCTCTGGAATCTTTTTGCTGCTTACTACAGTTTCTCGGAAGAGGTCCCGCTTCGCGCGATGGCGGTAGGCGTCACCAGTGACCAGTGGCATTTCGATTCCTATTACCACAGCAACGACTATGTCTGGGAATGGTCTTTTGCCGCGGATAGTTTTGATTTTTCCGACACCAACCAGCGGCGCGAATGGTATAGCGAAGCTACCTATGGTTTTGATCTTACCGAGAAATACGAGAAGCGAGTCGTGCTGGAACTCGCACAGTCGAGCAATACTCTCGCACCAACCGTTTACTACAACCCCCTGTCTGCGACTTCCTTAATTGGCGGGTACAAGTATCTGTGGGTAGTCGATAGCCAGTATCAACGACACACCAACGATATTTACCTGTGGGCCGGGTTGTACGATCAGCAAACTTACGGATCAGCACCTATTTATGGCGTGCGCTACCAACAGAGTTACCAGTTTACCGATGACTATTCGCTAAACTGGTTCGTAAGTCTTGCCAGCCAGGTTTATGATGGTGGGCGCGAGGCGGAACTGGATGCCGGTATTCGGGTGGTGTACGTCCTGCCATGAGTCGAGCCCGGAACTTCCTTGCCCTGTTGCTTTTCCTGGTTGCCGGTCCGGCGAACGCGCAATTGATTTCGCTTGCCTACCACGATGTAGTCGACGACCCCGACAAGGATCCTTATGCGCTAACGCGCACCGAATTACGGGCACACCTGGAGTTCTTCAGGAAAAACGGTTACCAGCCTGTCAGTCTGAATTATCTGGGGAAGGTGCAAACCGGCAAAGCACGTTTGCCTGATCGCGCGGTGCTGCTCACATTCGACGATGGCTTGAAGAGTTACAACGATATTGTCGTGCCCCTGCTGAGTGAGTACGGCTACCCGTCCGTATTGAGCGTGGTGAGCGGCTGGCTCGATGGCAAGCGGGTGCCACCGGAATATAAAGGCAAGTTGATGACCTGGTCGCAGGTGAAACAGTTAAGTCGCCTGCCCCTGGTCGAAGTCGTTTCGCACAGTCATGATTTGCATCACGGGGTAACATCGAATCCGCAAGGCAATGAGTCCTATGCCGGCACCACGCGTCAGTACATTCCAGCATCAACTCGCTACGAAACGGAAAAGGCATTTGCTTCACGCATTCGCGCGGATTTACGCATGGCAATTTCGCGTTTCTCCAGCGAAATGGGGCAACGACCACTGGCTTTAACCTGGCCATATGGCGCATACGACAGCGTCACTACCGGCATCGCAGCGTCACTCGGGTTCAGGTTCCTGTTAACACTGGATCCCGGTGCGGTAGCGACCGGCGAACTGCCAAGAATCAATCGCTTTCTGGTGACAGACAAGACGGACGTGAAAACCATTCGTCAGTGGCTGGGGCTGATCAAGGTAAAAACAAAACCGGTACGGTTTGTCGACTTCGGATTGGATTCCATGGCCGATGCCAGTGCGGAAGAGCGAGAGCTGATACTTTCTCGCCTGCTCGATCGCATCGAGGCATTGCATGTGAATGCGGTGATCGTCTCCGCTTTGACTGCTGATCAACGTCAGGCGTTTTTTCCTAACCCGGATATCCCTGTGGCAGCAGACGTACTCAATCGTGTTTTACACCAGATTCGTACCCGTCTGCCGGTTCAGGATATTTATGTTCGGGTACCATCGAAGCTGGCAGTGAGAAACGAGACCCGGTTCTACGAGAGCCTGGCGAGGTTCAATGATTTTACCGGCATCGTGTTTGAAGGTAATACTCCGCCGCCACGCCTGGATTCTATTCAGCGAAGCATCCAGCGCTATCGTGTTGACGCCGAGTTCGGCCAGCTTCTTTCTGCTGATGCTCCGCTAGAGACAGATAACCTTGACCTGATCGTGGTGAAGAAGTCCCCGGCGACGCCCATGGCAACAGTAAAGCGACAAGTGCGGAAAATTGAGAGCGGTAATCTACGTGCATTGGTTGCGTTGATGCCGGATGAAGACACCGATGCGGATACGGTTGCACGGTCAATGTATGAGCTGCGCCTTCAGGGAATCGAGAATTACGGCTATCGTGGCAGCATAGCCAATGATGGTCGCATGTATCCGCAGATCCTGTCAGAGCTTTCTGTGGATCTGCCGCCAAAGCGCGCTATCGCTGCCGAAATACTGTTTTTCTTTGTCTTTTTCTACCCGTTGTTCATGGCCATATTCTGGATGATGGGTGCGGTCACATTTTTCATGCGCAGGGAGTGGGGCAGGCGTGACCCCCCGGAACTGGAAGTGCATCCGCTGGTGTCGGTGCTGGTGCCGTGTCACAACGAGGAGCTGTGTATACAGGATACTGTCGAGCACCTCTCCCAAAACAACTATCCGAATTTCGAGATCATTGCGATCAACGATGGCAGTACTGACGGCACCGCCGCATTGCTTGAACAACTGGCCGACAATGTAGAACGACTCCGTGTTATTACGTTGACAAAAAACCACGGTAAGGCCAAGGCACTTCGCGCCGGAGCCATGGCAAGCCGGGGTGAGTTTTTGATGTGTATTGATGCCGATGCGCTACTGGACAAAAATGCGTTGTTCTACATGATGAAGCATTTCCTCAGTGGCCCGCGCGTGGGTGCGGTAACCGGTAATCCACGTGTGATGAATCGTTCGGGTCTGCTGGCTCGCATCCAGATTGGCGAATTTTCCGCCATTGTTGGCATGATCAAGCGTGCACAGCGCTCTGTTGGAAGGCTGTTTACTGTCTCGGGTGTGAATGCCTGTTATCGACGCTCGGCTGTCCACAAAGTGGGCTACTGGTCTTCCGATACCGTTACGGAAGATGTCGATATCAGCTGGAAGTTGCAGCTGGCGCACTGGGACATTCGCTATGAACCCAAGGCATTGACCTGGATTCTGGTGCCGGAATCACTAAAGGGTCTGTGGAACCAGCGGCTGCGCTGGGCGCGGGGCGGTTTCGAAGCGGCGACCCGTTATGCCGGCAACATGAACCACTGGGTCAGTCGTCGTATGTGGCCGGTAATGACCGAGTATTGGCTTGGTGTGATCTGGTGCTATGCGCTGGTCCTGACGCTTGTCTTCTGGGCAGCAACGCAACTCTTGTCAGACGATCTCTGGCCGCAATCGCTCGCGGTCAATTCGCTGTTGCCCGGATGGACCGGCGTCATTCTCGCCGTGGTCTGTCTGGTGCAGTTTGCCATCGGCCTGACCCTGGATAGTTATTATGAGCGCCGGGGCCTGGTGCGTTATCTGTTCTGGGCAATCTGGTACCCGGCGGTTTACTGGGTTTTTAATGCTGCGACGACTGTGGCAGCTGTACCGTTGGGTATTAGACAGCTTTTACGCAAGGTACAGGCCTCGGGTACCTGGCGCAGCCCCGGTCGTGAAAGCGCGCCGCTACCGACGCTTCGTCGTGAGCGTCAAATGGGCAACGAGCGACGCCAGTATTTCCAGAAGCGCTCAGGGCTGGGATCGCCACGAGGCGCCACTGAACTGGCGATGACCATGGTGTTCTGGGGTCTGTGGCTGTACTTCATTATGCCCCTGGTTAGCTTGATACTGTGGGCGGGAGGCGTCTACTTCTTTACTGATCGCATGATCACAATGGGTGGTTACCAGTCCTTTAGCGATCAGCTGGTAAATTACACGATTGCCATACTTGCCATGGCACTGGCGTTAACGCTGTGGGTGATATGGAACCAGCGTCGATATGGGCGCCACGACAAGCGCAATATGATTCCGAAGCACGTTAGTGAAACGCAGGTGGGGGAGGCGACCGGGTTGGGGCAGAAGGATATGGACGGGCTTCGTAGCGCCAGGGCTATATTCATGCATTACGATGGCATTCATCCTGTTGTAGAAAAAAAGTTTTTCTAAAGGGCGACTGAGTTCGAATTACCGCTATACCAGCTGAATCAGTAACAACACAAACAGGGCCACGGCGGAGATTATAATTACAAATGATTTCCAGTCGTCACCGCTTCCCTTGGGACTGTTCGCAAGCATCTGCCTTGCACGGGGCCAGATGACCGCGAGCATAGCGATGAGCAATAGCGCGCTACCGATTTTTAACCACATAGACATACCCCGATACCGTTTGAGATAAACCAGGTTCTGATACAAAAAGCCCCGGCTAGACCGGGGCTTCGTTGTTTCAACTTCTGCCTGGGTGAATCAATCGTCGCCGCCGGCAATACCCAGCAGCTGCAGCAGGTTAATAAAGATGTTGAAGATGCTCAGGTACAGCCCAACAGTCGCCAGGATGTAGTTAGTTTCACCGCCATGAATCATTCGACTGGTGTCATACAGGATGAACCCGCTCATAATAAGAATGACCGCTGCCGAGATGGCCAGTGACATTGCCGGGATGGCAAGGAAGATATTTGCCAGTGCTGCCAGCAGGATGACGATAAAACCGGTAAAGAGGAACCCGCCAAGAAAACTGAAATCCCGCCTGGTGGTCAGCGCGTAGGCGGAAAGGGCAAGGAAAATGGCACCGGTGCCACCCAAAGCCGTTGCGACCACTTGTGAACCGTTGGGCAGGGCCAGGTACATGTTCAGGATCGGGCCAAGAGAGAAGCCAAGCAGGCCGGTGATGGCGAAGACGACCGCCAGACCACTTGCCTTGTTGGCATGTCGAGGTAGCACGAACCAGATTAGTACGAAGGCCACGCCGATGCTTACCAGGTAGGTCATGACCGGCATGCGCAGCGCCATCGAGACGCCGGCCGTAACTGCGCTGAACAGCATCGTCATTGATAGCAACATGTACGTGTTGCGGATGACGCTGTTGGTTGCCAGGGCGGCTTGGCGTTGCTGGCTTAGTACATTCGGGTTTTGGTCCATAATTCTCGATTTCTCCTAAAATTCTGAGTGTTGGTAGGCTACTGAGACCGCGTGTCGGCGTCAATGTTCCATACCATTGTGAAATATGTTGGTATTTTGCCTAAAATCTGGCCCCGAAAGCCCGGTTTCTGTATGCTTGGCGCCGCTCGGGCGGGCCGCTCGGGCTACGGAGAGGTGGCTGAGTGGTCGAAAGCGGCGGTCTTGAAAACCGTTGAAGGGCAACCTTCCGTGGGTTCGAATCCCACCCTCTCCGCCAACTAAATCAATTAATTTTTATTGAAAATATCGTCGTCACCGACGTTTTTCAACAGTACCGTCTTGGTCAATCCAAAAAAAACCCCGCATTAGCGGGGTTTTTTGGTCAGCCTCTCCGTTATCGACTCAGTGTCGAAATCCAAAGTGTGACCGTGACCAATGCCTATGAGCTTTCCTGGTTTTTTGAGCACAACTGTGAACCCAGCTCGAGCAGGACTTTTTGTGCCATGACCAGAAATGTCTCTTCTTTTTGTGTCGATGGGTCTTGTGTTTATGGACCTTTGGTTTATCCACAACCACGGCATCAACCGACACGGTCAGATCCGCAGACGCGCTATTACCGCTTGTGTCCGTTGCTGTTACGGTCACCAGCGTCTGCCCGATTGGGAAGAAGAGGTCCGGGGCGATGCTAACACTGAGCCCGCTGCAGGTGTCGGTGGCCGTGTATTGCCCGGCCCCGTTGCCTGCGGTGACGGTGTACGCGACACCGTCCGGGCCGGTGGCCAGCAATGTTATGTCATTGGCGCTAACGGTTGGCGGCAGCGTGTCCTGCACGGTTACATCCACGGTATCGGTGGCGGTACCGCCTTTGCCGTCGTCAACCGTTAGTGTGATCGTGTGCGTGCCGACACCGAGGCTGACCGTCGGGCTTACACCCGTGGCGCTGACCGCTCCGGACCAGGCATACGACAGCGTATCCCCATCTGGATCCGAGGAACCAGAACCATCGAGTGTTACCTGCGCGCTGCTACTACCCGTACATTCCACGGCAGTTTGACCGGCCTGGTCCGCCCCGGCATTGGCAACCGGGTCCCGGTTGGCGTTGAAAACGTAGGCGGAACCGCTGTTGGAAATTGTAGCGCTAGCGTCATCGTTATTGGCGCCGACGAAGGTGGTGTTGCCCGAGACCGAGACGCTGATCCCGAACGAGTCACCCGCTGAGCGGTCGCTGGCATTGAGCTTGGCCTGTTCTTGCCACAGGCTGCCAACGCGGTTAAATACGTAGGCCGAGCCGATATTGGTACTGCCACCTATAGCACCGTCATCGCCATAGGCGCCGACGACGGCGGTATCACCCGAGACCGAGACACTGCGGCCGAACTGGTCGCCGGCCGCCCCATCCTCGGCAACAAGCTTGGCCTGCGGAGACCAGACGCCGCCGCTGCGGGTGAAGACAAAGGCCGAACCGCTATCGTCACCGTGAACGGGATCATCATCGTTATTGGCGCCGACAACGACAGTATCACCCGAGACCGAGACGCTGATGCCGAACCAGTCTGTTTTTGCCGGATCGTCGGCGAGAAGCTTGGCCTGCTGTGACCAG
>JAJDNE010000108.1 GCA_022340825.1 Acidiferrobacterales bacterium | reverse complement strand
GTCACCAGTATCGCCAAGGGCGAAGCCGGGAAGAATATTTTTGCGTTGGGATTAAGCAACGGCCGAGCACTTGTATTCCAGATAAAATACGACGTTACCTTTCCAGACAATGTTCGCGTCATTACACCCCGGATCGAATACCCGCTTAGCGACAAAAACATCAAGTTAAATTCGCACCGCAAGCCGGTTACCAAAATCGCTGTTCAAATGAATGATGAGAGCGCGACTGTTATTTCCGTTAGCAATTCGCATGCGGTGTTAAGCAGTTTCGCGAAGGGCGAAAGCATGCTCGATGAAGATGCGGCGTGGCAACAAAGCAACATTAATCTGCCACCGGTGGACGGGACTATTGATTATATTTTAATCGACCCGGATCAGCGTCGGCTCTACCTTGCAGATACCAAAGGTGTCATCAATTTTCTTGACGTCAACGATAAACAGGAGCCGAAGGTCATTGAACGTCTGACCTTGACCAAGGGAAAAGCCCGACTGACAACGCTGGACTTTCTGTCCGGTAGCATTTCATTGATTGCCGGATTCTCCGATGGCCGACTGGCACAATGGTTCCCGGTGCGAGATGAGCAGAATATCGAACACCTGAAGGAAGTCCGAAGCTTCCGCAATCAGCGAACCGGCATGACACAGGTAGCTACTGAGTATTTTCGTAAAGGGTTTCTCGCTGCTGACGCCAGTGGCAAGGTGGGCATCTATCATGCCACCGCCCATCGGAACCTCGCTATCGAACAGATTTCGGACGAACCTATTTCCCAGCTGGCCATTGCACCGCGAAGCAACGCTATGCTGGTAGAAGACAACGTCGGCAATATCAGTTTCTGGCGCATCCACAATGAACATCCCGAGGTTTCCTGGTCGTCACTCTGGGGCAAGGTTTGGTACGAAGGCTACGATGAACCCAAATATATCTGGCAGTCGTCATCAGCAAGCAATGACTTCGAACCAAAATTCAGCCTGACGCCGTTGGCGTTTGGTACGCTGAAAGCGGCGTTCTACGCAATGGTGGTGGCAATTCCGTTGTCTATTTTTGGTGCTGTTTTCGCCGCTTACTTTATGGCGCCTCGCATGCGTCAGTTTGTAAAACCGACAATTGAAATCATGGAGGCCCTGCCGACTGTAATCCTGGGCTTCCTGGCAGGTCTCTGGCTTGCCCCTTACCTGGAAAAGCACTTGCCCGGCATATTTGCGCTATTAATCATCATGCCGTTCGGTGTTTTGCTGCTCTCTTATGCCTGGTCTCGTCTGCCCGGAAAGTATCGGCATATAGTACCTGAAGGATGGCAAAGCGCCCTGCTTATACCCGTCGTCTTTTTCCTTGGCTGGTTCGCGCTTTCGCTGGGAGGATTGCTGGAAAACTGGTTCTTTGGCGGAGATATGCCGGGATGGCTGAGCAACGAAATGGGCATCAATTACGATCAACGGAACGCTATCGTCGTTGGACTGGCAATGGGGTTTGCGGTTATCCCGACCATCTTCTCCATTGCCGAAGATGCGATTTTTGCAGTACCCAGACACTTGACCAACGGCTCACTGGCGCTCGGCGCAACACCATGGCAAACCCTGATCAGGGTGGTGCTCCTTACTGCGAGTCCCGGAATTTTCTCTGCAATCATGATTGGCATGGGTCGCGCTGTCGGTGAAACCATGATCGTGCTCATGGCAACCGGCAACACACCAGTACTCGACCTGAGCATGTTTCAGGGTATGCGTACCCTCTCCGCCAACATTGCGGTGGAGATGCCCGAGTCGGAACTGAACAGTACCCACTATCGGGTGTTGTTCCTTGCCGGGCTTGTGCTGTTCCTGTTCACATTTATGTTCAACACGCTGGCCGAAGTGATTCGCCAGCGTCTACGCACCAAATACAGTTCGCTGTAGGAAAAAAGATGAAAGACTGGTTCAAGAGTGGTGACCCGTGGATCTGGCTGACGGCTTCAACCGTAAGCGTCAGCATCATCATGGTGGTTGGTCTGCTATTGCTGATTGCTGCCCGCGGCCTCGTTTACTTCTGGCCGGCGAATATCATCGAGGCGCAGTATGTCAACAATGACAGTACGACTTCACGGATTTTAGGCGAAATTACTGACAGCGAAATTGTTGCGACTCACCGATTGAAAGACATGGGCGTCTTGAATCTGCCCGATCTCCCAACCGTGGAGCGCTACTTGCTAAAGACCGGCAACCGGGACCTGACTGGCAAGGATTTCCGGTGGATCGCCCAGCCATTAATCAAGGATCAAACCACACCTGAGTCGGTGGTTGTCATCGAGCGCCGTGAGTGGGGAAATGCCTACGGTTACCTGAAATCAATCCGTGAGAACGGCGCCGATATCGCTCAGGGAGACGGTGTGCTGGCGCAACTGAAACCCAGGCTGAAACGCGCACTGACACTATTCGACCAGATCGAGAAAATTGAAAAACACGACATCGGTGCAATCAACTATGGTCTGGAGAAGCTGCGCTTGCGAGAGCGTTACCTGGAGCTGAAAAATATTTCGGATCCGCAAAAGCGGCAAGAAATTGAGGACGACAAGAAAGAGCTGAATACGCAGTACAGCAACTTGCAAAGCAAGCTAAGCGGGCTTTATAGCGAGATTAGGCGCGATACCCTGGTGATTGAAGCCGCCGATGGCTCCAGTATGCAGGTGCCGCTGGCCAAAATCGTTAGAATCTATCAGCCCAATGCCATGGGTATTTTCGCCAAGACTGGATACTACTTCACCAAGGTATGGGAATTTGTCTCGGATGATCCACGCGAGGCCAACACGGAAGGCGGTATCTTCCCTGCGATATTCGGTACCGTAATGATGGTTATCATCATGTCCATAATCGTCACGCCTTTCGGCGTCGTTGCTGCGGTCTATTTGCGTGAGTATGCCAAGCAAGGCTGGCTAACCCGCACCATCCGCATCGCGGTGAACAACCTTGCCGGTGTGCCGTCAATCGTTTATGGCGTTTTTGGCCTGGGTTTCTTTGTCTATTTTCTTGGCGGAAATCTTGACCAGCTGTTCTATCCAGAGGCGCTGCCTGCGCCTACTTTCGGTACGCCCGGCATCATGTGGGCTTCGCTAACACTTGCGATTCTCACGCTCCCGGTGGTGATTGTCGCAACAGAAGAAGGACTCTCGCGTATTCCACGCTCCATTCGTGAAGGCAGTCTCGCGCTTGGCGCAACCAAGGCGGAGACGTTGTGGCGTACGGTAATGCCAATGGCCAGCCCGGCGATGATGACTGGACTGATTCTGGCCGTCGCACGTGCTGCCGGTGAAGTCGCACCACTCATGCTGGTGGGCGTCGTTAAACTTGCACCTTCCCTGCCACTGGATACCAACTTCCCGTTCTTGCATCTGGAACGTAAATTCATGCATCTCGGTTTTCACATTTACGATGTAGGGTTTCAGAGCCCTAACGTTGAAGCCGCCCGGCCATTGGTATATGCAACCGCGCTTTTGCTGGTGCTGGTCATTATCGCCCTGAATCTGGCGGCAATCGGGATAAGAAATCACCTGCGAGAAAAGTATCGCAGCCTAGAGGGTTAACAGGATGAGCATCAATTCGGAAACCAACGGCAAACAGAATACAAGCGGCGCTCGCACTCACGGCATTGATATTGGCGCCCTGGATCGACCCAACGACAGCATTGGAATCGAGCAGGAAACCATATCGCTAGAGGTAAAGGATCTTGACCTGTTCTATGGTGAAAGCCAGGCGCTGAAAAAGATCAATATCCAGATCCCGCAGAACCGGGTGACAGCATTTATCGGTCCGAGTGGCTGCGGAAAGTCCACGCTGTTACGTTGTTTTAACCGTATGAATGACCTCGTCGACGGCTGCAGGATTGACGGAAAACTCATGCTGGAAGGCGAGGACATCTACGAAAAAGGCGTCAACGTGGCTGATCTCCGTCGCCGCGTCGGCATGGTATTTCAAAAACCTAACCCGTTTCCGAAATCAATCTTCGAAAATGTCGCCTACGGTCTGCGCATCCAGGGCGTCAACAACCGCCGGGTGCTGGACGAAGCCGTCGAAAATGCGCTCAAGGGAGCAGCACTCTGGGATGAAGTCAAAGACCGGTTGAACGACAATGCGCTGGGTCTCTCCGGTGGTCAACAGCAGCGACTCGTAATTGCCAGGGCTATCGCAGTCGAACCAGAAGTGTTGTTACTGGATGAGCCGGCGTCAGCACTGGACCCGATCTCCACACTTAAGATTGAAGAACTGATATACGAACTTAAAGAAAAGTACACTATAGTTATTGTGACGCATAACATGCAGCAGGCTGCACGGGTATCTGACTACACTGCCTTTATGTACATCGGGGAACTTGTTGAGTTTGGTGACACCAATTCACTCTTCACGATCCCGCAGAAAAAGCAGACAGAAGACTATATTACTGGCCGCTACGGATAATCGATTTCTGAAAGGAGCCAACAATGGACAAATCTCATTTGGGCCAACATATTTCCCAGCAGTTCAATGTAGCGCTGGAAGACATCCGCAATCGTGTTATGACAATGGGCGGACTGGTGGAGCGACAACTGGAAGACGCCATTGACGCTCTGACTGAAGGCAACGCTGAATTAGGCGAGGTTGTAATTACCAACGATTACAAGGTCAACGCCATGGAAGTGGCTATTGACGAGGAATGCAACCAGATCCTTGCACGCCGGCAGCCGGCAGCCGGCGATCTTCGGCTGATTGTCGCGGTGATTAAAACCATCACAGATCTTGAGCGCATCGGTGACCAGGCCGAGCGCATCGGACGCATGGCAACCCGCCTCTCTGCGGAGACCGAATCCAAGAACCCGAAGATTGACCTGCGTCACCTCGGCAATCACGTCAAACAGATGCTTCACGATGCCCTGGATGCATTTGCACGCATGGACGTGGAAGCAGCGGTAAACGTCGCCAAGCAGGACCCCAAAGCCGACAAGGAATATGAGGGCATCATTCGCCAGTTGATCACCTACATGATGGAAGATCCACGCACCATCACCCCATGCCTTGACTATATCTGGGCCGCGCGAGCGATGGAGCGAATCGGCGATCATGCCGGTAATATCTGCGAATATGTCGTATACCTGGTACAGGGAAAGGACGTGCGTCACACCAGCCTTGAGCAGATGGAACAGGCCGCGCACCAGAAGCGCAGCTGACAAGAACGAACCAGCATCATCGTCAGTCGAGTGCTTTTTTCAGACTGGCGAGGATGTCCTCCATGTTCAGCGGATAGTAGAGCGCGTCGAAGACGTCGAACCTTTCCTTGAGACGAATCAGATTAGATTCGTGCTCTCTCTCCAGAAATACGATCACCTTTGTCTGCGGGCTGGTACTTTGAAGTTTCGCCAGCAGCGGCTCCAGATTGCTAACCCGGTCCCGAAAGCCGGGGTCATAGTTCAGCTCTGTACAGATAATATCCGGCTGCTCGGATTTCAGTTTTGACAATGCCTTGCGCATCGACTGCACAACGGTGACTTCAAGCCCAAGTTTCGCAAAATCCTGCGAGTAGACCGGCACACCACCCTGATCAACAATAAACATCAATTTGGTCATTTTGAGTTTCGCATTTTCACGTTTCCCGTGAAGGGTATTTGCACTTTTCAGCACATTAAATAGCCACTAGAATCCCTGCTTCAAATCTGTCGACAAAAAACAGCAAGGCTAGAAGTCGCCCCACCATGAAAATCAGAATCACTGTTGATGATAATTCACACGAGATTGACGTACCAGAAGATGTCATGAGCGATGGCAAATCGTTCTTCGACAAGATGGACAAGGATATGGATCGCGGTTGGCAAATGGGCGCCGACTTTGTCGACAACCCCAATCTGACGCAACGTTGCCAGATCGCCGCTGATAAGATTCTCGATGCCATTGGCACCCAGAATGAAAACCTGATGATGCTGATGGCGGGTTATGTTTTGGACCGTGTTCCAGATGCCGTAGAACTGATTATCGACACCAGCGGTGAGGTTCAGAACACCGAGATAATCCAGGGAGGCCACAACCGAAGCGCTCAGCCGACATCACCGAAAACAAGGCTTTCAAAAATCGATGCGCTCGCCCAGGCCAACAAGGATGTCGGCAAAGTATATAAAGTCGGTCGGTCGTGGCGCTTCGCGATATACGACGCGTCTGCGGACGAATGGATTGAGTCACCGCTAATGGACAACAAGGAACATGCCGAAGAACTTCGCAACAAGGCGTTTCAGTCGCGCTATCGGGACTTAACCGGGGAAAGCTGACTCTAAAAAAAGTAAATCCGAATCAGGGCCGATAGCATGCCTCGACGGATTGATTCTTGTGTACGTTTATCAGTTTGTAGGGAAACTCGGGATCCCGGTTAGGCTTAATCGTCACCATCTCTCCAGGATGCCATCCCGCAATGATGTCGGAAAAGCCCTGATAGACCTGCCAGCGTGAATTGTCGTCCAACACAACCATAGCTGACCCGGCATCCACTTCGCCAACCGCATGGCCACGACTATCGCCAGTATAGTTCGCCGTCACTCACTCTCTCCGGCGGCCTTTTCTTCAAACGATAAAGCTACGGAATTAATACAGTAGCGTTGACCTGTGGGTTGGGGACCATCCTCAAACACATGACCCAGATGCGCGTCGCACCTGGCGCAGACCACCTCGCGTCGTTGCATTCCTAATGTAGTATCCACGTGTTCCTCAACGGCGCCGTCTGCAATCGGTTGCCAGAAACTTGGCCAACCTGTACCGGAATCGAATTTTGTACCTGACTCGAACAACGGTGCGCCACAGCAAACACAGCGATATTGCCCGGGAGATTTGTTGGCCACGTACTCACCGGTAAAGGGGCGCTCGGTACCATGGCGCCGACAAACATCGTACTGCTCTGATGTTAGTTGTTCACGCCATTCGGAATCCGATCGTTTGATTTTTTCAGTCATACACATTTTTCTCCCAAATCAGTTGTGCACGCTGTGAGGAACAAATAGGGATGGCTGAGCCGAGCTCAAATACTTTAGCGAATACTAATATACCTTTCCTTCTCGCCGTTATGGCCATGATAAATACCCTGTTTTTGTTGCCGTTTGTCCGCTGACTTACCGGTCTTGTCCGCTGTCTTTAGAGTGCTTGTGAGTTCTATGCTACTTATTAATAGAGGTGGAGGCAGTAGCATTTTCCTGAAATCTTGTGAGTATTTTCAATAAAATTTGCCCTCGGTGTGCCGGCGAAAACCCGGTAACGGGAAACCGTTGCCAATGCGGTTTTGTATTCGATGCATCAGCCAATACGGGCTCGTTCGAGGCCCTGGAAATTGATGTACAGGAAGCCGAAGTTTACGCCGAGTACCTTCAGGTGCGAATGCACCAGGCAAAAGAGATTGCCGAAGTGGCGATCGCCGAGCAGGCCCGATCACCCAAAGACACCACAAAATCCAGTATCGCTGCTGAGGCTAATGCCGAATTCAATGCAGCCAAGATCGAATACGACGAGCAGATGGTGCTGGTGGCACAGTTACGGCGCGAATCCCGTGCCACAAAAGATGCCGAGACCAGCAAGGCGCAGGCAGCAGCCCGGGCAAATGCCGAGCAGATCGCCAAAGCGAAAAAGCTGCAACCAGCGGCATCTTCGGTAAAAGCCAAGAATACAGGCAAAGGTAAACCTAATAACGCCGCAGCAAAGGCAATAAAACCAGCGCAATCAGCACCAGCCGACGCCAAACCCGTCGCCGTTAGCAAACTCGCCGGAGGCCAGGCCTCGCCACCGCCTGCAATGCGAAAGAAGATGGCCGATACCGCAAATTCTGCCGCCCAACGCTCCCGCGCACAGCAGGCAGTGCAAAAACCGGTCAGCGTACAAGCGAAAAAAGCGTCACACGCCCCTCGGGTCGAAAAACCGAACCGGCCCCAGCTGTCACCAAAATCCGCGGGAAATAATCACCAAAAACCGTCTCCACAACTTACCGCTAACGAGAAAGAATGCCCCAACTGCACCGCAGTCGTGCCAATGAATACCCAGGAATGTAAATGCGGATTTGGCTTTGCCCAGGGTGCGGAAAAAATGGAGGGCATCGGATTAAGTGAAGCGGATCGCGCCCTCCTGCAGATGTTTCGGCCAGCGAGCGGCAGTTAGCGTTATCCCTCCCGTTGTTCGCGACCAGCCCGCGCAATCCGGATGCGCCACAGGATAATTGGCCACAAATACATTCGCGCCAATACTTCGGTAAGACCCTGAGCCGGCAGCAACGTGCCCGGTTTCCCGGCAGGGCTTCGACGGCTGACGACAGCCAGAATCGCCAAGCCCACAACTGGCCAGACGGCAAACAGCAGAATAAATACAAGTTCCAACATGGCGGCTCGATGTCCTCGGGTCAAACTGCAATACCGGATTCTAGCAAAATCATCGCGCGCATCCCGTTTCAGGGCTGGCAATCCGTGCACGCTTCAAAGAAAATAAGCCGCCCTGAAACTGACTGAACATGAACCTATGTCACGGATCGAAAAGAAACTCTTGCACTATACCGGCCGCGCCATTGCCGACTACAACATGATCCAGAACGGGGACCGGGTTCTGGTTTGCGTTTCCGGTGGCAAGGATTCTTTTACCATGTTGCGCCTGCTGCACTTGCTTCGCATGCGTAGCAATAAACAGTTTGACCTGTTTGCGCTAACACTGGATCAGGCGCAACCGGGGTGGGATGACACTGAATTAAAGGGCTGGCTCGACAGATATGGGTATGCCCATGAGGTTCTTCATCGCGACACCTATTCCGTGGTGATAGACAAGATACCCGATGGAAAAACCTATTGCTCCCTTTGCTCGCGTCTGCGTCGCGGTCACATTTACCGGTATGCGAAAGACCATGGCTTCAACAAGGTCGCACTGGGGCATCACCGTGACGACCTGATTGAAAGCCTGCTGATGTCCATCCTCTACAGTGGCGAAATTCGGTCAATGCCACCAAAGTTGCTGACTAACGACAAGCATCACATTGTTATCCGGCCGCTCGCCTACTGTCAGGAGGCCGACATTATTGCCTACGCCGGTGAACAGGCTTTCCCCATCATTCCCTGCAATCTATGCGGATCGCAGAAGAACATGACCCGGGCAAGGGTAAAAGAGTTGATCGCGACATTGGCACAGGACAACCCGAAGGTACCGAGCAACATGCTGAACGCCATTGGCAACGTCCGCCAGAGCCAATTGATGGATGAAAATCTCTGGAATTACAAAGACTTGGAGAAGGAGCTAGTACCCTACCAGAAGCCTGGTGTGGAAACCCGCCAAGCCCCCGAAAAACAGTCTAAACTTAGTGCAATAGGGGTCAAATCAGAAGCAATTTAGGTTCTGCAAATAATACAAAAATGCAGAATCGCCTGGAAAACAGGCTTATTGGTTACGGGGGTATGCGCTAGTCGCACTCATTTTGCCGTCGTCCACCCCACTGGACGGTCTGGCTCAATAAGTAGAAAGGCTCTTCGAGCAGTATTTTTATGAAACAGAAGATTCACACGAGTGACCTAAAAATCGGGATGTACGTTTCCGAACTGGATCGCCCGTGGACGAGCACCCATTTTCTTTTCCAGGGATTTGAAGTTCGCGACGACGAACTTCTGCAGGAGGTCAGAAACTCCTGTGAATACGTCTTTATCGACACAGATAAAGGCCCCGCGTTGAAAGTGAGCGCAAAACCCAGGCCGATGCGCCCCGCTACTACCCGGGTCGTGATCGACGACAACTTCAATCCCGACCTTACCTACGTGTTAAAGGGTCCGCCCAGCAAGAAACGCTGGTCGGCGGAAGAAGCGACCCTGGAAGAGGAACTTCCGGTTGCAAAACGCATCGAGAGCGAAACCCGCAACGTACTCTACAGCACTCTGGAAGACGTTCGTCTTGGCAAGACGATAGACAGTGATGCCACAAAAGCAGTCATCGCGGACATGGTGGAAAGCATTATTCGCAATCCTGACGCCATGGGTGTTTTGTCGCAGTTAAAAGATTCAGATGAGTACACCGCCCTGCACAGTGTCCGCGTCTGCATCCTGGCGCTGACCTTCGGGCGGCACCTGGAGATGACACGCGAAGAGCTGAACCTGCTCGGTATTGGCGCCCTGCTGCACGATGTCGGCAAGATGCGTGTACCAAACGATATCCTTAATAAAAAAGACCGGCTTACCGAAAAAGAGTTCGAGATCATGAAGACCCATGTACCGCTAGGGGTTGAGGTCTTGCAGAATACGCCTGGAATTCCTCACGCGGCTATTGAAGTGGCAGCCAATCACCACGAGCGTTACGGTGGCGGTGGTTACGCCAATGGGAAGGAAGGCGACAACATCGGTGTTTTCGGCATGATCGGCGGCGTGGTGGATTGTTATGACGCGATTACCAGTGACCGGTCCTACCACAAGGGCATGACTTCTTATGATGCTCTATCGAAAATGTACCAGTGGCGCAATTCGGCATTCCATCCCGGACTGGTTGAACAATTTATCCAGTGCATGGGCGTCTATCCTATTGGCAGCCTGGTGGAATTATCGACGGGGGCCATCGGCGTCGTCGCAACGGTTAACCGGACCCGCCGACTAAAGCCTCGTATCGCACTAGTTCTCAACTCCAACAAAGAGCCTTTCGAGGCCGTTAAAGTCGTTGACCTAATGGTTGAAGCGGAGAGAAACCCGGCCAACGCACCGGAAATCAAGAAAGTCATTCCTGCCGGTGAATACGGAATACTGCCGTCTGATTATCTACCCCTGATTGGCACCGAAGAGGTCAGTTCAGGTTATTAGGCCGGCGGCTCAGAAAACAAAACCATCCCCATCACCAAGAATTCTGTTCCAGTTGCCAGCGCCGCTTGCGCTGTCATGCATCTCGACTTTTTACTT
>JAJDNE010000106.1 GCA_022340825.1 Acidiferrobacterales bacterium | reverse complement strand
GCGTTGTTTTCAGGACAGATCGGTAATTTACTGGGTGCGCGCGATCGCCAGTTGACCCGAGTCAATGAACCCGGTGAGGGAGCTGATATTCTGGAAAACAGACAGATTTATTTGCTGGCGCAGTCGCCGATCCATTTGATGGAGGCTCTGCAGACGAGTATCGAAAGCATATCCAGTGCAAACCAATCCCAAAGATAGTTGGAGGATGACATCAATGAAACAAACCCTATTCCTGTTGCTGACTTCGCTGATGGTATTTTCTTTTGGCACCACGCAGGCAGCCAGGCTCCCCGGTCCCCTGGTGGAAACAAGTTGGCTGGCCAAAAATTCAGGCAGCGTCGTCATTCTCGATGTGAGAAAAGACGTAAAGAGTTTTACCGCCAAACCCAAATACAAGCGCGATAAAAAAACGGGAAAACTGAAGTTTGCAGCAGTTGGTGGTCATATCCCCGGTGCTGTTCTGGTTGACTATGGCAAGGTTCGTGTCGATCGGAAAATCGACGGGCGTGTGGTGACGCGGCTTGTACCAGACAAGGCCCGCTTTGAGGCGTTGATGCAGGGCTGGGGCGTCAATAAAGACAGCGCGATTGTAGTGGTCAGCAAGGGCGAAAGTAGCGGTGACGTCACCAACGCGACACGCCTGTACTGGCAGATCAAGTATTTCGGTCACGACAATGTGGCGGTACTGAACGGTGGCACGGCACAATGGATATTGGATCGTCGCAAGGTCAGTACGGAAGCCAGCAAGGCATCGACAGGTAACTGGGTGGCGACGACCGAACGCAAGGAAATCCTGGCCACTAGTGACGATGTGGCCAAGGCGATGAAAAAAGGTGTGCAGTTGGTCGATACGCGCGATCTGGTGCAATACATCGGGACTTACAAGAAGTCATACGTTTATGCCAAAGGCCATATACCCGGTGCCAAGAATTTTCCGGTAGACCTGGTGACGTCGGTCTCGATGCCGGCGCGTTTTACCAGTGTCAGCGATTTCAAGAAGCTGACAGCGGCAATGAACGTCAATACCGGGGCAGAAACCATTACCTATTGTAATAGCGGCCATCTTGCGACCGGTGCGTGGTTTTTGATGAGCGAGGTGATGGGTAACAATAAAGTCAGGATGTATGACGGTTCCATGCATGAATGGACGCTGGAAAAGCGCCCGGTGACTTCCATGAAAATGGAGTAGCGTTAGAATCGCGGAGCGAGCATGCCCAAGATCCCGTTTGATCCGGATTCCAAAATAGTCGAAGAACACTTTGCGGTTGTCTATGCGCCGCGCCGGAGCCGGGATCGGTTTTCTGAAGGCGCGGTGGTATTGAAGGAAAATGCCGAACAGGCCCGGGAGGACGCCGATAGCGAGAACAAGCACTTTGCTGCAGTGGTTGCCGGTCCTTCGCGATCTTCAGAGGGACTTCGGCTCTATTATCTGGTTGAATGGTTGGAATAGGTTGTAGTCAGAATAATAACGATAAAGAGGAGTAAGTATAGATGCCTGAAGATATCCCAAAGGCGGTAATGATCCTGTTGTGGTTGCTGATTGGTGTCATCGTGTTCGGCTATTTGATCATGGCCTACCCGACATTGTATGGAATTGTCTTTGCGATAGTTTTTTATGGTGTGCCCATCTTGATTTACCAAATGATGAAAAAAGACAAGTCATAAACAGACGATTGCCGGTATCCTTCCGGTTCAGTGACAGAAAGTAACCCAAAAACTGACGACGCGCTCACAGCGGAAATTGTTGCCTTTCGTGACAATTTCCGGTCCGCCATTCTGGCAACGGTCGACACTGCCGGAAACCCCGAGTCGAGCTATGCGCCCTGTGTCATCGGTGATGCCGGCGCGTTCTATGTATTTGTCAGTTTGTTGGCACGGCACACGGGGAACATGCTTAATCAGGGCGTCGTTAGCCTGATGTTTATCGAAGAGGAATCGTCTTGTAGCAATCTCTTCGCCCGCCGCCGCCTTGTATATCAATGCAGTGCGGAGGCGATAACACGTGATGCGGAATCGTGGTCAGTTGTTATGACGCAATTCGACGAGCGTTTTGGCAAGTTCATGCAGACGTTGAAAGCACTGCCTGACTTTCAGCTGCTTCGACTCACGCCACACTCGGGTAGTTACGTAACCGGATTTGGTAAAGCATACCGCCTGGCCGGCGATGAGTTGCGACAGGTTCAGGCAATCGGTCCGGATAATTTGGACGAGAAATGACCCTCGCCATGAACCAGGGCACCGGCACTATCGGCGTTGTCTTCCTGATCTATATTGGCGCCATGGTCGCCATTGGTTGGTTGGCCTACCGGCGCACCGGCGATCTTGCGGACTACATTCTCGGCGGCCGAAAACTGGGCAGCTGGGTAACGGCATTAAGCGCAGGCGCCTCCGACATGAGCGGCTGGCTACTCCTGGGTTTGCCCGGTTACGCGTATGCGAGCGGCTTCGAAGCAGGCTGGATCGCACTCGGGTTGCTGGTCGGTACCTATTTCAACTGGCGGATCATGGCACGACGGCTGCGCTGTTATACGGAGATCGCCGGCAACAGCCTCACCATTCCCGATTTTCTTGAACAACGATTTCGTGATCGACGCCACTTGTTGCGCATTATTGCGGCATTCTTCATTTTGTTATTCTTCCTTTTTTATACCAGTTCAGGCCTGGTTGCCGGCGCCAAGTTGTTTAACGCAGTCTTTGGTTGGCCTTACCAGTGGGCCGTTATTGTCGGCGCGGGCGCGATACTGATCTATACGTTTATCGGTGGCTTTATGGCAGTGTCGTGGACCGACATGCTACAAGGCCTGTTGATGGCGCTTGCACTCGTGGTGGTACCACTGGTGGCGATCTCCCATATCGATGGTGTGAGCAGTGTGGGCACCGCGCTCCGCACAACGAATCCTGAACTACTGAACCCGTTTACGTCCGCAACGGGTGAACCGCTAGGGATACTGGCGATCCTGTCGCTACTTGGTTGGGGTCTGGGTTATTTCGGGCAGCCACATATACTTGCGCGGTTCAAAGCCATTCGTCTTATGAGCGCGCTGGATAGTGCGCGTCGTATTGCCATGGTCTGGGTAGTCGTATCGATGTCAGGAGCATTGGCAGTCGGCATCGTCGGTGTTGCCTACCTGGCCCAGCCGCTGACAGGTGCTGATACGGAAAAGGTATTCATTATATTAGTAAACACATTGTTTCATCCGCTGGTTGCCGGTGTGTTACTCGCAGCGATACTGGCTGCCGTAATGAGTACGGCTGACTCGCAATTACTGGTTTCAGCTTCCGTATTAACTGATGATTTCTATCGCGCCATGGTTCGACCCGCCGCGAGCCAGAAAGAGCTGCTCTGGATTGGACGTGGTGCGGTGTTGGTTATCGCCCTGGTTGCGACTGCGCTGGCCTGGGATCCGGGGCGTAAGGTACTGGATCTGGTAGCCTATGCCTGGGCCGGATTTGGTGCTGCCTTTGGGCCAACGCTTTTACTGGCGCTATTCTGGCCTCGAATGACGAGAAACGGTGCTCTGGCAGGTATGGTCGCGGGCGGCCTGACTGTTGTTATATGGAAGCAGTTGTCGGGTGGATTGTTTGATTTGTACGAAATCGTCCCCGGGTTTATGCTTTCCATCACTGCAATTGTGGTTGTCAGTTTAGCGGACCGACAACCTACGCCGGAAATTACAGAAGAATTTAATGCCGTCCGGCAGAAGCTTGCGACCACCGAAACCGAGTAATTATATGAATCGTTTCATCCAACCGCTGTGCGGTATCGCCGCTTCGTTGATAAAGATTTTCTCTTCAGGCTAGTTCTGCCGACCGGCAGCAGGGGGGGGTGTGCCAGCAATTCGTTATTTAAACGGGAGACGTCTTCACCGTGCCTTGCAGGCAGGTATCGCTCGTGTGGTTGCGCGCCGCGAGTACATCAATCGAATTAATGTCTTTCCGGTGCCGGACGGTGATACCGGTACCAACATGGCGTTTACCCTGGTGTCGATACTGCACCAGACCCGTGATCGGGTGGAACAAAATATTAGCTCGATGATGGGCCATGTTGCAGATGCGGCACTAGACGGTTCGCGCGGCAATTCCGGAGCCATACTCGCCCAATTCCTTCAGGGTCTACATGAAGGCTGTCGGAAACGACGAACGCTGACAGCCAAACGATTCTGTGCTGCCGTTGAACGAGGCGCGGCGGCTGCGCGCGAAGCCATCTCCGAACCACGCGACGGCACGATCCTTTCAGTGATTCACGATTTTTCAACGGAGCTCAATACCCAGTTGCATAACGGCACCGACGACATCGTTGAACTGCTGAACAGGGGTCTCGACAAGACGCGCAAATCCCTGGCGAGGACAACCAGCCAGCTGGCGGTACTGCAACAGGCCGGGGTGGTTGACGCCGGTGCACAGGGTTTTGTCGACCTGCTCGAAGGTGTCTATGAATTTGTCCATAAGGGCTCGATCAGGGAAATACCGCAACCGGAAACAGAGACCATTGAAGATGACGAGGGTGCGGCCGGACAGGAAATGGATCTGACCCATCGTTTCTGTACCGAATGTGTTATCACTGGTGACAACATCGACCGTCTTGCCATGCGCCAACAGCTTGCCGATATTGGCAGTAGCCTGGTGATCGCGGGTACGCAACGAAAGGCCCGCGTACACGTACACGTGAATAATCCGGATGATGCTTACCGCATCTGTGAACAATACGGCACGGTCAGCAGCCAGAAGGCGGATGACATGCATGCCCAGCAGCAGGCGGCACACAGTCAGCGCAGCGAGGTTGCCATTATCACGGATTCGGGTGCCGATATACCGGACTCGGAACTTGAGCGATTGAACATCCATATTGTTCCTTTACGGGTTAACTTCGGTGACCGGGATTACCTGGACAAAGTCTCCCTCAGCAGCGAGGAGTTCTATCAGAAGATGCGGGAAGGCAAGGTGACACCCAGGACGTCACAACCACCCGTGGGTGATTTTCGGCGCCAGTTCCAGTTTCTTGCGTCACACCATGAGAACGTGGTCTCGATTAATCTCTCGGACAGGCTCAGCGGAACCCATCGCGCTGCACAGACCGCTAACGACAGCAAAGACAGCGGGTTACAGGTTTACGACTCACGAAACGTATCTGCCGGGCAGGGGCTGCTGGTGATGTATGCGGCTGAACTGGCCAAGGCAGGATATCCAGCGGAAGAAATTCTCAAGCGCCTGGATGATGTCGCTGATCTAACAAAAACGTATGCCGTCGTTCCCGACCTTTCCTATGCGGTACGCGGTGGCCGCGTACCGCTGAGCAAAAAACGCATAGCAGACTGGTTGCACCTGACACCGGTGATCGCTAACAATCGTGAAGGCCGGGTGGTCAGCAAAGGGGTGCTGCTGGGACGGACAAAGCTGGTGCCACGGTTTGCGCACTACCTGGAAAAGCGAGCCACGCCCGCCGAACGTTGGCGAGTGGTGGTAGGGCACTGGGATAACCTGGCAGACGCCGAGGCACTCGCCGAGGAACTGCGTCGGCGCATCAAGGGTATCGAGTCACTGCATATTTTGGATGCCGGTGTCGCGGTTGGCGCGCATGCCGGGCTCGGTGCACTGGTGGTGGGACTGCAGCCATGGCGCGATATCACTCTTTACCGCGCAGTAAACTAGATGGCGTCATCAATCCTGGCCGTGCTGTTGTCGTATCTGCTCGGGTCCGTCTCCGGTAGCCTGCTAATCGGTCGAATACGCGGCGTTGACATTCGTCGCCAGGGTAGCGGCAATGCCGGTGGCACCAATGCCTTTCGGACGCAGGGACTTTGGTTCGCCTTGGCAGTGGTAGCGATCGATGTCGGCAAGGGCGCTGCGGCAACGGCGTTACTGCCGTCGATGGCAATAAAATTATTCGGACCATCAAGTTTCCCAACGGACCTGGCGCTGGCCCTTGCCTGCGGTTTTGCCGCGGTGCTGGGTCACGTCTATCCCGTTTACCACCAGTTTCGTGGCGGGAAGGGGGCCGGCACCTTTATTGGCGTGTTACTGGTGACACAACCGGTTTTCGTATTGCCCGTCGTCGGTGCATGGCTATTAGTGTTATTACTGACCGGTTATGTTGGCCTCTCGACCGTGCTGGCGGCATTGGCGTTCATACCGGTTGTCATGGTCATGGCCAACCCGGATACGCTTCCAACCTGGATGGTGTTTGCCGTGATCGGGGCAGGGTTTATCGTGTTTACCCATCGAAGCAACATCCAGCGTCTCCGTAGTGGCACGGAGTTTTGCTTCGAAAAGGCCAGGGTATTTCGCCGCCGCGGCTAATCAACTGCTACCAAGCACCAACCACCCATTGAGCCGCCATAGCGGGGCGCGTAGAATCGCACCCCCGATTTTCGTTCACCTGGCGTAACAATTTTCATGACCCGAATCCCCGAACTGCTGGCGCCCGCGGGCACCCTGCAAAAACTGCAATATGCCATTGCCTATGGAGCCGATGCGGTCTACGCCGGTATGCCGCGTTACAGCCTTCGCGTGCGCGAGAACGACTTTTCCAACCTGGAGCAATTGCAACGCGGCATTGACGCGGTACACGCTGCCGGTAAGCATTTTTACCTGGCTACCAACCTGGTACCACACAACCGCAAGCTCGCGACTTTTATTGATGACATGGCACCGATCATGGCGATGAAACCGGACGCGCTAATCATGGCCGATCCAGGCCTCATCATGTGGGTGCGAGAGCGTTGGCCCGAGATTCCGGTGCACCTGTCAGTGCAGGCGAATACGGTGAATTATGCCAGCGTAAAGTTCTGGCAGTCGGTGGGGATCAAACGCGTGATACTTTCGCGCGAATTGTCACTGGACGAGATTGAGGAAATACGCCAACAGTGTCCGGATACTGAAATTGAGGTGTTTGTTCACGGCGCGCTTTGCATCGCCTATTCCGGTCGCTGCCTGTTGTCCGGCTATTTCAATCATCGTGATGCCAATCAGGGAACGTGTACCAATTCCTGCCGCTGGCAATACGACGTGCATAAGGCCGAGACCGATGTCACTGGTGACGTGGTATTACCGGCTGAGTCACAGACGGGAACGGGTGAACGCCATCAACTGTCCGGGCAGACTTTTTTACTGGAAGAGCGTGAGCGGCCGGGTGATTACCTGCCAATCGAGGAAGATGAAAACGGCACCTACATCATGAATTCACGTGATCTACGGGCAGTTGAGCATGTTGAGAAACTGGTCAAGATCGGCGTGGATAGCCTCAAGATCGAGGGCCGCACAAAATCCTTTTACTACGTCGCACGTGTAGCGCAGGTATATCGTCAGGCCATTGATGATGCAGCGGCCGGGCGTTCGTTTGATGCGAGGTTACTCGGTAAGCTTGAACACCTTGCCAACCGCGGTTACACCGACGGTTTCCTGAAGCGCCACCCGAGCCAGGATTACCAGAATTATCTGGAACAGCAGTCAACCAGTAATCTCAGCCGTTTTGTTGGTGAGTTCACCGATTACGATAGCGATAGCGGTCTGGCCGAGGTTGAGGTCAAAAACAAGTTTGCCGTGGGTGACAGAATGGAACTGGTATTGCCTCAGGGAAATCGTGATTTTGTCTTGTCCGAAATGGAAGACCTGAAAGGCCACAAGATGCAGGAAGTGCCCGGTGGCGGTTATCGTGTGCGCATACCGGTTGCCGCCGGTGATTACTCGATGGGTCTGCTTGCTCGCTACCTTCCCTGACCCCGGTTTATCAACTGCAAACGGGGTCGCTGAATCCATAAACCCTGAATCCCTATGGGTATCGAAGGCTGGCCCGGAAAAACTGACCGATTTGTGATAAAGTGCACGCTGATTTTCGCGAAACGATCGCTATTTCTGCCATGATTCCGCAACAAGCCAATGTCACCAACCTGAGCCACGATGAGCGCGTCCAGATATCTGAACTGATAATGGGCATTCTCGAGAATTGGCAGGTACCCGCCGCTGACCAGGTCGAACTGCTTGGCCTGCCAGCAGGTACACGGCCGCGGTCGTTGAAGCGCTACCACGAGGGCACGCCCTTGCCTGAGGATCCGGCAATATGGGAGCGTATTTCACATCTCGCCGGTATCGCCGATGCATTGCGCACCTCCTATCCGCGCAATCACCGCATGGCCAGCGTCTGGCTTGTTCGTTCGAATAGTCGGTTCGGGAACCGTACGCCGCTGGCCACCATGCTCGAAGACGGTCTCATCGGCATTAATGCCGTGCACATGCACCTGGACTGTTCCTTTGACTGGCACATTGACGCCCAGGTTGCAGCCGCCAGAGCCAAACGCAAGCAGCAATAACCCTCCATTTTTTCGATATTTCTCCGCAACGTTTCCCCGTGTAAGCTAGTTGTCCGCGCGTTTTTACACGCCGGTAGATTTTTTTGCGTGTCATCACAGGAGAAGAATATGAACAAGATTGTCCTGGGTTTACTTGCAGTTCTCTCGCTCGTCTCGGCAAACAGTCATGCCGCCGTTGTAGGTGAGGAAGTGCAATACAAGGTGGGTGATACCAGCTTCAAGGGATATCTCGCTTATGACAACAGTTCCAGTGCCAAACGCCCGGGTGTGTTGGTCGTGCACGAGTGGTGGGGCCAAAACGACTATGCACGGAAGCGGGCACGGATGTTGGCCGAGCTTGGTTACACGGCGCTGGCGCTCGATATGTATGGCGACGGCAAACAGGCCAGTCACCCCAAGGAAGCCGGGGCGTTCTCGGGTGCTGTAAAAAGCAACATGCCCGTTGCCAAGGAACGTTTTCTGGCAGCAAAAAAAGTGTTGAGTGAATTTAAATTTACCGATCCCTCCCGTATCGCCGCGATTGGCTACTGCTTCGGTGGTGGTATTGTGCTGGAGATGGCACGAATGGGCGTCGACCTGAAAAGTGTCGTCAGCTTTCACGGCAGTCTCGGAACAGCGAACCCGGCGAAGAAGGGTGAGGTCAAGGCCAAGGTGCTGGTGTTAAACGGCGCCGCGGATCCGTTTACTAAACCCGAGCAGATTCAGGCGTTCAAGCAGGAGATGTCCAACGCCGGTGTCGACTACCGTTTTATTAATTACCCGGATGCAATGCATGCCTTTACCAATCCCGCTGCGACCGAAACGGGTAAAAAGTTTGGTATTCCGCTCGCCTACAATAAAAAGGCCGATAAGCAATCCTGGAAGGAGATGAAGAAATTCCTTAAGGCCACGCTGAAATAGGCATTAGTAATTCCGGTAAAAAAATAAAAAATACTCCCCGGGCATTTTTGCCCGGGTTCCCCGGGAGGAGAGAATCAATGAAGTCAGTTGTTATCGTGGGTGCCGGGCTCGCCGGCATGGTGGCTGCTCGTGGCCTGAAACGGGCGGGGTTTAGCGTAACCTTGCTCGAGGCGACCGACAGCGCTGGCGGCAAGGCGGGGTCAAATATAAAAGAAGGGCGGCTGGTTGAGCATGGCTATCATATTTTCCCTGCCTGGTACCTGAATGTTCGTGACTTGCTGGCTGAGCTCGATATCAAGCTCATTGATTTCGACAAATTCTATTATCTCCGGTCAAAAGCCGAATCCAACGATGCCCCGGTGACTGATCGGTTTATGGTGATGTATGGATTTAATTCAGTCACCGCAATAATAAAGAATATCTTCAGTGGACTCGCACCATGGCCCGAGGTGTTTCTACAGGCCTACTTTGTAATCGATGCGCTAGCGGAACGTATGTCGCGCCGATATTTCCTCGACCGGATATCCCGTACCGGTCTGTTACGAAGTCGATGGTATGCCAGCGATGATATCGCCAGTCTCGAGGGCGAGAGCACACTCAAGGCCAGCGCAGTACCAGCCTATGAAATGTCTGCGATGACTGCGCGCCTGGTGACCGGGTATTGGCTGCGAAATCGAAAACCCTTTCTATCGATACTGAAGACTGACATGCAGCATGCGCTCATCGAGCCAATGGTAGAGAAACTGCAGAGTGAAGGTATCACGATTGAATACAGATGTCGGGTGAGTGAAATAGAAACCAACGGTAGTCAAATAAGTGCAATCACCTGCGCAGACGGCACACGCAAGGAGGCAGATTATTTCCTGATCACAACGCCACTCGAAATCACTCGCCAACTGATGCAAAAAAATCTTATGGCACTGGATCCCGATCTTGGCAATTTCGGGCACCTGGAAGCGGCACCCATGACTGCCATTCACCTATCCCTAAATCGTAAAATTGACGGCTTGCCCAGCCAGCATGTGTTTTTCAAGGGCGGACGATACGGACTCTCCTTCATTGATCAGAGTCAGCATTGGCCCGGCCTCGATACAACGGAGCTGTCTTTCATCAGCTCCAACTTCATTCCATTGCAGGGCCTGGACGAGGGCGCGCAATTTGAAATGTTGTTCGACGAGATCCGGCAATATATCGATATCAGCACAGACGACATCGCACACTACGTTTTCCAGTCCAACCAGGAGGTGCCGTTATTCATCAATACCGTGGCGGCGTGGCCAAATCGTCCGGAGGTAAACTCGTCGAAAATCAACAATCTGTTCTTTGCCGGTGACTGGGTGCGCAATGCGATCGACCTTGCATGCATGGAAGGCGCGGTATCATCAGCCATGAACGTGGCCCGAACGATCGATCAATCGGTAAACGGGACTAGCGATCTACCCAGCGCACGCGTACCGCGACGTTACAATGCCTTCACCATGATGCTGGCTAAATGGGCGCTATTTCCGTTTGCACTGATCATTTGGGTACTCGCGCGTCTGGGCGCAGGCCGATAGCGTCGTATGACAGCCAAGGAAGAGATCGCTTACTTTCGTGAGCAATTGCTGGCCCGTCGCAAGGCAATTGTGAATGCCGGCCAGGAGGATAGCGCCAGTACATCGGCAGTTGAACTGGATCAGAGCCGTGTCGGTCGAGTGTCGCGGGTGGATGCCATGCAGGCACAGGCGATGTCGGTCGCGGCCGCGGGTCGTCGTGAACAGGAAATTGCCCGTATCGATGCAGCGCTGGCGCGTATGGACGAAGGTGAGTATGGCTACTGCCTCAAGTGCGGGCGGGAAATTGTCTCGGCACGACTGCAAATTGACCCTGCCGCCAGCCACTGCGTTGACTGTGCCGCGAGCCTGGAGCGGTAATTCGCTATTTCTTTGGATCATCGCAATAGACGGTTCGATACCCGGAGAACTTGATATAGATATTAAGGTCAAACTTGCTTAGAAAGCGGATCGAGAATGGTCATCCCAGGAGAAACGTTCAATGAACAATAAACTGCTTAAGCGCATTCCGTTGGCTCTCGCTATTCTGTTTATCACCGTTACCCAGGCAGCTGGTGTCCAGTTAACATCATTTGATGGCAGTCCAGACGGTTTAAAGGCGTATACCGGCAAGGGTAAATGGGTGATCGCCATGATCTGGGCGCATGATTGTCACGTCTGCAATCAGGAGGCGCACGAATACGTGGCATTTCACAACAAGCATAAAGACAAGGATGCGGTAATGCTGGGCATCAGCATGGATGGCCAGGAGCAGACGAAGCAGGCGCAGAATTTTGTCAATAAACACAATATCCCGTTTACAACGCTGATTGGCGAACCGGAAAAGATCGCCGGTCTTTACGAGCAAATGACCGGCCGCACCTGGATCGGCACGCCTACGTTCATCATATTCCATCCTTCAGGCAAGCTGGTCGCGGAACAGGCCGGTGCGGTGCCGACTGAATTGCTGGAGAATTTCATCAGCAATTACAAAGAACAATCCTGATCAACTTTGGATGATCCGTCGGGCGCGGCCAGATCTGACGGTTTTTTGCAGTTGAACTACACGATTGCACGGATCAGCCTTGCAGGTCAGTTGTTCATCGACGATAGTCTTAAATGAAAGTATTCCACGGAGAAAGATATGCTCAAGTTCGGGAAAAGCCTGGTGATTGTATTGGGCCTGGTTGTGTCGCTGGTTTCTGCTCAGGCCAGCATGGCCGCAGATTGGGATATCAGCAGAAGCCATCGGTCGGCGGTAAAAGAACTGCTGAAGGAAATGGGTACCTACGAAATCATTTCAAGTTCGGTTGAGCGTGGGTTAGTCAAAATAGCAAAAGACGATGCCAAGAAGGCAGCAAACATGCGCAAGCTGGTAAGCACGCTAGACGAAGAAAAGCTCGACGCCACGCTAATCCCGCTCTACGCGTATTATTACAGCAAGAAAGATGCGAAAGGGATTACGGAATTCTTTCGCAGCGAGACCGGTCGCATAGCGATGAAAAGTGCAAGGGAAAAGGCTAGCGGCGACAAGAATGCGAAGATAAAGCTGACAGCGGATCAGGAGCTGGAGATGCGGAAATTCTTTAATTCGGATGCCGGTCGCGTCTTTACCCGCAACCGTAAATTTATCAATCAGGAACTCAAATATCGCATCGGTATCATGACTACCCGGCTGATGTACGAGTACATCTACCCGCGCTAGAAGGTGTTATCGCGGAATGTTGCGCCTAAAAATTGCCAGGCAAACCGCCACACTATCCGAGCATGTATATTGATCCCGCCAGGTTAAAGATGGTCAGTCGCGAAGATGCAATTCCGGGCCGCAGCATACCGATGCCGGTTTCGGCAAAACATTTTGTCAATGGTCATTCTATAGTGCCGCCTTACCCGGTCGGGCTGGAAAAGGTTGTTGTCGGAATGGGTTGCTTCTGGGGAGCGGAGCGCTGTTTCTGGCAACTGGATGGCGTTTATGCCACCGCGGTAGGTTATACCGCTGGTTACACGCCCAATCCGACCTACGAGGAAGTGTGTACCGGCATGACCGGGCACAACGAAGCCGTCCTGGTGGTGTTTGATCCCTCCATCGTATCGTTTGACCGGATCCTGAAAACCTTCTGGGAATCGCACGATCCCACCCAAGGCATGCGTCAGGGAAACGATGTTGGTACCCAGTACCGATCCGGCATTTACGTTTATAGTGACAGCCAGATGGCAGCAGCGCTGGCGTCCCGTGAGCATTACCAGGCGTTGATGAGCGCAGAGGGCTACCCGGTGATTACGACCGAGATTCTGGATGCTCACGAATTCTATTTCGCCGAGGATTACCACCAGCAGTACCTTGCGAAAAACCCGAGAGGTTATTGTGGGCTGGGCGGAACAGGCGTGAAATTCGAGCTTCCGCAGGAATCCTGAGCATCTCCTGACGTTGACGGTTTTCGCCATTTCCCCCGGACAGATTGCCCAATCTTGTCACTTGGGCTATGTTTATTCCGTGCACAAATTTCATTTGAGCCAGGATGGCCGGTGAAAAATACTAATAACTATCTGATTTTTAAAAGACAATATCGATCCTTGAGATTTTCCTGCTAACTCACTGATTTCGGTGCATTTATTGCATGGGATAGTGGGGTCAGGTGTATATGTTTTTATTGAAGGGAGCAGCGTGAAAAAACGTCTGGATGTGAGGGATTTGAAGCTTGGGATGTATGTCTCCGGGCTGGATCGCCCGTGGTTGGAGACTCCCTTTCTGTTCCAGGGCTTTCTGATCGATACCGACGAGCAGTTGGCCACCCTCCGACAGTATTGTCGATACGTCGACATCGATACCGAGCAAGGTAGTGAAATTCAGCAGGACAAGACACCGGCACCTGAACATGTCACCCAGCCCCGGAAAATCGCAGAAGACGATCTCGAGCGCAAGCGCATTGAATTCGATATGTTGCGTGCCCAGGCGCGGCCCATCGAGCAGACCCAGACTTATGAAGATCTCTCTGATGTAGAGGACGAGATCCGGCTGGTCGCCGATGCCTACAGAGATTCGATTACCCTGATGCAAACGGTGTTCGAGGATGCGCAGAAAAAGCGAAATATAGATACGGCCGGCATTACGATCTCGGTAGGGCGTCTGGCCAATAGCATTATTCGCAACCCCGATGCCTTGATGCTGTTTTCACAAATCAAGGACAAGGACAATTACACGGCGCAGCACAGTCTACGTGTCTGTATTCTGGCACTCACCTTTGGTCGTCAGCTGGGTATGGAACTGAGTGCGATCAAGGCGCTGGGTATCGGTGCCATGTTGCATGATATCGGCAAGGTGCGCATTCCTGACGAGATTCTGAAAAAACCCGAAAAGCTAACCAAGCCGGAAATTGAACTGATGAAACTGCATGTGCCGTACGGTCTGCAGATTTTGCGTGCACAG